>JBLNGH010000334.1:0-35331 GCA_050264575.1 Acidobacteriota bacterium | reverse complement strand
GCGGTGTGGCAGGACCAGCCGCGGGAGGAACGCGCCATGTCCATCGACGAGGTCCGATCGAAGGCCGCGCGGTTCGAACGGAAAGTGCGGCGCGCGAACATCTTCACCGGGGGATTGTTCGTGCTGCTGATTGCCGTAGAGGCGTGGCAGGTGTGGCGAGAGCCGGCTCTGCTGGAACGGGTCGGTGATCTGTTGACGATCGCCGCATTCGTCTACGTCGTCATCTGGTTTCGCGGGCGCATTCGCGTGCAGTCGATGCCGGCAGGACTCGGGTTCACGAGCTCCGTCGAGTTCTATCGCGTGCAACTCGCGCGTCATCGCGATCTGGCCGCAACTCCGTGGCGATATCTCGCGTTGTTCGTTCCCGGGGTGGCGCTCGGTCTGCTCGGCCGGACGCTCGAGCGAACGGCGGGCCAGACCGTGCTGATTGCCGCGGTTGGTGTCTTGCTGTTCCTGACGGTGGCGTGGGTGCACAAGCGCAGCGCCCGCAGGCTGCAACACGAGATCGACGAGATCGGATGAGGTATCCCGCTGACGGGGATCCGTGCGGTATGCTGGCCAATATCCTCGTTCAAGTTCGGGATTTTGCCAGCAGCCTGATGTTCGCTGGCCCAGGAGAAATTCATGGGACGCAATCTCGCAGTCGCCATCGGACAGGCCGCAATTCTGCTTTTCTTCACGTCAACGTCAGCGCCGGCAACGCAAGGAAAATTCGGCACCGAAAAAGAAGCCAGGGCCATGCTGGAGAAAGCCGTGGGCGCGCTGAAACAGAACAAAGACAAAGCCCTCGAGATGTTCAACAAGGGCGAAGGCGGCTTCAAGGACCGCGATCTCTATGTGTTCTGCGCCAACGCCTCGGACGGCGTGCTCACCGCGCATCCGTATCTAAAGGGTGAACACTTGCAGGACATCAGTGGCAAGAAAGGGTATCCGCTCGGAAAAGAGATCATGGAGCGCGCGACTGAAGGGAAGATCAACGAGGTGACCTACTGGTGGCCTCGCCCCGGCTCGGACACACCCGTTGAAAAACACACCTTTTACACGAAGGTCGTCGGACAGAACTGCGGAGTCGGCTTCTACAAGGGATGACGTCGTCTTACTCGATTCGAAGCGCGACGATCGGATCGATCCTGACGGCGCGTTGCGCGGGGACAACATTCGCGAAGAGGACCGCGGCGGCCAGCGTCGCCAGGCTGATCGCGAGCGAGGCTCCATCGCGAGGCGCTACGCCGAAGAGCAGTCCTGAAAGCGTGGGCGCGAAGAGCACGGCGGTGATCAATCCGGCCGCGAGCCCGACGATCGCGGGCGAGAGACCGGTCCGCAGGACCAGCCCAATTACGTCGCGGCGGGATGCGCCGAGCGCAGCCCGGATACCGATCTCGCGCGTCCGCGCCGTCACCGCGAAAGCCGACACGGCATAGACGCCGATCACCGCGAGCAGGAGCGCGATCGCCGCGAAGGCCCCCACGACCTGAAGGTTGAATCGCCGCGCGGCCAGCGTCGTGCTCATCCATTGATCCATGCTGCGAACGAACGACGCCGGCACGCCGGGATCCACCGCGGCGAACTCGCGGCGGATGGCCTGGGCGGCCGCGAGCGGCGCGCCGTCGGTCTGGACGACCCAATACATGTTGTTCGCGAGCCAGATGGTCGTGGGATCGGGGACCTGCCCGATCGGGACGTAGACCTCGATCGTGGCTTCCTTGTCGAGCCCGAAGTGCCTCACGTCGCCGACGACCCCGACGATCTGCACTTCCCGTGGCACCTTCTCGCCATCGTCTAGACGCATCCGCTCGCCAAGCGGGGTGCGGCCCTGGAAGAACTGCCGCGCCAGCGCCTCGTTGACGATCGCCACCGGCATCGATCCGCTGCGATCCGCGGCGTTGAACGTCCGGCCGCTGCGGACGCCGATGCGAAGCGTCCGGAAATAATCCGGCGTGATCATGCGGTAGTGCGCCTCGGGCGCATTCGTGGCGATCACGCCGTTCACATAGAACGCCGTCGTCGCGAGGTAGCCGTTCATCGGCACGACATTGGCGGCGGCAACAGCACGGACGCCGGGAATGGCCGCGATCCTCGGCTGTACCTCATCGATGAAATGCTCAATCGGAGCGTGCCCGTTGTACTGCGCGCGGGGAAGAGACAGCCGGATCGTCAGGACTTGCGACGGCCGGAAACCCGGATCGACTGCTTGCACCTGTTGAAAACTGCGCGTCAACAGGACCGCGGTGACGACCAGGACCGTCGACAGCGCGACCTCGGCGAACACGAGCGCCGCGCGAAGGCCGGCGCCGCCGCCGCTCGAGGCGCGATCGCCCGGCTTGAGCGATCCGCGCAGGTTCCGGCGTGACGCTTGGACCGCCGGCACCACGCCGACGATGAGGCTGGCCCCGAGCGACACCGCGAGCGTGAAGAACGCGACCGTCAGATTGATGCCGATTTCGGGCACGCGCGGCAGCGCCGCAGGTCCGGCTGACGTGAGGGCATCGATCAGCACGCGCGCGACGATGAGGCCGAGCGCGCCGCCGGCAACGCCGAGGACGGCGGCTTCGCCCAGGACGTGTCCGACGATGCGTCTACGTGAGGCGCCGAGGGCGGCGCGGACGGCAAGCTCTTGTTGAAGGGCCGTCCCGCGGACGAGCAGCAGGCTGGCGATGTTCGCGCAGGCGACGAGAAGGACCAGCACCACCGCACCGAGGAGCATCCGCAGCATCGGTGCGGACCGGCCGGTCAGTTCTTCGTGCAGGGAAACCATCCGGATTCCGGTGTCGGCGGCGTGGGTATCGGGATAGTCGTCGCGCAGGCGCCTGCCGATCGCGGCGAGATCGTCCTGGGCCTGCTCCATCGCCACGCCGGGCTTCAGACGTGCGATGACGCGCAGGAATGCCGATGCCCGGTTGCTGCGCCGCGGGTCCGTTGCCGGAGAGTACGGGACGACCGCGTCCACGTCGCGGATGACGGAGACGAAATCGGGCCGCAGCACGCCGACGATGGTGAACGCGTCGCCGTTCAGGACCATCGACTGTCCGAGCACGTCGCGCCCGCCGCCGAACCGGCGTTGCCACATGCCATGGCTGATGAGCGCGGACGAATGCCCCTCGTCGGACGACTGCAGCGCGCGGCCGAGCGCCACCTGCGCGCCGGTGATCTCGAAGTAGTCGGCGGACACGCGCATCGCGGTGAGCCGCTCGGCGTCGCCGCGCCCCGTGAGATTTGCGCTCCACCCGAACAGGGACGCGATTCCATCCACCGTCCGGCTGGACTGCTTGAAGTCGGCGAGGTCGAGGAGCGACAGCGGCTGGCGGTCGGTTCCCGGCCGGACGATCGAGACCGTGATCAGGCGATCCGGGTCGGCCAGCGGCAGCGGCCGGATGAGAATCGCGTGCACGAGCGCGAACAGGGCGGTATTCGCGCCGATTGCCAGCGCGAGCACCGAGGCGACGCCAAGGGTGAAGATCGGCTGCCGCCGGAGACCGCGGCTGATGCGCCAGAGTTGCGTGAACGGCATGGCCGCAGCCTACGCGCGCGGGCGCTATACTTGAAGCTCATTGTTTTCATCGGAATCATGAATGCCTGTCATGAATCTTGACATCCCCGATCTGCAGATGGTCGCGGCGATTGCCGCGTCCGGCAGCGTCACGCGGGCGGCCGAAGCGCTGCACCGGACACAATCGGCCATCAGCCACCGGCTGCGCGCCATCGAGGACCGGCTCGGCACCGCGCTCTTTCTCCGCGTCGGCAAGCGCATGGTCGCGACGGCCGCGGGCGACCGGGTCCTTCTGACCGCCCGTCGAGTGCTCGACGACATCCAGGCGAGCGAGGAAGACATCCGGCGGCTGGGGACTCGTCACGGCGGTGTCCTGCGCGTCTGCGCGCAATGCAACACCGGGTATCACTGGCTGCCGCCGCTCGCCGAGGTCTTCCGCCGCCGGTACCCCGACATCGAGGTGTCGCTGGCGGTCGACTGTACGCAGCGTCCGCTGGAAGCGCTCCTCGAGGGGAAGCTGGATGTCGCGATTCTGATTCAGCCCGTCCGCCACGAGCACGTTCGCGTGCGGCCGCTCTTCGAGGACGAGCACGCGGCCATCGTCGCGCCGGATCACCCGTTTGCGGCGCGCGCGTTCGTACGCCCGCAGGATTTCGCCCAGGAGCGGCTGATCCTTTACTCCAGCTCGCCGGACGACAACTTCACGATTCAGCGGGTGCTGCGGCCCGCCGGCGTCGTGCCTGAGCGCGTCTCGTTCGTCATGCTGACGGAAGCCATTCTCGAGATGGTCAAAGCGCGCCTGGGCATCAGCGTCATGCAGACCTGGGCGGTCGAGCCGGCGCTGCGCGCGGGCGACGTGCGGGCGATCCCGATCACCGCGGGCGGGATCCGCCGGCGGTGGCATGCCGCCACGCTGAAGGCGGCCGGCAGCGTCGCCCACGTGGACGCGTTCATCGATCTGCTCTCCAGCCGATCGCTGCCGGCCCGGCGGAAGCCGCTCGCGATCCGCCGCCGCTCGGGCTGACGCGTCTCTCTATTTGACCCTCTAATACGATCGGTGGTATTCCATTAGTGTGTCTAATAGAGACGCGTCGAAGGCGGATGTGCTCCAGGGCACGCTCGATCTGCTGGTCCTGCAAACGCTCGAGTCCATGGGCCCGCAGCACGGCTATGCGATCGCCGCGCGGCTCGAACAGGTCTCGAACGGCGCCCTGCAGCTGAACATGGGCACGCTGTACCCGGCGCTGATGCGCCTCGAACAGCGTGGCCTGCTCCGCGGCAGCTGGGGCACGACGGACTCGAACCGGAAAGCGCGCTTCTACGCGCTCACCGCCGCCGGCCGCCGGCAACTGGCGACCGAGAAGCAGGCCTGGGATCGGATGGCGGGCATCATCCACGCCGTGCTGTCAGGCCGCTGAAGAACGCGGCCTGAACTTCGAACTTCAAGCTTCGAACTGAAAGGCGTCTGACTCGTCCGAAACGCCGCGACTGCGTTCTTTGACGGCGTTCGAACACGCTTCTATAATCGGAATTTCGCCTCGTCCCGATGTGGGCCAGTAGCGCAGTTGGGAGCGCGCATGAATGGCATTCATGAGGTCACGGGTTCGACTCCCGTCTGGTCCACCACCACTTCGCTCGCTCTTGAAAAGCGCAGCCGAGCTTCGAGTGGCAAGCCACCCCTTGCGTGCGCCGGAGTGCTCGGCGTCAGGATTGGATGACTGCCGATCGGCGGAGCCTCTGACAGGCGAAGTGGTGTCCACCATAGCGGCGAAGCCGCGACGGTGGACAGACACGATCTGAAAAGCCCAGCCGAGCTTCGGTTGGCAGCCACCTTTCGCGTGTCCCGGGATGCTGGGCGCCAGGATTCGATGACTGCGGCCGGACTGCTGAATCATGTGCCCGCTCGGTCCGAGCGCTGCGCGCTCGATGCGGTCCCGGCCGCGACCGGTGAACACGTAGTAGCCGATGCCGGTGACGTACCCGCGGCCGAGATCCTCCCACAGCGGCTGCGCAGATTCTGTCCGGCCGCGGAGACCTCGCCGCCCTTCGCGAATCCCTTCACTCAAGCACCCACGTGAAGTTTCGTGCCTGGCTCACACCACTGGCAATGTCGGTCCTCTTTCCCATGTACCGGAAACGAAAGCCGACGGTCCGAGGGATCCGAACAAATCCAAAGTTCATTGAAGCCTCTCCCTGGTCGTTCACCTCCATGGAGAGCAGCTGCGCCCAGCTTGCGGCCGCGGTTTCACACGCCTCGAGGGGCGCTTCGTCCGGACGCGTGATGTCGTTTGAAGGCAGCCCCTTGAGCGAGCAGTACTCGAAAGCCACCCTGCCGCTTCGAGCCGGTAGTCCGTCCGCATCCTGCACATGCGCCCTCAGAATCAACCCTGTGCTCAGCACGGGAAGCGTCGAGACGAGCTGAAGGACGTTGCCGACACGGGCCAGAAAAGAGAGCTCATAAGAGCCGGGAACCGACCCGGCAGCTTGTCCGCTCGCCTGACCGAGGCTGTCAGGAGACGCGCTGGGCTGACCTTGCGCGATGTTTGTCTTGCCGGCCACCTTCACGACACCCTGCGACGCAAGGAGGTTTCGACCGGGACTGCTGGTGAGCTGCGTCATTCCGGTGCCGTCTGGGTTGATCCTGAACAGCTGCTCCAGCCCGCTCACCTCCCGGTGGAACACGAGCTGTGTTCCGTCGGGCGACCACGACGGCGTAAAGTCCGGCACGTTGTCGAAGGTGAGCTGCACCTGTCCGCCACCATCAGCCTCCATGATGCAGATCTCGAAGGTCGGCACGCCTGTGGGTCCTGGCCCGCCTTTCCTGCACGCGTACGCGATGCGGCTGCCATCGGGAGACCAGGCCGGGCCGCGCTCTTCCTCGGCGTTGAAGGTCAGTTGGGTCAATTCCGAACCATCGGCGTTCATGACGAGGATTTCGGCGGTAAAGGAGTTGTTGTGGGGGTCGTTCACCCCGTGCCTCGTGAATACGATCTGCGATCCGTCGGGTGACCAGTCAGGGTCGTCGTCGATATAGTCCGGGCTGTCGGTGAGGTTGACCGGAGCCTCCCCGTTCTCGAGAAACTCGTCGACGCTCAGCACGAAGATGTCGCTGTCTGACGTGGGAGAGCCGGGGGTCGCCCTGATCGGCCGTCCAGTCCCTGAGGCGGACGCGTGGTACGCGATCCGATGTCCGTCGGGGGACCATGTGGCGGAGCTGCCGCGAATCAGGAAGGTCTCATCGCTGCCATCCGGATTCATCAGAAACAAGTCGGACGTGTTGATCGGTCCGGTGCCCCGCAATCGATTGCTGTCGAACACCATTCTTTTGCCCGTTGGGGACAGCGTCGGAAAGAAGTTGGCGGCGTTCTCGGTGAACGTGATGCGCTCCTCCCCTGTGAGATCCGGATTCATCATGTAGATCTCACCCGCAAGAAACGGGTTGATCGTTGGATCATCCCGCGTACTCGCCCATGCGATCTTCGGTTCGAGAGTCCAGCCCCTGACCTGAGCCGAACCAGGTCCCTGGCTTGTGGCGTTTCCTGACACCTGCCCCTGCAGTCCAACCGCAGCAAGTGTCGCGGCACCAGTTAATGCGATCGCAATTCTCTTCTTCATCGAAATCTCCAGGCTGGGGCTTGCCCTCGTTCTACGGTTCCGACGAGTGAAGGTCCATCACCGCATGCTGACTTCTGCCTAATTTCTGTCTAACGCCCGGTGTAGACTCCTGTTTTCCGCGCTTCACATGGTTGTTCCAGCGCCGCGTGTCCAGTTCGGCGGCTTCCAGCTCGACAATGCCTCGGCAGAGCTGAGCAAGAACGGCCGCACGATCCGGCTGCCGGACCAGTCATTCCGGATTCTGCAAGTTCTGCTGGAGCGTCCAGGGGAGGTGGTCACGCGCGAGGAGCTCCGTGACCGGCTGTGGACGCCCGATACGTTCGTCGACTTCGACGCTGGCCTGAACAATGCCGTCAAGAAGTTGCGGGATGCGCTCGACGACTCGAGCGAGCACCCGCGCTTCATCGAGACGGTTCCGCGCCGCGGCTACCGGCTCATCGCCTCGATCGATGCGCCGCCCTCTCCTCGCCGGAACAAGTTCTGGGTCATCGCTGCCGGCATGGCATGCGCAGGGCTGGCTGTCGTAGTCTCGCTCGAGACCTCCCGCACCTGGCTTGCGGGCCGCGTGGGCCTCTCCGTCCAGGCACCCGCGATCCGCTCGCTCGTTGTCGTGCCCTTCGTGAACCTCAGCGGCGACGCCACGCAGGAATACTTCGTCGACGGAGTGACCGATGCCCTCACGACGAACCTCGCGCAGATCAGCACGCTGCGGGTGATCTCCCGCACGTCGGCCGTGCAGTACAAGGACGCCCCGAAGCGGTTGACGGATATTGCGCGCGAACTGGACGTCGATGCAGCTGTCGAAGGCACCCTTTCCCGCATTGGCGATCGCGTCGTCGTGCGTGCGCGGCTCATTCAGGCGGAGGGAGACCGTCACCTCTGGGCCGACACCTTCGAACGGGATGAGCGCGACCTGCTGACGCTGCAGGCAGATATCGCGCTGGCGATCGCCGAAGCCGTCCACGTGCAGATTCGACCTGACGAGCAGCAGCGTCTGGGGCGCGCGCAGGCCGTCAACCCAGACGCATACGACGCGTACCTTCGAGGACGGTTCGAATGGAACCGGCGAACGCAGGCCGGCATGCTCAAGGCCATCAAGTACTTCGAGGAGGCGATCGCACGCGACCCGCGTTACGCTGCTGCCTACTCAGGCCTGTCGGACACCTACCGCTTACTCGATCTGCAGGGACTCGCCCGGCCGGCGCAGGCCATGCCGAAAGCCGAGATTGCGGCCAGGCAAGCCCTCGCCCTCGATGATTCACTGGCGGAAGCACACGCGTCGCTGGCAGGCGTGCTCTATCGGTACCGATGGGATTGGCAGGCTGCCGAGCGCGAGTTTCGGCGGAGTCTCGACCTCGACCCGAACTATGCGGAAGGGCGACGCGCGTACGGCAGTTACCTGTGCATCATGCGGCGGTACGACCCGTGCGTCGAGCAGTTGCGCCACGCAAGGCAGCTGAATCCACTTTCGCAGAACTACAGCATGGACATCGTCCAGGCGCTGCTGTTCGGTGGCCGGCGCGATGAAGCCCTCGACGCGCTCGCTCGCACGCGTGAACTGTTTCCAAACGCGCGTACCCGCGCCCACATCGTCCTCGCGTATGACCACATCCTCCAGCTACGATGGGGCGAGGCCATCGCGGCCTTTGAGAAGGGTACTGATCCCGCGCGCCCGTTCCCTTGGTTGGGGTTTGCGTACGGCGCAGGCGGACGCGTCGCGGAGGCCCGTGCAGTCTTGGCAGCCATGCGCGAGCGCGCCAAGACGGAATACGTGTCGCCGCAAGACTTCGCAACCATTCACCTGGGCCTCGGCGAACGCGAGGAAGTGTTCCGGTTGCTCGAGGAGGCGTACGAGCAGCGCGCCATCGCCGTGAGGGACTTCACGGAAGGGCTTTTCCTATTCCTGCGCGACGATCCGAAATTCCAGGACCTGCTCCGCCGGATGGGGTTAGCCGATCTCAAGGAATTCAGGCCGTCCAAAAGCAACTGAGCCGCCAAAACGCCGCTCGCGTGACACGATGTGCGGGAAGCACTGCGGGGCTACGTGATGTCGTCCATCAAGAACCATGCGCTCGCAGTAGTCTTTGCTGCCGGCCTCAGCCAGGCGGTCGCGCTATCCCAATCACCGCCGCCTCAGACGCAGGCGAGTCTTCCCAGCAACCCCGCCGCCGTTCGTGATTGGGCAAATCGCCTGCTCGCCAAGGACCTGAAGGTTCGCGCAACCGCGGAAGCCGCCCTGGTCCGAGGGGCAGGGCGTTCGCTTCCTTTGCTGAGACGATTCCTCACCCCTGAGCATGAAGACCTGCATGTGGTGACTTTTGAAATCATCCGGCGGATCGGTCCTCCTGCCATTCCGCTGCTCGTGGAGCTCCTGCGCCATGAGTTGGACGCCATCCGGCGCAGCGCCGTCGATGTCCTGATTGATTTCGCGCCCCATACAGAATCGATTCAACCGGCGTTGCGGCGGGCGCTCGGAGACGAGGATTCGATCGTGGCGGGCGATGCGGCACGCGCCCTGGGTGCGTTGGGCAGCAGGGCCAGTCCTTCGGTAGCGGCGCTCGTCAATACGCTTTCGCACGCGGATCCATACGTCCGCATCTACGCGGCAGAGGCCTTGGCGTCCATCGGTCCGAATGCGGCCAGGGCGACAAACGCCTTGGCAGCAGCCCTTGGCGATCCCGTTCCCGGTGTTCGATGGGCGGCGTGTGAGGCCCTTGCAAGCATCGGCCCGGCCGCGCAGTCTGCCGTGCCGCAGTTGATCGAAGCTCTGCAGGATGAATTCCTCTACGTGCGCATCTTCGCGGCCGGCGCGCTGGGAAGCATCGGATCGAAGGCAGAGTCGGTTCAACAGGCGCTGAAGGCGGCAGCAGACGATCCCACACTGCGCAATGAAGCCGAGTGGGCGTTGAGTCGAATCGCTGGAGTCAAGTCCGGAGAGCCTGTCGCATCACACGTCGTGCCCGCGCCTTCCGTCGCGCCCTCACTTCTGACGACGGTCGTCCCAACGGGAAATCCTCCGGTCGACTGGGATACGACCACCGGTCGCAACATTGTCTGGAGTGTCGAGTTGGGAAACGAAACGTTTGGTCGTCCAGTGGTTGTCGGCGAGACGGTCTATGTGGGCACCGACAACGCAAAGCACATGAACCCCGCCTACCAGGAAGAAGCCGGCGTCCTCGTGGCGTTGCAAGCGAAGGACGGCAAGTTTCTCTGGCAGGACGTGGCCCCGCGAGTCGAGCGGGGTCTGCGAGAGTTTCTGTTGCCGTCGACGACGAGCACGCCGTATGTGGAAGGGAACCGGCTGTACTACGTCACCGCCGAGTGCCAGCTCCGTTGCCTCGACACCCGGGGTTTCCGTGATGGCGAGAACAATGGTCCGTATCGCGACGAGATCTTCCAGGACAACGCTGCGGCCGACATCGTCTGGGAGTTGGACATGTGTGGCCGCCTGGGTGTCTTTCCGCATGAAGCCACCAATAGCGAAGTGTTGCCGCTGGGTGACTTGCTGATGGTCTCGACCTCCAACGGGCAGAATGAAGGCCACACGCGCGTCCCATCGCCCCGCGCCCCGAGTCTGATCGCGGTGGACAAGCGTTCGGGCGACGTGATCTGGCGCGCCATCGGCGCGGGCGGGCAGGTGTTGCACGGCCAGTGGTCGAGCCCGGTGGCGGCCAATGTCAACGGGCGCATCCAGGTACTCTTCGGCGGAGGAGATGGTTGGCTGCGCGCCTACGACGCGGCGTCGGGCCACGAAATCTGGCGATTTGACGGCAACCCGAAGGACGCCCGCTGGCTTCCGCGACCCCGGGTCTTTTCGCGCGGCTCGATCATGGCTTCACCGGTCTTCGCCGACGGCCGCGTCTTCGTGGCGATGGGACAGAGTCCCGGGCACGGCAACGGACCCTCACTGATTCACGCGATCAGTCCCAACGGCCACGGAGACGTCACCGAGAGCAGGCTCCTCTGGACTTCTCGCGAGGTCGGTCGCGTGGTGGGAACGCCCATTGCGCACGACGGTCTCCTGTACGTTGCGGACCTGGGCGGAACGATTCATTGTCTGGACGCGGCGACCGGCGCCCACGTCTGGAAGCACGAAACGGACGCCGCCATCTGGGGAAGCCTCTTGCTGGCCGGCGACCGGCTCTACGCCGGGAACGTTGACGGCACCGTGACCGTTCTTCGTGCCGGACGGCGAAAGCAAGTGCTGGCGCAGATCGAGATGGATGCGCCGCTCTATTCGCCTCCGGCGCTCGTCGGCGATGTGCTGTATCTGGCCACCGCGCGCCGGCTGTACCTCATTGCGACAAAGAATTGATTCGCGTCCGCGATTTCGGCGCAGTTCGATCTGCAGCCCTGCCTCCACAACGGCCCCGGGACAATCGCTGATCGTGGTTTTCCGGCGCGATGAGATGGCTTCCTTTAGCCATGCGATCAAGACGTGTAGACCGTCGTGATCGGCGTCGATCAGGAGGGTGTCAGCGCTCTTGAAGTTCTCGAAGAACCCGACTCGAATGAAAGCCACAGTTCTCCAATCAACCTGTCTGGGTGTCCGAGAAGGCTCGGTGACTGCCGCGCGACGACGAATCGAATGAAACGCATGGTCAGTTCGTGTCAGCCAGCTTTCGTCCGTTTGCGGCCCTTCAATAGTTTTGAAGTGTTCGCTTTCTGACGCTCTACACGATGCCAGAACCTGGATGTTTCACGCTCCACGATCGCTTCGAGTCGATGCTGGTGGGGTATGGGTAGTTCGGGTAGGAACTTGGGCATCCCCAAGTATCCTTGCCGACCTAAGTAAGTCAGCTTTTGCTCGTGGTCTTCAAGCTCCGCACCGGCGAGCTTCATGGCGAGGTGCAGCGCCTGAAGACCATCAATTCCGAATATGTAGCGTGGCCGGCGGAAGTGAGTGTTCAACCCCGTGATCTGGAGCGCGCATCCCCAATCCCAACCGGGAACAGACTCCGGCACGCCAATCGTGAGCACGACCAGCTTCCCGTCAGCCGACTCGAACACGCGTCGTGCCGCAATCCGTCGGATCGTCCGTGGTGCAGGGACGGACTTCTTCATACGAGTCACCAGGATCGTATCAAGCGGCGAGGATGGTCTCACTTCGGATAGCCGAAATCGTTCACGACCACGATTCAGGAACCACGATAATCTCCGGCCGTGGGCGTTTTCGGGACCGGCTTGTACTCCGATGATTTCGGAATGGACCTGCGCGCGACGGTGCGAGCGGTCTTGCGACTCCCGTTCGACGCCGACAAACTCGTGGAGATTCTGTCCGCGACGGCGCCCGCGGCGGCGAACAATCCGGCCGACGATGAGCACACGACGTTCTGGCTCGTGGTGGCCGATCAATTTGCGAGGCAGAGCGTCGCCAATGACCGGGTCCGCGAAAAAGCGCTCGCCATTATTGACGGTGGTACGGACATCGCAGCGCTTGAACGGCGGGGCATGAAGGAAGGAGAGCTGCGCAAGAGGCGAAGAGTGCTCGACGGGGTTCGGGCACGAGTCGTTGACACTCGTGTGCCTGTCAAACCACGAAAAGTCATCCGCAGCCCCCAACCGCTCTTGATGGACGTCGGCGACGTGTTCGTCTACCCGACGTGCGACGGGCAAAACATCAATCCGTACTTTCCCTCCAAAGAGCGGAACATCCATTACTCGAAGAACGGACCCGTTCCGTGGATGCAGAACGGTTGGGGAGCGATCGTGATTCTTGACTGCGGCCGCGCCTTCGAGTTCCTGTCGTGGTACCGGCCGGCGGTACTCGCCGAAACAAGAACCGAAAAGCCGACGCCGGAATCGCTCCGGGGTGAGATGCTGTGGGTGCTACGGTCGCCGGGAACATGTTCCGCAAGTCACTTCAAGCGAATGGAATTGGAGAAGATCGCGACCTTTCCGATCGATCGAGCCAAGGCGCAGGTGGTGTATCCAAGGAGACTCGGAAGCGGGGTATCGGCCGCCGTGCAGGATATCTCGATTGCAAATGCTCTGAAATCGATGTCACCTGGCACGGCGATTCCGAATCCTGATGGACAAGAAAAGTGGCGCTCTCCGACGCTTTCCGGCATTGAAGATGTGCTTTCGCATTGACCTGTCATGCGGCGCATCTGCCTCTAGCCGACAGTTACAGCCGGCGGCGTCCAGCGTCCCTCGGAAATCGCGGCCTCGGGCCAGTACGAGCGCACGTACAGTCAGAACTCGCCGGTTGGCGCCGGCAGCCAGTTCGACTTTAGATCGTTAGATGGAGGTGTCGCCCCAATGTACAGCGTGAGCGATCCATCCGAACCTCGCTGCAGGGTCTTGTTGTTCCTGGTGCCGAGCGAGTAGCGCTTGAGGTCGTTGGGATGGAAGAAGTGATGCTCGTTGTACAGGGTGAGCGACCATCGCGTTGCCGTCGAACGCCGAGAGCGGATAGGCATCGATCTGGTTGATGACCTCTTGAATCGCAACACGGTCCTCTGGCGTGTCGTCCATGAAGACACGCGGTATGAACATGCCGAGCTTCGTGGTCGACTGGAACACGCGGTTGATGCCTCTCGGCGTCCCCTTGTTCCAGTCGGAACCGGCGAGCAGGTAGAAGCCGGGTTTCGTGCCGTACATCTTCCCGATCGTGGCGAATCCGTCCGTACGTTGATCGACGATCTGGTAGACCCAGAAGCGACCTCCGAAGTCCGGAACCTGCACCACAACCGGTTCGCGGTCAAGGGCGAGCACGCATTGCCCATAGACGACGTCCTGGTTAGGACAGGCGACGGCCCGCTCGGAGGGTTCGATGTAGTCATGAAGCATACTGAGGTGATTCGGCGGCCCGACCGGCAGCACACCGCCGGCGAGGCCCGGCCCCGGGAGCTCTCGTACGCGAGCAGCCGGTTGTAGACATTGACCATCGGCCAGGCCCAGAAGTAGGCCTGACGCGCCAGGTCGCGAACGTAGCCATCCCTCAGCCGCATTCCTGGAACGGGCCCTGGGATGACCGCCGGTGCGACATTGCAACCTCCTGGCGAACGAAGCCGGTGACTCAAGCGCCGTGCCGTTTCGGGACGCGGCTCTTTCCGAACGATTCGGCCAGCGGACGAAATTCTCGAGCGAGAGGCCACGGCCGGCCGTGGCGCGATATCAAATGGCTCGACATGGCGGCAGCACGTGCATCATTTCCTCGCCCTTCACCATCGCAACTCGCGTATATGATTCGCACTTCGCAAAGCAAATACGCTGGAGGCACGTATGCTCGCGAGAAATCTGACGGTTGTTGCGCTGCTGCTGACGTTCCGCTCAACAGGCATTCCTGCACAGAATGCCGGCTCGATCGTGACCGCCGCGTCGAAAGCGATGGGTGTCGACACGCTGAAGTCGATCACCTACTCGGGCACGGCGCGGAACGGCGCCTTCGGCCAGAGCAAGAGCATTGGCGAGCCCATGGGGCCGGTGAATCTGACGCTGATCACGGCGTACACGCGAACGATCAACTTCCAGAGTTCCGATCCAGCCTCGTTGGCTTCGCGCGCGACCGGGCCGACGCAACCGCCGACGGTGCCCGGCGCGCCGCCCCCAACGCCGGGCGTTTTCAACCAGAACATCACGGGCACGCAGGCCGGCACCATCTGGGCCCAGGGACTGAACGTGTGGACGACCCCTTGGGGGTTCTTGAAGGCGGCATCAGGGGCGGGGAACGCGACCGTGCGTCAGCAGGGCGGTCAGCAACTCGTGTCGTTCTCGCCGGCGAACTTCAAGTCGCCGTCAGGCCAACCCTACGTCGTCACCGGTTACCTCGACAGCCAGAACATGGTGACGAAGGTCGAGACGCGCGTGGAGCACGCCGTCGCGGGCGACCTGCTCGTTGAATTCGAGTACTCGAATTACCAGAACATGAATGGCGTGCAGGTGCCGGCGCGCATCGTCCAGCGTCAGGCCGGAGTGCAGACGTTCGACGCGGCGATCACCGCGGCCACACCGAATCCATCGAACCTCACCGAGCTGCTCACGCCTCCGCCGCCACCGGGCCGCGCCGGCGCCCCGGCTGCTGGCGCCCCGCCCGCGCCTCCGGCTGCTGCTCCGGCGGCCCCGGCCGGACCTCCGCAAGCCGAGCAGATCGGCGACGGCGTCTTCAAGATCGGCGGCAACTACACGTCGCTCGCGATCGACATGGGCGATCACATCCTCGTCGTCGAAAGCGGACAGAACGATGCGCGCGGAATGGACGTGATGGCGGCGGCCAAGAAAGCGATTCCGAACAAGCCGGTTCGCTTTGTCGTGAACTCCCATCCGCACTTCGATCATGCGGGCGGGCTGGGCGCCGCGGCCGCGGAAGGCGCCATGATACTCACGCACCGCAACAACGAGCCGGTGCTCGAGCGGCTGCTCGCCGGCCCGCGGACGCTGATTGGCGACAGCCTCTCGAAAGTCTCGAATCGCCGGACGAACGTCGTTGAAGCTGTCGGCGATCGCGACGTGCGGAAAGGCACGAACGGCAAGATCGTCGAGCTCCATCGCATTCCCAACGAGCACAGCGACGGTTTGATCGCCGTCTTTCTGCCGGCTGAGAAAGTCGTCTGGACGGCGGATATCACCGCGGTGAATCCGACGCCCGCTCAGTTGCCGGCCTTGAAGGCCACGGTCGATACGCTGACTCGTCTCAAGATCGACTACACGACGTGGATTCCCGCGCATCCACCGAACCCCGATCGTCCCTTGACGCGAGCGGACGTCGAGGCGGCGGCGAAAGGCGGCGCCTAAATGCCTCGGTCTGGTCCGACGTCGTCCGCCGGGCCGACGTCTCGCACTGGTCCGACGTCTCGCGTCGACATCCCGACGCTGACGCGTTTACGGAGACAGCCCGGGGAGGGGCATCTCACGGGCCGCATCGGCTGGCTTCGCGCCGCGGTCCTCGGCGCCAACGACGGCATCGTGTCAACTGCCAGCCTCGTCGTCGGCATCGCGGCCGCCGAGGCAAGTCGAGGGAGCATTCTGCTCGCTGGCGTGGCCGGGCTGGTCGCCGGCGCTTTCTCCATGGCTGCGGGTGAGTACGTGTCGGTCAGCTCGCAGGCGGATACCGAACGAGCCGATCTCGCGCTCGAGCGCCAGCACCTGGCCGACGACCGCATGGGCGAGGAGCAGGAACTTACTGCCATCTATATCGATCGCGGCGTCGAGCCCAAGCTGGCGAAAACCGTCGCGCAGCAGCTGATGGCGCACGATGCGCTTGGCGCGCACGCTCGCGAT
The DNA here is from genome assembly GCA_050264575.1 of Acidobacteriota bacterium. Taxonomy (GTDB): domain Bacteria; phylum Acidobacteriota; class Vicinamibacteria; order Vicinamibacterales; family SCN-69-37; genus DASQFI01. Next base: position 19,007 of record JBLNGH010000334.1, on the reverse strand, counting down.
GAGCTGGGATTATCAGAGATGCTCGCGGCCCGTCCGCTTCAGGCGGCGCTGGCCTCGGCCGGCAGCTTCGCGCTCGGCGCCGCTCTCCCGATTCTCACGGTGATGCTCGCGCCGGCGGGACACCTGATTTATGTCGTCGGCGGCACCTCCCTCATCTTTCTCGCCGGCCTGGGCGCGCTCGCTGCCCGCGCAGGCGGCGCGAGCGCGTGGGCCGGGGCCGCGCGCGTCACGTTCTGGAGCACGCTCGCGATGGCCGCCACAGCGGCCGTGGGACGGGTGTTCGGGACGACGATCTCTTAGCAGGGTTGCCTACGTCAAAAGTCAAAAAGGCAAAGTCAGAAAAGAATGAAAATTCTGACGCAAGTTTTCGTTTCTGACTTGTGCCTTTAGCCTTCTGACTTCAGGTTGCTGGCTTTCTCAGCCTGCCCGATTGCAATTTTGGCAGGTGGAGTCCAGCCGAGTCGCCGCCGATAAGGGTCAGTGATGCGTGCCAAGAAGTCTCCGCGCACCGGCCGCCCGGAAGAACGCCGCCGCTACCCCCGAGTCGAGCTGCTCGGCCAGGTAACGGGTCAGCCGTTGACGTTCGATTCGCCCGTCGTCGTCAAGGACCTGAGCATCGGCGGTTTCAGCATCGAGACGAGCATTCCGCTGCGACCCGGCGAGACGCACGAGTTCCGGTTTGCGCTCGGCGACAGCATCTCGATCATCGTGCTCGCCACCGTCAAACATCAGCGCACCGCAGCCGGCCGCGTGCCGGGCCGGTACGTCGTCGGTCTCGAGTTTCTGGACAAGTCCGGCGAGGCCAAAGCGGGCCGCTCCGTGCTCATCAAGCGAATTACCGGACGGTCATCGAAGGGGCGGGCTAGACCCGTTCTCACTTCGGTGTAACGCTTTGTTCTTCAAGTTCTAAGATTAAGTCTTAAGTTCTACGTTCGAAGTTCAGGCCGCGTCAGCGGCCTGCTAGTCGCTCCGTAGAACCGTCGACGGTTCCACGCCAATCGCGCGCCGCGCCGGAACGAAGCAGGCGACGAACGCGACCGTCAGTAATGCCAGCGTCACTGATCCGAATGTGAGCGCATCTGACGGCGTCACGCCGAACAGCAGCGTCGACATCAGCCGGGTCACACCGAATGCGGCCACGAGTCCGACCACGATTCCGACCGCGACGACCTTCATCCCCTGGCCGACGACCAGTCGCATCAGGTCGGCGCGACTGCCGCCGAGCGCGACGCGAATGCCGATGTCCTTCGCGTGCTGCTCGACGTAGTAGGCCATCACGCCGTAGATGCCGACGAGCGACAGCAGCAGCGCGACGACAGCGAGACTGCCGACGAGCACGGACAACGATCGCGGCGTCTGCAGCGATCGCGTGACCAGTTCGTCCATCGTGGCCACCGTCGAGAATGGCAGGCCGGCGTCGAGATCGCGAATGGTCTGCCGGACCGCGGGGAGCACGGCGGACGGGTCGGTGCGCGTGCGCAGGATCAGAAACCGGCTGCGTTCCTGCGGTCCGAGCGGCCAGTACACCGTGCCCTCGTCGGGCGCATCCAGTCCGGCATATTTCACTTCGCTCACGACGCCGATGACGCGCGTCCAGGGGCAGGTGGTGCAGCCGCCTTGATGCAGTCGTTTTCCGATGGCGCTCTCGTTTGGAAAAAAGCGCTTTGCCCACGCCCGATCGACGACGATCACCTCCAGCGCTTCCTTGCGGCCCTCACTCTCATCGAAGATCTCGCCTTGTAAGAGCGTCAGCCCGAGCACGCGGAAGTATTCGGGGGTGACGCTCACCCACGGCGTGACGGGCTGAGACTTGCCCGGCCCCGCCGGCCTGTCTTCGAGGTCGAAGTTGTTGAAGTTGCCCACTTCGACTGGCGGACGGCCATCCGCGAACGTGACGCCGGCGACGCCTGGAATGGCCGCGACGCGCTGGCGCAGCTCGTCCCAGAACGCCGCGGCGCGTTCGGGCTGCTGATATTGCGGAACCGGCAGCTGAATCGCGCCGCTGATCATGTTGCCGGTGTCGAACCCCAGCTCGACTCGCCCAAGCGCGCCCAGGGTGACGGTCAGGAGTCCCGCGCCGACGAGCAGCGGCGTCGCGATCGCGAACTGCGTGCCGACGAGCAGCCGCCGCAGGCGGCGCACCGCCACGCTGCCGGTCGTCGAGCGTCCGAGCGACTGGAGCGCCTCGTGCGGCGGTCCGCCCGCGCCGTGAATCGCCGGAATCAGCCCGAAGAGCACGGCGCTTCCCATCGTGAGGAACGCCAGGACGGCCACGGCCGCCCCGTCGATGCCGACTTCCTGCGTACGCGGGAAGTAGGTCGCGCCGAAATTGCGCAGCAGCGCGATGCCGGCGTAGGTGAGCGCGATTCCAACTGCCGCCGCGCCCAGCGCGAGCAGCGTGCTCTCCGCCAGCAGGTACCGCACCACGCGTCCGCGCGAGGCGCCGAGCGCGGTGCGAACGGCCAGTTCCCGCCGGCGGCTGGTCACGCGCGCGATCAGCAGGTTCGACGCATTCGTGCACGCGATCAGCCACACCAGCGCGACGGCGGACAGCGCCAGCCCCGCGATCGCCCCGACGTTGCCGACGATGTACGAGCGCAGATCCATCATGGCCCAGGTGGCTTTGTCGTCCTGGTACGACGCGCGCCAGATTGGAAAAATCCGTTTGTTGATCGCGCGAAGCTCCTCCGAGGCGGCCGCTCGCGACGCTCCGGCGGGGAGACGTCCGATCGCCGTGATCATGAACGGTCCCTTGCGCGGCGGCGGCGTCCACTGGGCCGCCACGAAGAAGGAGTGCGGCTGCTCGAGCGGGCCGACGCGAGGCGGCAGCACGCCGACGAGCGTGTAGTCCGACCCGTCGAAGCGGATCGAACGGCCGATCGCGTCTTCGCGTCCGCCCAGACGCTGCTGCCAGAAGCCATGGCTCACGATGATCGACGGCATCGCGCCAGGCTGACCGTCGGATTCCCTGAAGTCCCGCCCCACGACCGGCCGGATGCCGAGCAGCCCGAAGTACGTCCAGGTCACGACTCGTCCGCGGAATCGCTCGGCGGAATTGCCGTCGTTGAACGCCATCGACCGGTCCGAGTAGCCCGCGATTTGTTCGAATTGAGTCTGCTGGGCCTGGAGTGCCAGGTAGTCGGCAAGCGAAAAGCGCCAGATGTTGGGCGGCGCGTCGGTGTAAAACCGGACGAGCTGACCCGGATTCGCGTAGGGGAGCGGTCGCAGGAGCGCCGCGTTGATCGCGCTGAAGATCGCCGTCGTGGCACCGATGCCGAGACCGACCGTGGCGACGATCGTCAGCGTCATCATCGGCGCGCGGCGCAGCCCTCGGAAACAGATTCGAAAATCCTGCGCGAGGTCCTCGAGCATCAGCCTCCGCCGCATCGTGTTCTCCTTTTCATCGCCCTGCCGACGGCAATATTCGCGAGTGGCCTCGAGGTCGCCGAATTGCCGGAGCGCTTCGCGGCGAGCGCTGTCATCGGACCACCCGCGGGCTTTCAGATCGTCGCGCCGCATCTGCAGATGGACGTCGAGCTCCTCGTCGACGTCCGATCTCACGTCGTCCGGTCGGCGGCGCACGTGCCCGAAGGGACGCCGGCGCGAATCCTGTTGGCGCACAGTCCTCATCGAGGCTTGTGAAGGACCGCTTCAACCGCGCGCGAATAGCGCCGCCAGTTATCGGTTTCCTCACGAAGCCGTTTCCGGCCGGCGGCGGTGAGCGTGTAGTAGCGCGCGCGCCGGTTGTTTTCCGACGGTCCCCATTCCGCATTCACGAGACCCTGCCGATCGAGGCGGTGCAGCGCCTGGTAGAGCGCGGCGTCCTCGATCGCGAGCGCGCCGGCCGTGATCTCGTGCACTTTCGTCGCGATGCCGTACCCGTGCATGGCCCCGTCCACGAGCGTGTGGAGCACGAGCAGATCGAGCGTGCCCTGAACGAGCGGCAGCGGAGCAGGTTTCATGCGGCCTTCCCCTTAGACGATGTGGGGAAGGGAACGGTTAGGAGGGCTGATCTCTCAACAGACTGAAGTACTTGCGCCACGGGCCGACGGATTGACCGTGGTGACGCGCAAGAATCCGCGCCATCTGGGCCAGGTGGGCGAAATCGTGGGTCACCCACGTCGCAAGGAGCTGTTCCAGGGTCACCGGACCGAATTCCGGATGGCGGCCTTGTTTCGACAGATCCGCCGGCTCGAGCGCGAATGCATCAAGCGCATCGAGACTCGCGGTCCGGAGCCGCGCGAACTCGTCGAGCAACCGATCGAGCGGCCAGCCGGCGTACAACGCAAATCCGGCTTCACGATCGAACGGCGTGAAGGGCTCGGCAACACCCTTCTCGAGTGTCTTGCGGACCCTCGGAATCCAGTCGTCCCGCTCGCCCCACGCCAGATGGGCGAGCACCTGCAACGGGCTCCAGGTGCCATCGCCTTCGTTCACCGTCAGGAGATCGGCAGGGAGGCCGGTCAGCAGCGTCCGGACCACGGCGGGCGTGCTGGCCAGTTGACGGCGAAGATCCGCCAGTCCCGTATTCGTCATGTCGTCACCACTTTCGGAAGAATCCGTCAGGACTCCTCAGGCGCGTCAGGCCACACGGTTGCGCCTTCCGGCGCGGGCCGCGGATCGGGTCGATGGCCGTTCAGGTCCGCGATCGTGCGCGGTGCTTCGAGATCCGGGCCCCAGGTCATCAGCTTGCCGTCGCGCGCGAGCAGCAAACGGCCGCGTTGATCCCAGTCGGCCCACGTCGCCGCGCCGAGGGTGTGCTCTTGTTGCCGCGTGTCATCCCACACCGAACACTCGACAGCGTATCGCCCGCTGACCGCGTTCGCACCTTCATACGAGTGTGCCATGTGCAGCCACAACGATCGCGAGGATGGATGCTGCCTGCGCCACATCGTCTCGTACGGGTGCTTTTCCTGAAGCTCCCAACCGTCGCGCAGGAGCCTGTTGAAATGGACGGTGCGATCGGGCCACTCCGCTGTTCCATCGACGTACGGGATCGCCTTCGCGTCGACGATTCGCAGCCACGCCGGTATGTGCCCGACATCGGGAGCAATTTCGGACGTGAACCCCAGCCACAGGGCCGAGCGGGCCGGGAAGAATCCTCCGGTGTGATACGTGCCTCCCACGAACCACACGGCCAGCGCGGAGAAATACGGCGGACGGCTGACGGCGATCCAGGTATCTGCACGTTTGTCCGCACGGCCGCCGCTTTGCCGCACGAAGCCGCAGAACAGCGCGCCGTCGGACGACACGTCGGACCGCCGCTCGTACACGCGTCCCTTGATCCATTGGCCGTGCTCGAAGGTATCCGTATCCGTGTGCCACACGCTGAGCTGCGCCCAGTCGGTCGGCCCGCGGCGAAGAACGACAGCCTTCGGCGCGTCACGCGCCAGATAGACGAAGAGCCGGCATGCGTCGGACGGCCCGGAAATCTCCACGGGAGGATCGTAGCGCTATCGCGCTTGAGGCCTGGGGGACCTGAGGATCTTGGAGATCTGAGGACCTGAGGATCTGAAGATCCCCAGATCCCCAGATCCCCAGATCTTAATATTCCCGGAACATCCGTTGAATCTCTTCCGGCTTGTCGGTGAGCGTCAGCGCGAGCATCAGCAGCACTCTCGCCTTCACCGGCTGGAGATCGTCCCCGTTTATCCGGCGTGACGGTGTACTGCCGCGGCCGCCCATGATGCTTCCGCTCCCGGTGCGCGTCGTCGAGACGACGAACACCCCTTTCTCGACCGCGTAGTCGATGCCCTCACGCTGAGTACCGCTGATCGCCGCGGCGCCGGCACCCGCGACGACGATCCCCTTCGCGCCGGCGTCCACCGCGGCCTTGATGAGATCCCCGGGGGCTCCTTGATACGTCAGGATCACGTCGACCCTCGGGAGCGTTTTGACGTTCGTGATGTCGAACTCACTCTGCGCGGTGTGCCGTCTGACCGGTTTGCGGACGTACATCACGCGGTCGATGACCCGGCCGAGCACGCCGTAGCTGCGCGAGTTGAACGTGTCGAGCCGCTGCGCGTCGGTTTTGGTGACGTCGCGGGCCGAATCGATTTCGTCGTTCAGGACGACCAGCGCGCCCAGGCCGCGCGAAGCCCGGTCGCCCGCGACGCGGAATGCGTCCTCCAGGTTCGCAGGCCCCTCATAACCAAGCGTGCTGGGGTTTCGCATGGCGCCCACGATGACGACCGGCCGTTCGTCCCGGACAGTCAAGTGAAGAAAGTAGGCCAGTTCCTCGAGGGTATCGGTGCCCGACGTGACGACAACGCCGGCCAGATCGGCGTCTTTCTTGAAGCGATCGTTGATCCGGCGCGAGAGGTCCAGCCACTGCTCCAGCGTGAGTGCGCCGCTGGAGACGTTCGAGAACTGCTCGCCCTCGGCGCGAACCCGCTGGTCGAGGTTCGGGACGGATTTGATGAGCTCGTCGACCGTCAGACGGCCGCCGTCCCGATTCGAGATGGTGCCGCCGGTGGCGAACAGGTAGACACGAGGGAGCGGACCCGCCTGCGCGTCTTGCGGCTGGCGGACGGACGATGAAGACAGGACTGGCGCGGCGAGCCACACGACGAGAATCCCGCCGCTGACATGACGCAATAGGCGCATAAGAGGCGTACTATATGTCGGAACCGTCGGGCGATCGTTTCCGGTTACTTGCGCGCGCCTGATCAGCCGCCGGGTCCGGTTTCGACAGGGTGGCCGCGCGGGCGAGCCAGCGGGTCAGGTGCTGCGCCGCTTCGTCCGGTGTGGCGCCATAGAAGGGCATGAGTGCGGTTGTCCCGCCCGTCGTCCGGGCGAGGTGGGCGCGCCAGCGATCCTGTCCGACGGACAGAGTTTCGATGACATACGGCCGGCCGTTGATCGTTTCGTTGAAGCGAATAATGTTCACAAGCGCCGCGTGGGGAGAACCCGATGCCCGAGTGATTCTAATGAGGAACGCCGGCGCCGCAAGCGAAGCGCAACACGAAGCTGCTCCAGAAATGGGCGACCGGTCGAGTTTCCACGGCGGCGGTCAAAAAAAAGTTTTCTCACGACAGGCCGTGAACAGTCCTTGCACGTCTCTTCCACAGGTTTTCCACATGCGGCGTCTTCTCGCCACGATCATCGTCGTCTTGTGTGCGGTTGCCGTGCCGAACGCGCAGCAGACCGTGGACGCGATGTCGATCTTTCGCGTCTTTCTGAAGGATGGCCAGGCGTTGCCGAGCTTCGGCGAATCGGCCGTCGTCGGCGATCGGGTCATCTATACGGCGGTAATCGGCGACGGGGGAGCGCGGACGACGCTGCAGCTCGTCAGTCTGGCGGTGGAACAGGTCGATCTGCTGCGGACCGCGCGGTACGCAGAGGCGATGCGGGCCGCCCAGTATGCCGCCACGTACGGCGAGGCCGACTACGCGGCGATCACGGCTGAGGTTCAGCGTACTGTCGGTGAACTGACCAAAATCAAGGAACCCGCGCGGCGCCTCGCGATGGCAGAGGAAGCGAAGAAGCGTCTGCTCAGCTGGTCGGAGGAGCACTACAACTATCGATCGGATGACGTGCAGAAGCTGGGCGGAATGTTCGACGAAGTGATCGCCGAGCTCCGGGCCGCCGTCGGTGAGTCCCGGTTCGCGTTCGATCTCACGGCCGGTTCGCCGAAGCCCGCGCTGGAACCGCTGCTGCCGGTTCCGACGCTCCGTGAATCCGCCGCTCTCGCGATCGCCGCCGCTCGGGTCGCGGACCAGGGATCGGACAGGGTCGCACTGCTGCGCGCCGCCGCAGCAGCGACGGAGAATACGCCCGGGGCTGCGGACGTTGGCGCCGAGGCGAAGCGGCTCATGACCTCGGAACAGACGGCAGATGCCGTGTACGGTGCGCTGGCCGCCGTCCTGTTGTCGCGGGCTGATGCCGCGCTTCGCCGCGGCGATGTCGCCGACATTGCGGAGGCTCGCCGCCAGGCGATCGAGCGCGATCGGCAGCTCGGGTCCATGCGGCCCCAGGACCTCGAGAAGCTGCTGTCCACTCTGGACGCGAAGCTCGAGGCCGCGAAAGCGTATCGCCTGGCTCTCGATCACTACGCGTATGCCCGCCGCGGCCGGTTGGACTACGAACGGCGCGTCCGCACCTCGATGTCCGGCTTCGACGGACTGCGACCCGTCCTCCAGGCGATCCGCGACATGCACGGCACGGCCTACTGGCGGCTGAGCCAGACGCTGGACCGGTTGAAAGCGTTCGAGGCCGATCTGGCCCTCGTCAAAGCCCCCGAAGATCTGATGGACGTGCACACGACGCTCATGAGCTCGGTGCACATGGCGCTCGAGGCGTGCGAGCGCCGGCGTCGCGCGGTGATCGTCGAAAGCCTTCCCGACGCGCGGGATGCATCGTCGGCGGCAGCCGGCGCGCTGCTGCTGGGCGATCAGGCGCGCACGACGCTTGTCTCGCGGCTCTTTCCGCCGAGAATCGAGCCTCCCCGCCGGCCCTGATGCAACGCCGTACTCTGGTCCGCTCGTCTAATCTCGCCGGCTTTCGTCAGGCGCTCGTCGAGCTGGCGCTCTCGGGTGGGCCCTTCGACGCGCGCCACCGGGTCGTGATCGTGCCCACGCGCGCGTCGGGCGAGCTTCTCCGTCAAACGATTGAAGGCGCGTCGGTCGACGCCAACCGGCGCGCGATCGTCCTGCCGGATCTCCTGACGCGCGACGAGTGGGTCGTGCGCCTCCACGACGCGCTTCGCGGCGCGCCACCGCTCCTCGGACGCGTCGAACGGGAAATCCTTCTCGCGCGCGCGGCGCGGTCGGCTGCCGCGCGGGTCCGCATGCGCGGAGCCCCCTTCCAGCTCCGGCCGGGTCTCGTCGCCGCGATGCTCGATTTGTACGACGAACTTCGCCGGCGTCAGCGCTCCGTGCGGCGCTTCGGCCGATCGCTCTTCGATCAACTGCGCGTCGAGCGCGGCACCGATCGCGGCAGCGAAGGTTTGATCCACCAGACCTGTTTTCTCGGCTTTGCGTTTCTCGGATACGAGCGGGCTGTGGCCGACTGCGGCGGCATCGACGAGCATGTCCTGCGCCGCCGGCTGCTCGAAGAGCAGCCTCCTCTTCCGTTCGATCACGTCGTCATTGCCGTGACCGACAGGCCATCGGATCCGCGCGGGCTCTGGCCCGTGGACTTCGATCTCATCGGCCGGCTGAGAGGGATCGCCGCCATCGACGTCGTGGTGACCGACGAAACCCATGATGCGGGCTTTCGTGAGCGAGCCGAACGGGAACTGCCGGGACTTCTCGAAGCGCGCCGCGACGTCGAGCGCCCGCGACCGGTGGTCGTGACTCCCCCGCGCGAAGATAGCGAGTCCGCGAGCGCCGGAGCGCGCGCGAGCGGGGGTGGGGCCCCGCGAGCACTCATGAACAGAGGCGCGGTACAGAAAGAGACGCCGTGCTTTGTCAGCCGCGACCGGGAAGAGGAGCTGCGGGATGTCGCGCGGTTGATCCGCAGACATGCTGGCGGTCGCGATCGGAACGTGAGTGAGCTGACGGCAATCGTCTTTCATCGGCCCCTGCCGTATCTGTATCTGGCGCAGCAGGTGCTGAACGAGGCCTCCATTCCCTATCAGGCGTTCGATGCATTGCCGCTTGCCTCCGAGCCGTACGCGGCGCTGCTGGATCTCGTGCTCGCCGTTGCACGCACGGGCGGGACGCGTGAGGCGATGACCGCGTTCCTTCGATCCCGGCTCGTGCAGTTTCGTGACAGCGCGGACGAGCAAGTCGTCACGCCCGCGGACGTGGCCGCGCTCGATTTCGCGCTCGCCGAGCGGCGATCGACAGGTGAAGCAGACAGCTATGTTGGCGAGATCGTGGCGTTACAGGCGCGACGGCGGGGTCGCCTCGGGTTCGATCCGGAACGGGCGCTGAGAGCGGCGCGGGTGGCCGCGCGGATTCGGGAAGAGTTGACTCCATATCGCGACAACAACGGCAGCGCGTCCGGACAAGTTACATCAATTGCTCAGTTCCTCCGGCGTCACGAGCTGTCCCCGAGGGATGAGTGGCCGGACGATCGTCATGTGCGGGCGCGGGCGGCCGTTCTCGCAGCGCTCGATGACTTCGCGCGCGCATTACAGCGCCATGATGACGCGCCACGCCCGCATGAGGACCTCACCGCGTCGCTCAGGCATCAGATCGAAGCGCAAACGTTCTCGCCGACACGGAGACGATGGGGTGCGCATCTCGTTGACGCCGTGGCCGCGCGGTTCGGGGAGTTCGATCACGCGCATCTCGTCGGTCTCGTCGAAACCGACTGGCCGGAGCGGCCGGCGCGATCCATTTTCTACACGAGCGGACTGCTCAAGGCGCTCGGCTGGCCTCAGGAGCCCGACCACATGCGCGCCCAGCAGGCCGCGTTTCGCGATTTGCTGAGCCTGGCCGCCCGAACGACGACGCTGCACGCGTTCCAGCTCGACGGCGATGCGATCGTCGCGCGGTCGCCCTTCGTCGATGCCGCGCGCGAGACGGCGCGCGACGTCGTCTTCGCCAGCCTCCCGCCCGACGAAGCCGAACGCGCCGCGATTTTTGCGGACGAGCTGCTGCCGTTCGACATTCCGCCTCCGACCGGTTTTCCGGAGATGTCTTGTGAGTGGCTCGCGCTGCGGCGACGAAGGCAGGTGGACGGCGATCCGCAATATCACGGCTTCGTCACGCCGCGACCGCCGCAGCCGTATCGGGTCAGCCGCGTCGATCGGTACGTGGACTGTCCATTCAAGTACTTCTCGGAAACGGTCCTGAGTCTGCCCGAAGAGCGGGAGGAAATGTCCGGCCTGACGCCGCTCGAGCGGGGAACGCTCGTCCACGAACTGTTCGAGCGCTTTTATCGCGCGTGGCAGACCCGGGGCGGCGGCACGATCACACCCGCCACGCTGCCCGACGCCGTGGCGCTTTTCGCCTCACTGACCCGCGAGGCGCTCGCGCCGCTGCCCGAGGCCGATCGCGCGCTCGAAGAAACGAGGTTGCTGGGGTCGATCGTTGCGCGCGGGTTGGCCGAGCGCGTGTTCGAGCTGGAGTCCGATGCGGGCGGCCGCATCGTGGAACGGCTGCTCGAATGCGATCTCCGCGGGCCGTTCACATTTCCGCTGCTGCTCGGCATCAAGCAGAAAACCATCGAGGTTCGCGGGAAAGCCGACCGCGTCGACGTCTTCGACGATGGCAGCGTGCGCGTGATCGATTACAAGCTGGGCCGTCTGCCGGATGCGGAAACGTCGCTGCAAATCGGCGTGTACGCGCATTGTGTCCGGGCGCTGCTCGCCGCGCGCGACGGACAGTCACACCCGGTGAAATCGGCGATGTATCTCGCGTTCGGCGACGACCGCAAGCTCGAAGGCTCGCTCGGGACGTCCTCGCAGCCGGCCGAGAGGGCGGTCGAGGCCCGCGCGTCGGACTTCGCGGCGACCGTCGAACGCATCGAAGCCGGCGAATTTCCGCCGAGACCGCAACGGCCCGGCGATTGTCAGTGGTGCAGGTACGCGTTGGTCTGCCGGAAGGAATATGCGCCAGAGAGCGATGAAGCAGCCGAGCCTGTTTGATCAGCCGGTCGACGAGGCGCCCACGCCGGATCAGGCGGCGCGCGATTTCGCCGTCGATCCCGGCAACGACGTCGTGCTCGAAGCCTCGGCCGGGACCGGCAAGACCCGGGTCCTCGTGACGCGATACGTGCGGCTCATCGAAACCGGCGTCGATCCCCGGCACATTCTCGCGATGACCTTCACGCGAAAAGCCGCGGCCGAGATGCGCGACCGGGTTCTGGCGCTGCTGCAGCGTCACGCGATCGAAGGCGCACTGGCTCCGCCACGATGGCGCGAGCTTCGCGAGCGCGTCGGCGACATTCAGATTTCGACCATCGACGCGTTCTGCTTCGGTCTCCTTCGCGAGTTCCCCCTCGAAGCCGACGTCGATCCGGTCTTCGAGATTGCGGACGAAACGGAGATGGCGCGCTTCGCGAACGAGGCGATGGACCTGACGTTCCGGGCCGCCCGCGGGCTGATCAAGGACGACGAGAACGTGCGGCTGTTGTTTGCCCGGGTGAAACAGCCGGTGCTCCGCGACGCGATTGGCGGCCTGCTCGACCGCCGTCACGTCGCGCTGCCGGCGGTCGCAGAGTTCGTCAGGCGTCAGACAACGGCGCCGACGGCCGCGGCTGCCGCGTCCGCGTTCGTCGAGCGTCTGCGCGGTCTGATCGACGCGCTTCCCGGTCGCAACGCGCTCATGAACGACGGCCCGCGCCGGTCGCCGGAATTCGCGTGGCTGCACGGCGACCTGCTGTCGCTTGTCGGTGACGGTACTTGTAGGCCGGCCCTTGAGGGCCGGGTCAACGGCGGGGCTGAAGCCCCGCCCTACGCGCCAACCCTTGAGGGCCGGGTCAACGGCAGGGCTGAAGCCCCGCCCTACGCAGAATTCTCTCCGGCGCGCGTGCAGCAATTGCGGCGGCGGCTGGAGCGCTATTTCCTGACGAAAGCGGGCGAGCCGCGCAAGAAGATTGCCAACGAATTCGGCGCGGACTTCGTGTCGATCGACGCCAAGCGCCGCCACGAGCAGGCGTTTCAGGCATTTGCGCCCTTCCTCCGCGAGGAGTTCGCGCGACTCGATCTGGACATCAATGGACTGCTGGCGCGCGCGCTGTTGCGCGTGATCACAATGGCCGCCGGAATTTACGAACGGCTGCTCGACGAGCATGCGCTCCTCGATTTCGCCGGCATGCTCGCCCGGTCCGTCGCGCTGCTCGAGCGTCAGGAAGAGTTCGCCCGCAGCCGGCTCAAGCTGCAGTCACGCTATCACCACGTGCTCGTGGATGAGTTCCAGGATACGAGCCGGCTCCAGTGGAGGCTCGTCGAGCTGCTCATCGATGCCTGGGGCGAAGGCGAGGGCATTGCGGACGCGCCGACCTCGATCTTCGTCGTCGGCGATCGCAAGCAGTCGATCTATCGCTTTCGTCATGCCGAAGTCACCCTGCTCGACGAGGCCGCCCGGAAGATCAGCGCGCTCCGCGGCGGCCGGCGCGTCCGGCAGGCGATCACGGCGAGCTTCCGCGCCGTACCCGAGCTCCTGGCCTTCGTGAACGCCGCCGCGCACGAAATCCAGAGTCAGCAGGATCTCGACGAGCGGTTCACCTACGCCGACACCGATCGATTCGACGTCCCGGCCGTTTCGCCTGGCGCGCTCCGCGATGGACAGCCGGTCCTCGGTGTCGTCGCGACCTCCTCGATGGCTGCCCAGGCCGCGGCCGTGGCCCACGAGATCCACCGGCTGCTTGGATCGGCGCTGGTGCGCGACAAGTCCGGCGAGAGCCGGCCCGCGAAGCCCGACGACGTGGCGATCCTGTTCCGGGCGCGGACGGGCCATCAGTCCTTCGAGGAGGCCCTCGAGGCGCGCGGCATTCGCACGTATGTCTACAAGGGACTCGGGTTTTTCGACGCGCCGGAGGTCCAGGATCTCCAGGCCCTCTTGCGCTTTCTCGCCCAGCCCGAGTCCGATCTTCGGGCGGCCGAGTTCCTCCGCTCGCGATTCGTCCGCATTTCCGACACCGCGCTGACGTCGCTCGCGCCGGGGTTTGCCCAGGCACTGACCGGTCCGCCCGAACCACTGGGGCAGATTGGGCTGGAGCCGCTCGATCGGGACCTCCTCGACCGCGCACGCGTGAGCGTCGCGCGATGGCTCGGGCTGACCGATCGGCTGCCGCCGGGCGAGCTGATCGATCTCATCCTCGGCGAGTCGGCGTACGTGTTCGAGATGCGGGGCCGGCGTCTCGATCAGGCGCGCGAGAACGTCAAGAAAGTCCGCGCGCTCGTCCGCCGGGTCGAGAATCGCGGCTACGCGACCGTCGGCCGGCTGTCGGAGTACTTCGACACGCTCCGGGCCGGCGACGAATCGAATGCGATCGTCGAGGCCGCCGGCGCGGTCAACCTGATGACCATTCACGCGGCAAAGGGACTCGAATTTCCCATTGTCTTCGTCGTCAACCTCCACGTCGGCGGCCGCGGGCGGCCCGGGGGATTCTCCGTCATCGATCGCGGGAACGACGGCACGCCGGAGGTCGCGTTCAGTGCGACAGCCGCGACGCGCCTCGAAGATCTGCGTGAGGCGGAAGAGCTGCGCCGGCTTTTTTACGTCGCGGTCACGCGCGCACGCGATCGTCTGTATCTGGCGACCGAGATTGATAAGAGGGGAAAGCCCAGGCGATCGGCGAGGAGTCTTGCGGCGCTACTCCCGTCGAGCTTTGACGAGGTGTTCACCACCGCCGCGCTTCCAGGCGTCGATCGCGTGGACTGGGCCACGTCGCAGGGAACATTCGCGTTCAAGGTCTGCCGGCCGCCGGAAGCGGCGTCGGCGGTCGAGTCGATGCAGACCACGATGCGGCAGGCTGTCCTTATGGCGGCACCGCTTCAGGTCGTGGGACGAGCGGTCCGTGCTGCAACCGACAGACCCGCGGATGCAGGGCCTCGGGCGATTCCGCGCGCCGCGATGTCGCGCGAGCGGCTCATCGGAACCATCGTTCATCGGCTGATGCAGCGGGGGCTCGATCCCGGGATGGTTACCGACGCGTTGGCTCCTCTCGTGCCGCGGCTCCTGCGGAGCACCGAGATGGTCGATGTGGACGATCTCGACGCGCTGACGGGCGATGCCGTCGCGTTGTATACCCGGTTGCGGGGGCAGGAGGACCTGGCGCGCACGCTCGCGTCCGGAGAATGCCTGTACGAGGTGCCGTTCTCTTTCGAGCCGGCCGATCGGCCCGGCGAGCTGGTCCGCGGCGTCATCGATTGTGTGGTGCGAACGCCGGACGGCCGGGCGACGGTGATTGAGTTCAAGACCGGCAGGCGGCGGGACGAGCACGCGGCACAGGCCGGTCTCTACGCGGGAGCGCTGCGAACGCTCCTTGCGGCGACCGACGTTGACGTCCGGGTCTGGTATGCAGACGATTCGATGCCAACCGTCTAGGGCGAATAGTTCCCACTATTTCCCTCATCAGCCTCAAGTTCCGGGTTCTTGACGTATCCGTCTGCGATATGCTCTTGACGGGCCGTTTTTATTGACCCGATCGGAGAGAGAGTTGGCGCTGACGTGTCCGAATTGCGGGAACGCTGAGACCTTCCTGGTGAAGACGCTGCAGATGCACCTGGTGCGGGTGTCCAACGGCCAGCTGCAGCCGCCGCAGGAGGAGGGCCGGCCGGCGGTCGTGGAAGTGCTTTGCGACGAATGCGATGCGACGGTCATTCTCGACACGCTCGACGAAGCTTCCCGGCGCGAGCTGTACGACTCACTGGGCGCCCGCTGAGAGCGCCGTGAATTCCCGTGCCTGACACCTTCGACCGTCTGGGCGTGTTCGGCGTGGCGCGAGCCAGCCGCCTGCAGCGCGTCCGCCGGCGCCGCGCGGCGGCATCGTCCGTGTCGGCCGGGTCCGACGCCGGCCGATGCGCGTCTTCGGGCGCGGATTCGGCGGCGGAGCGGTGCCCAGGGGACGTCGCCATCGACTTTGTCGACGTCGCGGCGATCGTCCGGCGCATGCAATCGGCGTTCTTTTCCGGCCAGTCCTGACACAGAGTACGAGTACTTGGGGCGGAGTGATCCCCCACCTCCGCCGAGAGGATCTCTCAGGTCCCGCACACATGCAGTTGCACGTGGACGTGCTTGGCTGGCTCCACTTCATCTGGGGCGTCTTCGGCGCGCTCGTGGGCACGTCGCTGCTGGTGCTGGCGCTCGGCACGGACTCGGCCCTTCGCGAGCTCGGATCGCCCGGTCCGGCCGAGCAGGCGGCCATCTGGCTTTTCGTCATCTGCGGACTCACGCTCATCGTCTCCGGCGTCGTCATGATGCTGGTCGCGCGTGGTCTGTACCGCCGCCGTCCTGCCGGACGCTTCTCGGCCCTCATTCTGGCGGTGCCCAACCTGATCGTCGTGCCCTTCGGGACCGCCCTCGCGGTGTTCACGTTCTGGGTGCTGCTCAACGACGACGCCCGGCGTGAGTTCGGCCGGCCGCCGCGGGGCCCGATGCGGATGGAGCCGCTGGAGCGCGCGTGAGAATGACACGTGGTGCGGGAACCGGGCTCGATCCAAAACTGGCGGCCGCGTTCGCGTATCTCGGCGGCGTCCTGACCGGCATCCTGTTCCTTATCGTCGAGAAAAAGGACCCCTACGTCCGCTTTCACGCGATGCAATCGACGATCACCTTCCTCGCCGTTTTCGTCTTCCATTTCATGCTGATGGGCACGCCGCTCGGCTGGATGCTGACCGGGCCGCTCATCGTCGGCACGGCGGTGCTCTGGGCGTTTCTGATGTGGAAGGCGTTCAAGGGCGAGCGGTACAAGCTGCCTTACGTCGGCGAATGGGCGGAGCAGCACGTGAAGTAGGGCAAAGGGCAGAGGGCAAAGGGCAAAGGAAAGGTCAGAGGACGAAGGGAAGAAGGGTTTCTTGGGCCCTGGGCCTTTGGCCTTGGGCGTGTGGTCTCCCGCCCCGCTACAATGCATTGATGGCTACTGTCACCGAGGCCGCTGTGCTTGACGCACTCCGAGCCGTGAAAGATCCCGATCTTCACAAAGACATCGTCACGCTCGGATTCGTCAAGGATCTGCGAATTGACGGAGACCGCGTCGGGTTCACCATCGAGCTCACGACGCCGGCGTGCCCGGTGAAGGATCTCCTGCGCGATCAAGCGCGCGCGGCCGTTTCCGCATTGGGGGTTCGCGACGTCAACGTCCAGATGACGGCCAGCGTCCGCGCCGTGTCGCGGCCGGAGCTGGGACGCGCGCCGGTCGAGGGCGTCAAGAACGTGATCGCGGTCGGCGCCGGCAAGGGCGGCGTCGGGAAGACGACGGTCGCGGTCAACCTCGCGGTGGCGCTGGCGACGCGTGGCAGCCGCGTTGCGCTGCTCGACGGCGACATGTACGGCCCGAACGTGCCGATCATGGTCGGGCTCAAGACCCAGCTCGAGACCGACGGCAAGAAGATCATTCCGGCGGAGCGCTACGGGCTCCAGATCATCTCGATGGGGTTTCTGACGGCGGACGACACGCCCGTCATCTGGCGCGGGCCGATGCTCCACGGCGCCATCCAGCAGTTTTTCCGGGACGCGCGCTGGGAGGACATCGACTACCTGATCGTCGACATGCCTCCGGGCACGGGTGACGTTGCGCTCAGCTTGAGTCAAACCGTCCCGGTCGCCGGTGCCGTCCTGGTGACGACGCCGCAGGTTGTCTCGCTCGCCGACACGCGGCGGGCGGTTCTGATGTATCGCAAGCTCAACATCCCCGCGATCGGCGTCGTCGAGAACATGAGCTATTTCGTGTGCCCCGAATGCGGGACCGAGACCGACCTTTTTGGAAAGGGAGGCGGGGCTCGGCTGGCGGACGAACTGAAGATCCCGTTCCTCGGAAGCATCCCGCTCGACGAGCCCGTCCGTCGCGGCGGCGACACGGGCGTTCCGATCGTCGTCAGCGCGCCTGACGCGCCGCCGTCGCGAGCGCTCTTCGCGCTCGCCGAGCGCGTCGCGCAGCAGGTGTCGATCGCGTCGTACTCGCGGCGGGCAATCCCATTGACGCCGGTGAGTTGATCAGAGCCTGGAAGCCAGGGAGCCTGGAAGCCAGGAAGAAAAGCTCTTGGTATCCTGCTTCCAGACTTCCGAGCTTCCTGGCTTTCAAGCTTTCCGGCTTCACCAATGAATCTCCCATTCACTAAACAGACGCTCGCCAACGGCCTCGACGTCATCGTCCACGAGGACCGCCGGATGCCCCTCGTGGCGGTGAGCGTCTGGTACCACGTGGGGTCGAAGAACGAACAGCCGGGCCGCACCGGTCTCGCGCACCTGTTCGAGCATCTGATGTTCAAAGGGTCGGCGCACCAGCCGCGGACCTTCTTCGAGCCGCTGCAGGAGGCGGGCGGCACGCTCAACGGCTCGACGAGTACGGATCGTACGAACTACTGGGAGCTGGTGCCGGCAGGCGCCGAACGGCTGGCTTTGTGGATGGAAGCCGACCGGATGGGCTGGCTGCTTCCGGCACTGACCGAGGCGTCATTCACGACCGAGCGCGACGTCGTCCTGAACGAACGCCGTCAGAACTACGAGAACCGGCCGTACGGCATGGCTCCGCTGGCGATCATGTCGACGATGTTCCCGGCCGACCATCCGTACCACTGGCCGACCATCGGCTACAGCGACGACCTCCATGCCGCCAGCCTCGACGACGCGCGGAATTTTTTCTCCCGGTACTATCATCCCGGCAACGCGTCTTTGGTCATTGCCGGCGACGTCGGCGCGGCCGACGCGTTCGCGCTCGCCGGTGAACTGTTCGGCGGCATCCCGGCGGGTCCGCCGGTGACGCCCGTCGTGGTGCCGCAGGTCCGTGCGGACAGGCGGCGCATCTTTTTCGAGGATCGCGTCGAGCTGCCGCGTCTGTACCTGGTCTGGCCGTCTCCAGCGCTGTTTGCTTCCGAGGATGCGGAACTGGATCTCGTCGCTGATCTCCTGGCGAACGGCCGCACGTCGAGGTTGTACCGGCGGCTGATCCACGAGCGGCGCATCGCGACCGAGCTCGCGGCCAGCCAGTCGTCGCGCGAGCTGGTCAGCATCTTTCAGATCGTCGCGACCGCCGCGCCCGGGCACACGCTCGACGAACTGAACGCCATCATTCTGGACGAGCTACGCCGCGTAATCGACGACGGCGTGACCGGCGACGAGCTGAGTCGCGGCCAGGCGCAGGCCGAAGCGGCATTCGTCTATCGGCTGCAGTCGCTCGGCGGATTTGGCGGCAAGTCCGATCAGCTGAACGCGTACAACGTCTATCGGCAAGAGCCGGCGTATTTCGACAAGGACCTGCAACGGTACTTGTCGGCCACGACGCAGGGGCTTCAGGCTGCCGCTGGCCGGTGGCTCGATCCGGATCGCGCGCTGGCTCTGAGCGTCGTGCCGCGCGGGGCGGCCGGCGACGCGCTCGCCGATTCGGCACTGGCGGACGGTGTCCGGTGAGCGATCGGTTCCAGATTCCATCCGTCGGTCCTTCCGCGCACG
>JBLNGH010000333.1:0-9351 GCA_050264575.1 Acidobacteriota bacterium | reverse complement strand
GCGCACATCACCGGCGGCCACACGCGCGGTTGCACCTCGTGGTCGTTCTCCGTTCGAGACGGGGAGCGCGTTCTGAACGTCGTGAGTGCCTGTGACCTTGGAGTCCTGAGCCTCACACGGTACGCAGAACAAGCAGCGGATTTGGAGCGAAGCTTCCGCGTTCTGCGCAGTCTCCCGGTGGACATCTGGGTGACCTGCCATGCCCGGTGGTGGGGGCGCTACCGCAAGTTCGTCGCCAGCAGCACCGCGCAGAACCCGACCGACCCCTTCATCGATCCGGACGGCTATCGCGCCTACATCGACGCCGCCGAGAGAGACTTCCGCAGTGGTCGCGTGCACTAGCGAAGGATTCTGGCCGGCCGGCCCCTCTCACAGACATAACGCCCGGCAGCCCGTCCGGCGACGGGACTAGCGGTAGGCTACAAGGGCCTGCATGACACGCTGTCGCCCGATCACGTTGTTCGCCGCATTGCTGATCCTCGGCATGAGCGCGGCGCCCGGCGCCATTGCCCAACAGGCAGTCGTTGAAGGCGTTGCCCGCGCCGAAGAGGGAGGCGCGCCGGTGCAGTTCGCGCTGGTGCGACTTGTCCGCGACGACTCCAGCCCGTTACCTGCAGACAGGCAACCGCAAGGGATTACGAACGCTGATGGGCGATACCGGTTCGATGGTGTGGCACCCGGGCGTTATCGCGTGCAACTGCTGCGTATTGGTTTCCGACCGCTGCTGTCGGACCCAGTGCGAGTCGCGGCCGGCGAAACTGTCCAGCTCGACCTCCGCGTGGTTTCGCAACCACTGGTGTTGCCGTCGGTCACCGTCATCGCGGATGTCTGCGTGCCGGCACAGAAACTCAAGGAACACCCTCAGCTCCAGACACTCTGGCAACAAGCGCGAGATGGAGCGGCGGTGCGCACGGAGCTCATGGCACGATTCCGCTACCACGTGTTGACGCATGAGGAGTCATACGAACTGAAAGCCGACGGTCCCACCGCGCCGGGCACGATCGATCAGCCCTATGTCAGCGACCCGAAGTGGGCAGTCAAGAACGCCGCGCGCAATCGGGGGCAGCGGCTCGCTCGCGGCTACTACGGTCCGAGCAAGGACTCGCGCGACGGGTTTTACGTGCCAAACGAGTTGGACGTGTTGCACGAGGACTTCCTGAAGGCGCACTGCTTCGTCCCGGCGGCCGTTCGTGGCGTGGGCGAGGTGGGACTGCGTTTCCGGCCACTGCGCACGCGCCGGAACTTCCTCGACATTCTCGGCACGATCTGGCTCGACTCGGCGACGTATCTCGCACGACGGCTCGAGCTCGAGTACGTGGACGGCGTCGAGTCGCGCGGGACCGTCCGCGTGGACTTCGCCGACGTCCCGGTCGCCGGCGGCACGCTGCGGATGCCCGTCGGCGGGGCGTTCACGATGCGGCCGTCGCGGAGGAATCCCGCCAGGCGCACCGAGGGGAAGCTTACGGTCACGTACTCGGGCTTCGAGGAGGTGCCGCGGCGTTAGCGAACGGGCGTTCTCGTCAGCGGAACGATCTCGATCCCCGGCCTATAGCTTGCTCCTTATTCGGCCCTCACCGCTTCCGTCGGCTGAATCCGCAGGCTGCGTCGCGCCGGTCCGTACGCGGCGACAACACCCACCAGCACCATGATCAGTGCTATGGCAGGTGTGACCATCGACAGTCGCGCGGCCAACACCACGTCGGCGCTGAGCGGCGCGATCACCATCGCTCCGAGCACGCCAAGGACGACTCCCATTCCGACCTGCGCGGCCACCCGCGAGAATACGCTGCGGAGCACTCGAATCGGAGACGCGCCCAGGGCCGCGCGAATGCCGATCTCCCGCCGGCGCTCCGCCACCGTGAACGACATCAGCGCGTAGACACCGGCCGCTGAGAACAGCAGCACCGTCACCAGGATGGAAGACAACCCGATCGCGACGAGTCGGACCGCGAGCGCATCCTCGCTATCAGCCTGAAAGCTCGCTCGAACTTCGTTCATCCGCAACGCGGGATCAACAGTGGCGAGGATGTTGTGCGCCTTCCTCGCGAAGCCTTCGTTCATCCGGGATGCCGCCGATCCTCGGAGTCGCACCGTAAGGCTCAGAAACGCCAGTTGTTCCGGTGCGACGGGGTACAGCACGGTTGGCCCGACGACGTCGGGGTCGATCGGATTCCGCCGCAGATTCTCCGCGACGCCAACGATCTCGTACCAGGGCGACGGTGGTCGGGTCGGCCCGTTGGCGGCATAACGCATCCGCCGGCCCACGGCAGACGTGCCGTTCAGGAACCGCTGCACAAAAGAGCGATCGACGATCACGCGGCCGTCGGTCGCACTCGCGTCGAGCGCGTTGAACGGCCGGCCCGCGACGACATGCAGACCGTAGACGTCCAGATAGTCAGTGTCGATGCCGAACGTCGTCAGGCCACGTGACCACTTGGGCGGTGACGTGCTTTCCACCGGGATGCCTTCCACTTCGATCCGTCCTGTAATGGCGCGCTGGGGCAGGGACCCGGTAAACGTCATGCCCGCCACCTCGGGCTCCGCCAGTAGACGCCGCCTCAACTCCAGCAGCCGATTGGCGAAGGGACTCGATGTGTTCTCCGTCGCGACGGCGGCGCCGACGAGCTCTTCGGCCGGATAGTTCGGTTGCGTGAGATAGGTGCGAATCTCGTTGATACCCATCTTGATGGCTGCCGGCAGGACGGCCACCGCAAACGCCACCTGCGCGACGATGAGCACGCTCCACATCCAGCCCAGTCGCATCCCCGTGCTGCCCCCGGGCTGACGAAGGTCCGCGCCGCCTCGTCGTCGCGTCGCGTGAAGCGCCGGCAGGATGCCCGCAATCGCGGCGGTAATCACGACGAGCCCGAGCACGTAGAGCATCGTGGACGGTTGAATGCCATGCTCCAACCAGAACGGCGCGGCGCCACCCATCACGTCCAAAGCCGTGATCCGGTTGCCGATCTCGACCGCGTACTGTCCGAGCGCAAGGCCCAGGAGCGCGGGCAGCAGCGACAGGACCAGAGCTTCGACGAAGAGCTGAGTGACGATCCGGCCGCGGCTGGCGCCGAGCGCGGTCCGCACCGCGATCTCTCCTCGTCGAGTGGCTGTTCGGGCGTAGAGCAGGATGGCGACGTTGAGGGCGAGGACGATGAGCACGAGGGTGACCATGAGTTGCCCCATCAGCACCGATCCGAGGCTCGCGTCCTGAATGTCGTTGATCGGTTTGGTGTAGCTCAGCACCTGCGGCTTCAGCGTCGCATTCGTTTGTGGAAAGGCCGCGGCCGCACCCTGTCCGATGACCGACAGCTCCACCTGCGCCGAGGCCATCGTCGCGCCCGGCGCCAGCCGTCCGAACACAAACAGCTCCGGGCCGGCGCCACGCAGAATCGTCGTCGGGTTCGCGTGGAGCGGGATCCAGTACTGATGGTTCACCGGAAACTCGAACCCTTCGGGCATCACGCCGACAACGGTGTATTGCGTGAAGCCGAACCGAACTTGCTGCCCGATCACGGATCGGTCCTGCCCAAATCGTGACTTCCAGACGTCGTAGCCGATGACGACGACCGGCGGCGAAGCTTCCCGCTCATCGTCGGGCATGAGATATCGTCCGACGAGCGCCGGCACGCGCGCCACGAGGAACCCGCTGGCACTCATCGCGGCGATCCGCACCGTTTCAGGCACGAATTCGCCCGCTCGCAGCGTCGCGCTGACTTCACGAAATGCGCTGATCTCGACGACGGACGTCATCTGATCCCGCCAGGTCACGAAGTCGTGCAGTGAGTGACGGTTCTCGTTGTTTCCCTTGAAGTCCCAGTTTTCGAGCGCGACGATGCGGTCACCTTCGTCGAGCGGGAGCGCGGGATCGAAGTTCGCGTGGATATAGCCAAACATGCCCGACGCGATCGCGATGCCGACGGCGATCCCGACGGTGGAGACGACGGTCAGGCCGGGGTTCCTGATCAGGAGCCGGAGGCTGAGCTTGATGTCGGGCCAGGAGAGCATCAACCGGGCGCGAGGTGCGGCGGCGCGACGCACGAAGGCGTCGCGCAGTCCCCAGAGCAGCGCACAAGAGATCTCTGCCGTGGACCACGCGAAGACCGCGAGTCGACTGCTGCCACGCGCGAGCCTGGCGCGGCGTTCTTCCTCGAGGTCGCCCAGTAACGACACACGTTCGTCAGTGGAACGGCCGACGCGGAGGAGGAAATTGAGAGGGTGCTTCACTTGAACGAGACCCCCTCCGCCATCCGCACGACCGCCGCGTGCGCTTCGCGAAGTGCGGCGCGGCCCCTGGGCGTCAGCACGACATGTTTCTTGGCGCGGCCTCCGCGCACGGCTTCGGGTTCGCCCGCGAACGAGCGGACCAGGCCCTTGTTTTCCATGCGGCGGAGCGTACTGTAGATTGCGCCAAACGAGGGTTTGCGCTTCGTGCGCTCGATGAGCGTTGCGCGGATCGTCACGCCGTAGGCGTCGTCACCGAGCCGCGCCAGCGCCAGGAGAACGAGCTGTTCGAACTCACCGAGGTAGTCGGCCATCGGGTCCGATTATATACTGCACATTGTGCACCATATATGGGATAATGTCGCGCCACGCCGACGGGTCAAACGCATCGCGGAAGGCGGATCATGCGACAGCAAATCCTGATTGTTGCGTTTCTCCTGGCCGTCGGCATCGATGCCTCAGCACAGGAAGTCACCGGCAGCATCTATGGACGGATCGTGGACCCGTCGACTGCGCCGATGTCCGGCGTAGCGATCACGGTGGAGGGAGCGGCGATCCAGGGCCAGCGAATGGCGGAGTCGGAAGCCAACGGCTCGTATCGCTTCTTGTATCTGCCGCCGGGTGAGTACCGCGTCACGTTTCAGAAACCCAAGTTCAAGAAGATCGTGTACGAAGGCGCCAAGGTCGAGGTCGACAAGACCGTCACGATGAACGTGACGATGCAGATCGCCGATGTCGAAGACACGATGGTCGTCACCGGCAGTTCTTCGATCGTCGATGTGCAGAGCGCGACGGTCGGCACGAACTTCGGCCTGGCGTGGCTGAGCGACATTCCCAACCAGCGCGACCTCTTCGCCCTGCTGGCCGCCACACCGGGTATCACGATGCCGCGCGCGGACGTCGGCGGCAATACGGCAGGCACGCAGTCGGCCTATCGGGCGTACGGGTTGGTGGGCCAGTCGATCACGACCGTCGACGGCGTCAACATCACCGAGGGCTCCGCCGGCGTCGGCGCCTACCTCGATTACGGCGCGCTGGCCGAAGCAAAGGTGTCCGCGGCGGGCAACTCCGCAGACGTGGCCGTCGCGGGCGCCGCGGTGACCACGGTGATCAAGAGCGGCAGCAACACGCGGCACGGCCAGGTCTTCGCCGACGTCATACCCGGCGAGAGCAAGCCCTTCACCGGTGCGGACAACTTCACGGACTATCGCGACATCAACGGCCAGTTCGATGGCCCGTTCATCAGGGACAGGCTCTGGTACTTCGTTTCAGTCCGCGATCAGTACACCGCGTTTCAGACCGCGATGTACGACAAGCCGGCAGCTCAGGGCGGCACGCCAGGTCAGCTGTTCAGTACCGAAACGACGGAATACACCCTCAAGCTGAACTACCAACTTAGGCGCCACAGCACGCTGACGTTCATGACGCAGTGGGGCAGGAAGTATCAACCCTATCGAGGCGGTTCCGGCGGTGACGCCTATCAATACCTGGTCGAATCGACGGCGCTTCAGAAGAGTTGGAGCGCAATCGGCAAGGTCGACTACACCCGGATAATCAACAACCGCGCGATGTTGGACGCCTCGGTCAATTTCTACGGTACCGAGTTCCCGCTCAAGGCGCACACCGACAAGACGCCGATCATCGACGACGTCACGGGCCTCCGGAGCGGCGCCTACAATTCGCCCAGCCTCACGCAGGATCGGCGCTGGCACTACAACGCGACCCTCACGCTCTACGCCGACCGCCACGACATGAAGATCGGCTACATGTACCAGCACTACGCACCGCGATACACCGCGTATGGCGCTCCGGGTCCGGACGGAACGGTCGGGAACTTCTACATCGTGACGACCAGCGGCGTGCCGAGCGCGTTCTGGACGGACAACGGACCCGTGTGGAACGTGAACGTCCTCAGGAACAACGCGCTGTTCTTCCAGGACAAGTTTCAGCTCACGTCGAAACTGACGCTCAACTACGGCGTTCGCTTCGATCAGTACCACAGCTCCTACCCTGAGCAGCGGTTCGGCCTGAACGGCAGCCAGCCGTGCGTCGACGACCACGAGTGCGACGTCGGCCCGTTCGTCGTCCAGACGGTCACGCCGGCGCGCCACGTCGCGACCTTCAACACCCTGGTCCCGCGCGTCGCGCTCATCTACGACCTCTTCGGCAATTCGAAAACGGCCCTGAAGGCCAGCTGGGGCCGATTCGCGACGAATCCGGCGGCGGCGGTCGCCTCGTCCGTGAATCCAATCGACCTCATCAGCAAGAAGTACGCGTGGGACACCAGCTACCTGACGGCGGATCCCGCGGTCGGCGCGACCCGGATCACGCCGGCGTACGTCGCGACGCTGCAGCCGATCTTCGGCGGCGGGCAACTGACGCCCACGACCGTCGATCCGAAGCTGAAGGACTCCTACACCGATGAATACACGTTCGGTGTTGAGCAGGAGATCGCCAGCAACCTGCGCGGCTACGTCAACGTGATTCGGAAGGCGCAGAGGAGCATCGTCGGCACCCTGGACCGGCTTCGCACCGAGTCATCGTATACCCCGGTCCTGGCCATCGATCCGGGTCCGGACGGCATCATCAACGGCCCGAACGGCGACGACCGCACCATCACGGTCTGGGAAACCCATATTCCTCCGGATACGACCGACTACTATCTGACCAACAAGCCGATCGGCGACACCTATAACACGATTGAATTCGGCGTCACCAAACGCATGAGCGATCACTGGCAGCTGATCAGCGGGTTCGACTGGACGAAACGGAACTTGTCGTCGCTGTTTTCCGAGGATCCGAACATCGTGGCGCACAACGCGAACAACACGACGACGACGGGCTGGACGTTCAAGGCGTCGGGAAGCTACCTGTTCAAGTACGGCCTGATGGTGGGCTTCTTCTACAACGCGATGAAGGGCGAGCCGTACGGCCGCTTTTTCACCGTCACGCAGCCGTACCTGACGGCGGCGGATCCGACCCGGACGTCTCCGCTGGTTCAGGGCAACATGACGATCGTGGCGGAGAAGCCCGGGACGTACTACTTGCCCGCCATCAACTTGATCAACCTGCGCGTGCAGAAGGAGTTCGTCATCAAGGGCACGCAGCGGCTTCATCTGATGGCGAACATCTTCAACTTTGCCGACGCCAAGACCGTGACCGGCGTCGACCAGCTTACCGGCCCAGGCTTTAACCTGCCGACGGCCAGCATCAGCGGAAGCGTCCTCCGGATCAGCGTGCGGTATACCTTCTAACCATGCGAACAGTTGTCTGCACGGCGGTCGGCCTCCTGCTCGTCAGCGCACTCCTCTGCGCGCAACAGCGAGTGAAGAGCGACGTCCTGTTGGTCAACGTGGTCGCGACCGTCGTCGACGGAAAGGGCCGGACGGTATCGAATCTCAGCGTCGAGGACTTCATCCTTGAAGAAGACGGGAAGCCCCAGACGATCCAACACCTCTTGCCATCGGCGGATCTGCCGATCAGCCTCGGCGTCGTGATCGACACGAGCAACAGCATGCAGAGCAAGATCCGCACCGCGCAACGCGCCGTCGACCGCTTCCTGTCGATGATTCATGAGGACGATGAGATCTTCCTGATGACCTTCGCCCTGCGGGCGTCGGTCATCGCCGACTTCACCTCCGATCGCACAAAACTCACGAACGCGCTGATGTCGGGGGTCAACCTCAGCGGTGGCACCGCACTGTACGACTCGCTGTACCAGGCGCTGCAGAAGGTGCAACAGGGCCGCTATCAGAAGAAGGCGATACTGCTCGTCACCGACGGCGAAGACGTCAGCAGCCTGACGCGCTTCGACAAGGCTCTGGAATACGTCCGCGAAGCCGACATGCTGGTCTACAGCCTCGGGATTAAGGGAGCGCCGGGATTCGAGCTGGGCACCGATCCGGTGTCCGGAAACTCCAGGTCGAGCGCGAACAGTACCACCGTCGACATGAAGGTGCTGAACCGTTTCGGCGAAGCGAGCGGCGGCAGAGCCTGGGAGATCGCCGAGGCCTCGTTCGGCAGGAACATGGACGCGGTGCTCGACACGATAGCCGCGGAGCTCCGCAGCCAATACAGCATTGGCTACTACCCGACCCATCCGAAGAAAGACGGCAAGTGGCACAGCGTCCGAATCCGCATGAAGAATCCCGACTACGTTGCTCGCGGGCGCAAGGAATACCTCGACAAGTAATTACTCCGGGGGCTTCGCCCCCGGCCCCCCGACACACTCGCGCGTTCGATTCGGCTCTTCTGAAAAGCACTTGGCCAAATCTCACTCCGCTCCTGTGGCTCGCGCGCTGCCCGCGCGCTCGCTCTGCCCGTGCCTTCAGTCCGCGAGCGAGTAGAATGCATCGCACAGGACCCCTTTCGCCCCGCTCCGTTCGCTCGGGGCACCTCGCTTCGCTGGTGCCTGGGCCGTCGAGAAAAATAATTTGCGAGCGTGTCGATTTGGCTCGGCCTCGTTCGACGCCACAGTGAGGGGTAACGATGCGAGTGATGGTCATGGTCAAGGCAACGAAGAAATCCGAGGCGGGCATCGTGCCCGGCGATCCGGGCTTCGACAAGCTGCTCGAGCAGATGGGCAAGTTCAACGAGGAGCTCGTCAAGGCAGGCGTCATGCTGGCGGCTGATGGCCTCCATCCCAGCAGTAAAGGCAAGCGCGTGCGCGTCAGCGCCTCCGGCGAAAAGAGAACCGTCGTCGACGGGCCGTTCACAGAGACCAAAGAGCTCGTCGCGGGCTTCTGGATATGGCAGGTGAAATCGATCGACGAGGCTCTGGAATGGGTCAGGCGCTGCCCCCATCCTATGCCCGGAGAGGAGTCGGAGATCGAGATTCGCCCGATCATCGAGGCCGAGGAATTCGGCGAAGCGTTCGCGCGCGGGAAGGAAGAGCGAATGCGCGCGGTCCAGCGGCGGACACGATCGTCACACTGACGGCGAAGGACACGCGACAATGACCATACTCACCGATCTGAGATTCGCTCTTCGCTCGCTTCTTCGCGCCAAGAGCCTGGCGCTGACCGTCGTCGTGACCCTGGCTTTGGGGATTGGCGCCAACGCCGCCATTTTCAGCGTCGTCCGGGGCGTCCTGATCAGGCCACTGGTGAATCGCGACCAGGACCGGCTGAT
>JBLNGH010000332.1:0-11422 GCA_050264575.1 Acidobacteriota bacterium | reverse complement strand
GGGTGTCCCGCGGCGCCGGAGGTAGCTCTTGGCGGAGGCAATTGAGGTCGAGGCCTGGGGGGCGACGAGAAAGGCCTGGTCAGACGTGTGCGAGTTCTTCAGGTTCGGCCGGCACACGCGGACGTTTTCAAAACGCGACAGCGTTCAGGGGACTTCATGTTCTGGAGGTTTGTCCGGTCGAGCGGATCGAACCGGAGAAGTGGGGCGATGACGCGCCGGCGGACTGGGGTGTGATTCGCCAGCTCTTTCCGGCGATTGGACAACAATTCGTCGGAACGACCGAGTCGCTGTACTTGCACATCACCGCACTCGAAAACTGGCTCTTCGACGAATTTCAGGTCGTCAAGGAAGAACTTGCGCCGCGGCGATTTCCTTATGTGCTCCTGTCGCCTCTCACCACCGGAAACAGGGTCGAGACCGTCGGGAATCTTGTCTTCGAGTGCCCCACGGATTTTCTGTCGACTGTCGTCGACAAGTGGTTCGGAGAAGGATTCATGATCGAGATCGAAGGCTACGTCATGCCGCCGGCGAGTCTCGGATGGGTGGCCGAACAGTTCCGCCCGGATGCACCTTCGACGATCCGAGACCTCCTGTCGCGGATGCAGTGCGGTTTTCGAGTGTGGCCGGACAAGAACGGCCTGGATGGATTCTCGGAGAAGCTCGACGAAACGAGCGCCCGGTCATTGTTCGCTGGTCACTGACGTTAGGCGCACCACGCTTACATGAAAGAGGAATCCAAGGACATCACGCTCGGCGTGGCCAAATTCATTGCTGCATTCTGTTCGCTCGCGGCAGCCGTCTACGCCGCGACCCAGAGTGAGCCATCTCCGGCTGTCGGGTTGTTCCTATCCAGTGGCCCGCTGCTTGCTGTGATCATCTGGCTGCAGAAGGATGCACGACGAACGGGCGTGGGCACGGTTCAAGACTGGGGCTACTTTCTGGTGCTGGCCTGGCCTGTTGTGATTCCTTGGTATGCGTTCAAGACGCGAGGCCGTTCCGGGTGGCGGCTTACCCTCGGACTGCTCGGTCTTATTGGGGCCGCTTACATCAGCTGGTTTGTGGTTGCGTATGTAGTCTGGTACTTCGAGCTCCGTGCCTAATATGTCGTGGTTTCTGACGGGAATGCACACAATCGAGGGCCGGTAACCCTTCCCCAGCGCGCGTGGAATTTGCGAGTCTCTTCATCTGGGGTCCGCTTTGATCCGAGCGTTAGAGGCGACCCCTGACGTGTGAAACAGCCAGACCCACGAGAATCACCAGACCGACGGCGTGGATGATCGGATCGGACAGACCGCTCTGTCCACCCGACCTCACAAAATCGACGACTTCGACTGCGACGGAGTTCGCGAGCAGCAGCGCCCCAATCAGCACGCCCGACAGTCGTAGCTGCCAGAGTTGGACGACCGCTATCGGTCCAACGATCAGGATCGCGAACCAAGAGGCGATGCCCCAAACTCCAAAGCCCCCGAAGAGAAATACCATTGTCTCGAGGTGACGTCCACGACTGACGAACTGGAGCACTATCAACCAATAGGCAACCTGCGAGATCCAGACGATGCCGAGTACCGCGATCAGCCGCTGCAAAATGCTCATGCGGTGGTTACTTTAGCCGTTTCGTGGGTTGTTCCGGCAAAAGGCGGCCGCCGCTTTCGCAGCGACTCCCGCCGGAAAGCGCATCCCAATCAGACGGGACACTCCGATAGCGAACTCTTAGATTCGGCGTCGCCAAGTACCGGTACTGGTCGCTAGGTGCCGCGTAATAGACGGTGGCTGAATCCGGGTACTCCACCTCGAGCGTTTGGTTATCCTGCCAGTTGAGTCGGACATCAGTGCCGTGAGTGATTTGGAAGAAGAGACCGTTGCGTTTCGAGCGACTCTGCACGCTGGATGACGGCTGGTCTGCTGGAAGGACTACGAGAAACTCTTCCGCCCAGCCGGCCGCCGGGCCTTCAGCTTGCACCCAAACACCGCGTTCAGCCGGGCGTCAGGCGAAGGGCACTCGAGAATGATCTCGGCAACCGAAGGATCAACCGCGCAACAGGATCAGCAAGTTTCCTAGAATTTATTGGAGGCGCCGCCCGGAATCGAACCGGGGATGGAGGTTTTGCAGACCTCTGCCTTACCGCTTGGCGACGGCGCCATTCTGAAGCCTTGTCGCGCAGAAACGACCCGCGCGACCGACGCAGATCCCTCAGTTTATACCAGCGCAGTTGACAAGCCGGTGTGCGCCGACGTCCAATCGACTCCATCGCATGATTCCCGAGGAGGACACCGTGAAGTATCAGATTGCCGGCGCAACCACCGTCAGCCTGTGTCTGCTTGCCGCGTTCCAGATCACCGCGCGGGTCGACGCGCAGGCGCCGCCGGATCGCGCCGCGATCGAAAAAACGCTGATGGCCAACGAGAACAAGATCAACGACGCCTTCAGCAAGAAAGACATCGCCACACTCAAGACACTGATTGCCGAAGATGGCGTCGGCGTTGACCCGATGGGGGCGAACACCGCTGGGGAGATGTTCAAACAGCTCCCGACGATGGACATGAAAGTCAGCGACACGAAGTTGTCGGACTTCAAGTTCATCTGGGTCGACGCCAATACGGTCGTCATGACGTACACATGGAGCGGCAAGGGCACGATGATGGGCCAGCCCGTGCCGAGCCCGGCGTACGCGTCGACCGTGTGGACCAAGCGCGGCAACGCGTGGAAGGCGGTGTTCCACCAGGAGACAGCCGCGGCGCCGCCGCAGAAGAAATAACTTCGAACTTCGAAGTTCGAACTTCGAAGCCGGAATGGCTCGTGCGTTCAGGAGACACGCCGTCGCCGAAAAGCGACGGCGTGGTAGACACTCGTGAAGCTAAGGCGGAGAGCAGCCCCGCCGTGAACAGTGCGGCGGAGTGGAGGCGCCTTCGCCAAGGCTACGGCGGCCCAAGGCTGGCGGCGAAGCGCTCGCGTAACGGTGGCCGCTAGGGGTGCAGGGGACCCCGCCGATCAAAAAATGGAGCGGGAAACGGGATTCGAACCCGCGACTTCGACCTTGGCAAGGTCGCACTCTACCACTGAGTTATTCCCGCCCTCGCCAGATTCCCGAGTGTACACAATGACCGGCCGGGCGGGCAATGATCGCGCAGCGCGACTGGTAGAATGAGTCAATCCCCATGCGAACGACCCGACTGAGCTGGCTGCTCTTGCTGGCGTCAGCTATCACGCTGACCGGCGTCGTCGCGGTCCTGGCGCCGGACGAGGATCTGCAGCAGCGCGCCGGGGCACCATACGTGCCGCGCATGACGCCGCAAGGTCCCGGCACCGTCGCCGCGCCCGTTGGCGTTCCACGAGTAGCTCCGGGAACTTTTCTCGAGAGCCCAAGAGGCCCCCGTGAGCATCGGTGGCCCTTCAGTGACTGGTACCTGCCGGATCCGGTGCGGATGATCCTTTATTGACCGACCGGGCCCAACCTCCACGCCCCAAGCGCGCGGTCAGTCCAGCGCGCGATACACGAACTGCCGCGCCGTTCTCGTAGCGGATTCGCGCGCGGTCCGCGTCGGTCCCCGCGTAGAAGTCCCAGTGCACGCCCATCTTGTTGGTCGAGAAGTCGTCGGACAACGCCTGGCCGTGCGGACCGGCGGTCGCGTCGCCGGGCGCCGCCACGTTCGGGTGATAGCCCTGCGGCATCAGCACGACTTCCCCTCGCGAACGATCGTCGCGAGCTCCGGCTCCCGTGGGTTCGGGTAAACGAGCTGAATACCGAACGCCGGTTGCGGCATGTCGATTGAAGAAGCATGAAGTTCATGAAGGAGTTCTTTTCTTTGTCTTCCTTCATGTCCTTCACGTTTTTCATGGCCTTCATGTGCTTCTGACATCCGCCGACGCGTCGAGGTAATGACCGTGATCTATTTCGCCGGCAGTTCCGGCTTCGTGAGATCGGGCAGCGGATCGCCCCAGAGGTAGTGATTGAACCAGAGCAGGTTGTGTTGCATGACCGCGCGCATCGCCTTCGGCTTGGTGATGCCATGGCCGAACCCTTTGTACACGACCATCTCGACGGGCACGCCGCGATCCTGAAGACCCTGGCGCAGCTCGTACGCATTCGGGATCGGCACACGGCGGTCGAGCTCACCGTGCTGGATGAGCGTCGGTGTGCGCGCCTGCTTGATGTACGACATCGGTGAGGTCTTCAGATAGATCTCCGGGTCGTCGGCCGGATCGTTGCCCAGATAGTTGATCGTGAACGGCGTGATGTCGGTGTTGTAGTAGTACGTCGCCCAGTTCGAGATTCCGGCGCCGACGGAAATCGCGGCAAATCGATCGGATGAGGTCGTGAGGAACGCGGAGATGTAGCCGCCCTGGCTCCATCCCATCGACGCGACCCGTTTGGGATCGACCGATCCTTTGGCGATTAGATTGTCCACACCTGAGATCACATCCCACGCGTCGCCGATGCCGAGGTTCCGCACGTTGAGCTTGCGGAACTTCTCGCCGTAGCCCGCGCTGCCGCGGTAGTTGACCTTCAGAATCAGCGCCCCGCGGGCGGCCCAAATGTCCGCCGGGTAGTAGCGTGTGTCGGGCGCGAGCAGCGCGGGCCGATCGATCCCGGTCGGACCGCCATGGATGATGCAGAGCAACGGATACTTCTTCGCCGGATCGAAGTCCGCAGGCTTGATCAGGACGCCTTCGATCGTGGTGCCGTCCTTGCTCTTCCAGGAGATGACCTCGCGCGTGCCGAGCACGAACGGCGTCGCCTGATCGGTCATCGTCGTCAACGCGCGCGGCGCGAAAGTGGCCGTGTCCGAGACGAACACTTCGTTCAACGACGTCGAGGAACTGGCGGTGAAGGCCACCATGCGCCCGTCGCGGCTGAGCGAGAAGGAGCCGGCCATCAGCGAATCGGGACCCGAGACGCGCGTGATTTGGCTCGTGGCCGGGTCCACCCGGAAGAGATGCGAGGCCGTTCCTTGCGCGCCACTGAAGTAGATGCCGTCGGCGTTCCAGGTGACGGGACCCGGCTGCTCGTCGAACGCGTCCGTGATCGATCGCGGCACGCCGCCGTCGGCCGGGACAACCGCCAGCCGGGAGTTGCTCGCGAAGTAGTCCTTGTTGCCCATGTAGGACGTGAAGACGATCTGGCTGCCGTCGGGCGACCAGCGCGGGCTGCCCTCCGGCCCCGGCTGCTCGACGATCTTCCTGACCGAGTTGTCGGCGAGCGTCAGCAGATAGAGGTCCGCGGTCTCGCCTTGAATGAGATCCGGATTCTTCGTCGCGGTGAACGCGATTCTGGCGCCGTCAGGCGACCAGGTGGCCGCGCCGACGCTGAAGTCCTGGCCTTTCGTCCGTTGCATGCCGGCAACCGGCGCGGTGAGCGCGTCGGCGACGTCGACCGTCCAGAGATGCGTGTGGCTGTACTCGCGTCGCACCACTTCGAAATCGCCCAGCTGTTCGCGGCGATCTTTCGCGGTCTGCGTCACGGGATCCGTCGCGGCAAACATGATGCGGCTGCCATCCATCGACCACGCGAAGCCGCCGATTGACGCGTCGGATTTCGTGAGCTGCTGCGCTTCCCCGCCGTCCGGATGGATGGCAAAAATCTGAGACTTGTCGCCCACCCGCGTGCTGGTGAACGCCAGCCACTGGCTGTCCGGGGACCATTGCGGGTTGCTCGAGGACTTGTCGCCACGCGTGAGTTGGATGTTCCGGCCCGTCGCCGTGTTGGCGAGCCAGAGCTGCGTGACGAAGGCATCCTGACGGAAGTCGGTCTCGGTGACGGTATACGCGACCCACTTGCCGTCGGGCGAGATCTGCGCGCCGCCGGCGGACTTCACCGACAGGAGATCGTCGATCGTCGGCACACGTCGCGTGTCGTCGGCCAGCAGGGCCGTACCCACCAGCATCGCGAGCGTGAATCGTGAGATGAACGCGGACGGCATGATGACCTCCCTGCGGCGCGGCACGAGAGAATTGGCGGGGAGTATCGCACATCCAGGGTGGCTTGACCGGTCATCCTGATATGACCATACTGGTCACATGAAGCGCACGGCCAGCGTCGCGAACCTGAAGGCCCGGCTCAGCGAATACCTCCGTCTCGTCAAAGCGGGCCGCGAGATCGTGGTCACCGAGAGAGGCGTACCCGTCGCCCGATTGCTGCCGCTCGACGATGACGAGCGGAAATCGAGCCGCCGGCTGCGGCTGGCCCGCGAAGGCGCCCTGCGGCCGGGACGCGGCCGTCTCCCGAAACTGCTGCAGACGGCGCCCAAAGGCGACCGGGTTGGCAGCGGCGTCCTCGCCGCGCTCCTCGCCGAACGCGGCGAATCCACACGCTGATGTTCTGGGACAGCTCCGCGCTGGTCCCGATTCTGTTGCCGGAATCCCGCTCGGAGGCGCTCATCGGCTTGCTCGCCGCCGATCGCGAGGTCGTCATCTGGTGGGCGACGCCGCTCGAGTGTCAGTCGGCACTCTACCGCCGGCATCGGGACGCGCCCCTGCCTTCACCGGTCATGCGAGACGTGGCGGACCGGTTACGGGCGTTCGTCGAGCATGCCGACACGATTGCGCCCACCGACGAGGTCCGGCGCCGGGCTGCGCGGTTGCTTGCCAGCCACGTCCTACGGGCGGCGGATGCGCTGCAGTTGGCCGCCGCGCTCGTCTGGTGCGAAGAGCAACCGCACAACGAAACGTTCGTCTCTCTCGACGAGCGGCTCTGCGCCGCGGCGCGCAAGGAAGGCTTCGCTGTCGCACCGGAAAGCTCCATCCGGTGAAGGACGTGTCGATTGGCGACAGAGCTTCTTACTCCGCGCGAAGGACCACCATCGGATCGGTGCGCGACGCCTGGAGCGCCGGCAGGAATCCCGCGCCCACACAGACGACGATCAGCACGATTCCCGTGCCGATGAACACCGCCGGATCGGTCGGCTTGACGTCGTCGAGCAGCGCCTGAAGCGTGCGCGTCAGCAGCAGGGCGCCGGCGGCGCCGAGCGTGACACCCACCGTGCCCAGCAGGAGGCCGCGGCCAGCGACAAGCCGCCGGACGCGCGCCGGATCGGCACCGAGTGCGAGGCGGATGCCGAATTCCCGTCTGGCCCGGCGGACGTTGTACGCCATGACGCCATAAACGCCGACGACGGCGAGCAGCCCGGCAAGCCCGCCGAACAGCCCGCTCAGCGATGACAGCAGTCGTGGCTGCGTGACGGACTTCCCCACCACCTCACTCATCATCTGAACGCGAGCCAGCGGGAGCAGCGGATCCATCGCGGCGACGATCTTGCGCGCGCCCGGAATCAGCGATGTCGGATCGCGGTCATCCGAGCGCAGCACGACGGTCATCGCGCCAAACGGCTCCTGCTCGATCGACTGGTACATGAGGTACGGGCTGACGCGCGCGAGGCCGTACGTCCTGACATCACGCGCGACGCCGACGACCTCGACGGACGGACTGCCTGGCCCGGCGTTCCGGAAGAACCGTTTGCCGATCGGATTCTGTCCGGGCCAGAACTTCTCGGCTGTCCGCTCGGACAGGATCGTGACGAGCGGCATGCCCTGTCGATCTCGCTGGTCGAATGGCCGGCCGCGGACGATCTCCGTGCCCATCGTCTTGAAATAGTCGGCGCCAATCCACATCCGCTCGACGAGCGGCGCCGCATTGGCCGGCCAGGGGTTGCCACCCTCGAGCCGCACTTCGCCGTTCCAGCCGAAATCCTGCATCGGCAGATGGCTCGTGAAACCAACGCTGGCGACACCGGGCAGGCTCGCGAGCTTCGGGGCAAGGTCGCGGTAGAAGGTCGTGAGGGCCGATTGCTCTTTGTATCGCGGACCGCTCGGGGCCAGATCGAACGTGACGAGCCCGTTGCTGTGGAAGCCGCTGTCGCGCGCCTCGAGTGACAGCAGATTCTTGACGAGCAATCCGGCGCCGACCAGCAGCATGAAGGCGAGCGCAATCTCGACGACGACCAGGCTGTTGCCGAAACGGCGGCCGCCGGCGGCGCTGCCGCTGCGCAGATCGCCCTCGCGCACCTCGTGCCCGAGCGTGCGCGTCTTCAGGCGGATCACCGGCCAGAGTCCGCATACCAGACCCGTGACGACCGCCAACCCGAGCGCGAACAGCAGAACGGTCGAATCCATCTCGACGATTGCCGCGCGCGGCAGCACGGCATCCGCAAGACGGACGAACGTGGTGATCGCCCACTGCGCCAGCAGGATGCCGAGCACGCCTCCGACGACCGCCAGCGTCACGCTCTCGATCGTCAGCTGCCGCGCGAGATCCCATCGCGTCGCGCCGAGCGCCGTGCGGACCGCCAGCTCGCGGCGGCGCGCCAGTCCGGCGGCAAGAAGCAGGTTGGCGACGTTCGCGCACGCGATCAGGAGCAGCAGACACACGGCGCCCATCAGGAACCGAAGCGGCTGAGCCACACCGCTCACGACGATCTGCGGGTACGACTGCACGTCGATGCCGTGGTTGTGGCCGAACTCTTTCGCGAGCGTCGCGCCGAGGGCGCGCATCTCCTGCTGCGCCTGCGCGAGCGTCACACCGGGCTTCAGCCGGCCGTAGGTCGCGAGGAAGTGCGATCCGCGATTGGACGGATCGAACCGGCGCTGTACCGGAATGAAGAGCTCCGCACGGCGGTGCGAGAAGCGCGGCGGCATCACGCCAATCACCTCGTGCGGATCGCCGTTGATCGAAATCGTCTGGCCGAGGACCTGACGGTCGCCGCCGAATCGCCGGCGCCAATAGCCGTCGGTGAGTACGACGACCTTGTGCCCGCCGGGTTGATCTTCGGCCTCGGATATCCATCGGCCGATTGCCGGGTTGACGCGAAAAACATCCATCAGCGATGCCGTCACGCCGGCCGCCTGCACGCGCTCGGGCTCGCCCGCGCCGGTGACCACGACCATCGGCGTGAACGATCCGCCCATGGCGGCGAAGACCGTGCTCCGCGTCTTCCAGTCCTGGTGTTTTTCGAACGACGCCGGACACGTCGTGCACGCCGGCTGCGTGTCGTACACGACGACCAGTTGGTCGGGGCCGGGGTACGGCAACGGCTTCAGGAGGACGCCGTAGAACAAGCTGAAGACGGCCGTCGTGATGCCAATCCCCAACGCGAACGCGAGGATGATGAAGGCGTTAATGGCGCGCACGCGGGTCAACGAGCGCCAGGCCAGGTGAAGATCCTTGAGCACTCGGGTCATGCGCGCTTAGACGGTCGCGGAAGGCACAGCGTTGTGCGGGTATTTGGTATAGCGTTGAGTCATGAGACGCTGGCTGCCGTTCCTGGCGGCGGGCCTGATGGGCTGGCCAGCGTTTGCCGCGGCCGATCCGCCGAAAGCGGGCCTGATTCACGTGAAAGGCGCCATCGGTCCGGCGACGGCCGGCTACATCGATCGCGCCATCCGCCGCGCGGCAGCCGGCTCGATGGACGTGCTCGTCATCGAGCTCGATACGCCTGGCGGCCTCCTCGAATCTACGAAGGACATCGTCCAGAGTTTGTACGCGTCGTCGGTCCCGACAGTCGTCTATGTCGCGCCAACGGGTGCGACGGCGACGAGCGCTGGCTGCTTCATCACGCTTGCCGCGGACATCGCGGCGATGGCTCCGCACACCAGCATCGGCGCCGCGCATCCGGTTGTCGGCGGTGGCGGCCCGTCGCAGGATCTCGACGAGACGATGAAGAAGAAGCTCGAGAATTTCGCGACGAGCTACATCGAAACGATCGCCGACAAACGAAAGCGCAACGTCGAGTGGGCGCGCCAGGCGGTCAGCGAGAGCGCCAGCATCACCGCCGAGAAGGCGCTGGAGCTGAAGGTGGTCGACGTGATTGCCGACGATCTTCCGGCGCTGCTCAAGAAGATCGACGGCCGGCCGGTGAATGGCCGCCCGCTTCGAACCTCATCGGCCAGCGTCACAGACATCCCGATGACGACGCGCGAGCAGGTGTTTCAGGCGCTGTGGCGGCCCGAAGTGCTCTTCGTGCTGATGCTCGTCGCAATCTACGGCATCATCGGCGAGCTCAGTACGCCGGGCGCCGTTCTGCCCGGCGTTGTCGGCGTCGTCGCGCTGATCCTCGCCCTGTATCTCGGGGCGGGATTGCCGATCAACATCGCCGGCGTGGCGCTCGTGGTGCTCGCGCTGGGACTCTTCATCACCGACGTTTTCGCGCCGACGCACGGCGCGCTCACCGCGGGAGGCGCGCTCGCGTTCTTCCTGGGATCGCTGATGCTGATTGATTCGGAGCCTGGATTCCGGCTGCCGTTGACGCTGGTCCTGCCGGGCACGATCGTGACCACCGCGTTCTTTGCATTCGTGATCGCCGCCGGTCTGCGCGCGCAGTACCTGCCGGCACGAACGGGGGCGGGGACAATGATCGGACGAACCGCCCCGGCGTTGACGCGCATCGACAGCGGCGGCGGACAGCTGTTCGTCGAAGGCGAATACTGGGCCGCAACGAGCGACACGCCGATCGAGACCGGCGATCTTGTCGAGATCGTCGGCATCCGCGGGCTGACGCTCGCCGTGAAGCCGGCGCCCGTTGCCAAGGAGACGTGACCATGGACGAGGTGCTTCCCTTGATGTCGGTGTTCCTGGTTGTGGCGGTCCTGGCGATCACGATGCTGCCGTCCGCCGTCCGGGTCCTGCGCGAGTACGAACGCGGCGTCGTCTTCCGGCTGGGCAAGCTGATTGGCGCGAAAGGTCCCGGTCTCGTCCTGCTCATTCCGATCGTCGATCGCATGGTGCGCATGGATCTGCGCGTGGTGACGATCGACGTGCCGAAGCAGGAGGTGATGACCCGCGACAACGTGCCCGCCACCGTGGACGCCGTCGTCTATTTCCGCGTGATGGAGCCTGAAGCGGCGGTGATCAAGGTCGAGAACTTCCTGAAAGCCACGTCGCTCATCGCGCAGACCACCCTCCGGAGCGTGCTCGGGCAAGCCGAGTTGGACGAACTGCTTTCGCACCGGGACAAGATCAATCTCACGCTGCAGAACATCATCGACCGTCAGACCGATCCCTGGGGCATCAAGGTGACCGCCGTCGAGGTGAAGGACGTCGCGCTGCCGGAAGGGATGAAGCGCGCGATGGCCAAGCAGGCCGAGGCCGAACGCGAGCGGCGCGCCAAGATCGTCAACGCCGAAGGCGAGTACCAGGCCGCCGAAAAAATGGTTCAGGCCGCCGCCATCATGAGCGCGCAACCGATCGCGCTCCAGTTGCGCTTCCTCCAGACGATGCGCGAGATTTCGAGCGAGCACAACACGACGACGTTCTTGCCCGTGCCAATTGATCTGTTTTCACCGTTGATCAAGAAGGAGCAGTAGGCCAGCCCTTTAGAGCCGGCACGCCCGCGGCTGGGGTCGGGGGGGGGCAAGCCCCCCCCCACCACGAGCCGCCCAACCCCCCCACCCCCAAGTCGGACCCCCGCGGCACCACCGGCCTCAACAGCCCAA
>JBLNGH010000331.1:0-7022 GCA_050264575.1 Acidobacteriota bacterium | reverse complement strand
ATGCGGAACGCCGACTGGCACGACAAGTACACGCTGCCGTCGCTGATGGAGTTCTACTCTCCCAACCGCGACAACCACGGCGGCTATTGGTACAACTGGACAACAACCGACGAGATCGCCTGGCGCAACTTCTATCAGGTGTGGTTCAAGCTCGTGAACGACTACAAGCGGATGGGCGGCCGCGTCACGACGGGCTCCGACTCGGGATTCATCTACCAGACGTACGGCTTCGGCTACATCCTCGAATTCGAATTACTGCAGGAAGCCGGTTTCCATCCGCTCGAAGTCATTCAAGCTGCGACCATGAACGGCGCGCTGACGCTGACCGATCCGAAAAAGCAGGCGCCGCAGTTCGGCATCGTGCGACCTGGCATGCTCGCCGACATGGTCATCGTCGATCAGAACCCGCTGGAGAACTTCAAAGTGCTGTACGGCACTGGCGCGGTGCGACTGAACGACAAGACGGGCCGCGTCGAGCGCGTCGGCGGCATCAAGTACACGATCAAGGACGGGATCGTCTATGACGCGAAGAAGCTGCTCGAGGATGTCGCGGCGATGGTCGAGAAGCAGAAAAAGGAAATACACACGTCTAGTCGATAGTCGGTAGTTGGTTCCGGAGTTCCGTGGTTCCGATGTTCTTGGAGAACCTCGGAACCCAGCCCTTGAGAACTTCGGAACCTCGGAACTTCGGAACCCCGGAACCGACGGATTACTATTCGACCTAGTTACTATTCAAGGCAACCGTAGGATTGACCTTCGACGCCCTCCGCGCCGGAATCGCGACGGCCACCAGCGCGATGACCGAGAGCGTCACGATCACCCCGAGAATCACTCGCGGATCGGTCGGCGCGACGTTGAAGAGCTGCTTCTCCATCGCCTTGCCGACGAAGTACGCGCCGGCCAGTCCGAGCGCGAGTCCGATCGCGAGAATCTTGACGCCGTCGGCGAGCACCAGCCCGAAAACCTCAGGACGCGTGCTGCCGAGGGCCATGCGGATCCCGATCTCGCGGCGCCGCTGCGTGACGCCGTACGCGAGCACACCGTAAATGCCGATCGCCGACAAAAACAGCGCGACGATGCCGAAGGCTATCGCGATCAGCATCGGCACGCGGCGGCTGATCAGCGCCTCGTCAAATCTCGCCGCCATCGTCCTCACTCCGTACACGGGCAGCTCGGGATCGATCTGCGAGACCGCCTTGCGCGTGGCGTTGACCATCGAATCGGGATCGACGGCCGTGCGCACGGCGATGACGAAGCCCCGCTCCGGCATCTGGCTGTACGGGAAGTAATACGCCCCGACCGGCTCGAAGCCCGTCCCCGGCGGCAGCACCTGCACTTCTTTGACCACGCCGACGACGGAGAGGAATTTCGTCTCGGGGGTAATGGCGAGCACGTCTTTCGGGTTCTCCGGCATGTACATCCGGCGGCCGATCGGATCCGTGCCGGGCCAGAACTTCCGCGCCAGCCGCTCGTCGACGATGATGACCTTCGGCGACGTCGCGGTGTCCGCCGGCGTGAAGTAGCGGCCGCGCACGAGCGGAATCTTCATCGCCTCGAAGTACCCGTCGCTCACCGTCGTCTGCTGCGGCGAAATCAGCGACTCGCCCGGCTTCATCTGATAGCCCTCGGCGAGAATCACGCTGCTGCTGAAGTCTCCCCCGAAGGGGATGATCGACGTCAATCCCGCCGCCTCGA
This sequence comes from Acidobacteriota bacterium, assembly GCA_050264575.1. Lineage (GTDB taxonomy): Bacteria > Acidobacteriota > Vicinamibacteria > Vicinamibacterales > SCN-69-37 > DASQFI01. Next base: position 5,327 of record JBLNGH010000331.1, on the reverse strand, counting down.
CACCCGGCTGCGCGCGCAGCGACGGGAGCAGTCGATCCGAAAACGCCACGAGCGCAGCATCCTCTTTGTATGCGGCCTGCGGCAGACTGACGATGGACGTCACGACGCTGCGAGGATCGAAGCCGGGATCGATACCCAGCGCGGCCTTGAAGCTCGCAAACATGAGCCCCGCGCCGATCAGCAGCACGAACGCGATCGCGACCTGCGCGGTCGCCAGCGCGCGCCGCACGAGGCTCGCGGCGCGGCCGCCCGTCCCGCTGCGCCCTTCCTCGCGCAGCGTGGTGTTCACGTTGAGCCGCATGAGACGCGCGATCGGCATGAGGCCAATGAGCACGCCGACGAGGACCGCGAGGGTGAAGATGACGGCGACGACCGCCGGATCGAGCGCGATTTCGTACCCCCGCGGAAGATCTTCGAGGTGGAGCGCGGTGATCGATTTGAGACCCCACCAGCCCAGCAGGATCCCGACGGCGCCGCCGATCACCGCGAGCAGCGTCGTCTCCGTCAGCAGTTGCCGCGCCAGGCGCGACCGCGCCGCGCCGATCGCCGCGCGGGTCGCCATCTCGCGTGCGCGCACGCTCGACCGCACCATGACGAGGTTCGCGATGTTGACGCACCCCAGCAGCAGCACGAAGAGCACGCCGCCCCACAACAGGAAGATGACCGGACGGATTTCGCGGACGACGTCCGCCTGGAGCTGGACGGCCACGGAGTGATAGCCGGCGTCCTTGAGAATCTGGCGGAACTGCGGGAACCGCTCGTCGTTGCGGACGTTGATGGCGTCGACCTGCTGCTGCGCGAGCGTCACGTCGGCGCCGGGCTTGAGGCGTCCGATCATCTGCCAGTTGTTGCTGTGGCGCGAGTCGTCGGATTTCTCCTTCGCGGTGAACGCCGCGGGCACCCAGACGTCGATCTCCTGCCAGAGGAACCTGAACTTCGGCGGCAGCACGCCCTTGATCGTGTACTTCGTGCCGTTCAGCCGGAGTTCGCGCCCGATCACGTTCGGATCGCCGCCGAACTGACTCCGCCAGAAGCCGTCGGACAGGACGGCCTTGTGCTCCTGCCCTTCCTCTCCATCCGCTTCCGTGAAGAGCTGCCCCTGCTGCGGCACCGCTTTCACCAGCCGGAAGAACGAGGGGGTCGCGCGCACCGCCTTGATGCGTTGTGCACCCTTGTCCGAGCCCAGCGTCATGTCCTGGCGGCGATAGACCGCCTGCTCCTCGAACACGGTCATCTCGCGCAGGCGATCGAAGTAGTCGGGCACCGCGGCCTCGGCGCGCGGCGCGCCGGCATTCGGATAGCTGTTGTAGATGAAGACGATGCGATCCGAGTCGGGCACGGGGAGAGGCTTGAGGAGCACCGATCGCACGATGCTGAAAATGGCGGTGTTGGCGCCAATCGTGATCGCCAGCGTGAGGAGGGCGGTCAACGCGAACGTGCGGTCTTTCGAGAGCAGGCGGAGGGCGAAGCGGAGATCGGAAAGCATAAGGACTGAGACGACGTTCCGAGGTTCCGAGGTTCCGGGGTTCCGAGGTTCCGGGGTTCCGAGGTCCCGCCCTTCGACTATCGCTCAGGGCTCCCCGAGCGCAGTCGAGGGGCGTGTCCCACTTGTACTGAGCCCAGAAAACTGGCATAAAAGGGCGCGTGAACCGGCAGGTCGAGCCGAACATCAGCACCGCCGGACCTCGCGCGCCAAAAGTCTCCATCGTCATCCCCACATTGGGGAGTCCGCTCCTTCGCCGCTGTCTCCACTCCCTGCACCGGAACATCACGCCGGCCATGGCTCACGAGATCGTTGTCGTCGCCAATGGCCCTTCCGCCGCACACCTGACGTCGGCCGGAACGCTGTTTTCATCGCCGGTGCGGCTCGTGTCGTCGGTCACGAATCTTGGTTTTGGCGGCGGATGTAATCGGGGCGCTGCGGAAACTGCGGGAGAGTTCCTGGTTTTCCTGAACGACGACATCGAAATCCTCCCCGGATGGCTCGAGGCGCTCGTCGAAACCGCCGATCGCCATCAGGACGCGGGTGCGGTCGGCGGCCTGATCCTGTTCCCCGACGGCTCGATTCAGGAAGCGGGCGCGATCGCCTGGCGCGACGGTTCGACGCTCTGCCTGGGCCGCGGCGGCTCGGTCGAGGCCAACCCCTACGACTTCGTCCGGCCCGTGGACTACTGCTCGGCCTGCTCGCTCCTGGTGCGCCGGCAGCCGTGGGAAGCGCTCGGCGGGTTCGACGCTCGCTACTTCCCGGCGTACTACGAGGACGTCGATCTGTGTTTCGGGCTGGCGCGTCTGGGATTCCGGACCTTCTTCCAGCCTCGCTCGCGCGCCATTCATCGTGAAACCGCGAGCAGTACCACGCCCCGGCGGGATTTTCTCGTGCTGCGGAATCGCGAGACGTTCCGCCGGAAATGGATTCGCGAGCTCGAGGCCTGCGAGGTTGCCGCGCCCACGGAGCCGCGCGCGGTGGCGCGCGCCACGCAGCGCGCCCGCGGATCGCGCCATTTGCTGCTCATCGACGATCGGCCGCCGCAGCGCGGGTCCGGCTCGGGCTTCAGCGTTCTGCTCGATGCGATCGACGCGCTCGACGACACCAGCTGCGCGGTGAGCGTTGCCGTCAGCGACCGCGTCGACGGCGACATCGCCGCTCTCGCGAACAGAGGCGTCCAGGTCATGCGTCAGTCCCCGGACGCCGTGCTGACCGATCTCGCCGGACTGTTCGATCGTGTCCTGATCTCGCGGCCGAACAACTTCGCTCGCTACGCGCCGCTCGTGCGGATGCACCAGCCGCAGGCCTCGCTGGTGTATCTCGCCGAAGCGCTTTACTACCGCAGAATGCAGCGGCAGCTCGACTTTGTCCGCGACCCTCAGCAGCGGGGCCGCCTGACGGCGGAGATGCTCGAGTCGCGCGAGCTCGAACGATCGATTCCTGTCGACGCCGACGCGATCATCTGCGTGTCGGATGAAGAGGAAGCGATCCTCGCCTCTGTACCGGGACATTGTCGAATCGAGGTGATTCGGCCGATCGTGCGCGGCCTCGCCCCGACTGCGGCGGCTTTTTCCGAACGGTCCGATCTGCTCTTCACGCCGGGATGGCTGGCTGGCGACGCCAGTCCCAATGTCGACGCGCTTGCGTGGTTCGTCTCGGATGTGCTGCCGCGCCTGCTCGAGTCCCGGCCCGAGATCCGGCTCCATGTGACGGGTGCGAACCCGCCTCCAGCGGCGAGAGCCTTCGCGGGTCCGGCCGTGAACTTCGTCGGATTCACACCCGACCTCAGAACGCTGTACGAGAGCGCGCGTGTCGCCGTGGTGCCGATGCGTTTCGGTGCCGGCGTGAAAGTGAAATGCATCGAGGCATTGCAGTACGGCGTGCCGGTGGTGTCCACATCAGTCGGCGCCGAAGGTCTGGGTCTGCACGACTCCCGCGCGGTACTGGTGGCCGACGACGCCGGCGAATTTGCGGATGCGCTGCTCGCGCTCTACGCACGGCCGGACGCGTGGGGCGCGCAGCGCGGCCACATTCTTCGCGTCATCGAGCGCTGGGGCGAACACCCCGACCGGAGCTGGCGACAGGTTCTGACCGCTTTCCCTGGAGAGTACCGAGATGCACCAGGTCACACCCGCGCGTGAAGACGACTCGACGGTGATCCCGCTGCGGAGCCGGGTCCGTCCCGAGATTCCTCTCGACGAGGTCGATCCAAACGACCTCAACAGTCCTCACACGCTGGCAGTCCTGTCGACTCCTCCGGGATCAACCGTTCTGGACGTGGGGTGCGGCCCTGGGGTCGTCGCGCGAGCGCTGGCGGCCCGCGGCTGCAAGGTCTGGGGTGTCGAGCAGGATTCCGGTCGCGCAAGCTCAGCCAGAAATCACTGCGTCGAGGTTCTCGAAGCCGACGTCGAAGAGATCAACCTTTCGGAGGAGTTCGCCGGCAGGTCGTTCGACCTGGTTCTGTTCCTCGACGTCCTCGAGCACCTGCGCGACCCCCGGGCGGCACTCGCCGGCGCCGAAGCCGTGCTTGCGCCTGGTGGCAGCGTCCTGCTGTCGGTCCCGAACGTCACCCACGGCGCGCTTCGCCTGGAGCTCTTGAGCGGGAAATTCCGCTATCGCGCCAGCGGGTTGCTCGACCGCGGGCATCTTCGCTTCTTCGACGCCGTGGGACTGGACGCGTTGATCCGGCAGGCAGGCTTCCGCGCCGAGACCAGGCTGCGTGTGATGCGACGGCTCGATCAGACGGAGTTCGATGTCGACCTGGCGGGCATCCCGGCCGATCTCCGCGCGACGCTCGAGAGCGATCCCGACGCGCTGACCTACCAGTTCTTCGTGGTCGCCAGGCCGGCGCGAGGCCCGCAATCCGTGCACGAAGGCCTTACGCTCGTCGAGCGCCAGCACGCACGCATCGGTGAGCTCGCGGCGGCGATCGAAGAAGGCGCCGCGTACGCCAGGCACCTGCAAAAGGAACTGGACGCCAAAGACGCACGTCTACGCGAGATCGAGGGCTCAGTCGCGAACGCGGAGCAGATCCGCATCGGCGAGCTCGAACGCATTGGCGAGCTCGCAACAGCGATCGAAGAAGGCGCCGCGTACGCCAGGCACCTGCAGGAACAGGTGAGCGCCAAGGACGCGCGTCTGCGCGAGATCGAAGCGTCGGTGGCCGCCGCGGATCAGGCACGCTACGCCGAGCTCGTCGCGGCCGTCGAACAGGGCGCGGCGTACGCCAGACACCTGCAGCAGGAGTTGAGCGCCCGGGACGCGCGCCTGCAGGATCTCCATGAGGTGGCTGCAAATGCTGAGCGCGCACGCTTCGACGAGCTCGCGGCGGCGATCGAAACAAGCGGCCTGTACACCACCTGCCTCCGGGGAGATGTGGCCACGGCGAACACCCGCGCGGCCGAGCTCCAGGACGCGCTGAAGAACGCCGAGGCCGAGATCGCCGCGAGAACCGCCCACGTCACCGAGGTCGAAGCTTCCGCCGCAGATCTCGAACGGCAACTCGACGCGAGCGCGACGCGCGCGCGCGAGGTGGAAGAAATCGTCCGCCAGCTCGAACGGGAGTGCGAGTCGAAAAACGTGCGCCTGTCCGAGGTGGAGCGGGCCTTCGCGGATCTGACGAGACTCTCAGAGGACGGCGAGGCCTACGTCCGTCATCTCGAGGGAGAACTCCGGAAACGCACCGGTGACGTCGCGGTTCGCGACGACGAGATGCGTGTGCTGCGGAGCCACATCGAAAAGACCGAGAGGACCATCGCCTACCGCGACCGCGACATCGCCGACCGCGATGCGGCGCTGGGAGAGCTGCGCGCCAGAGTCGTGGAAGCAGAGCGATCCGCCC
>JBLNGH010000330.1:0-10574 GCA_050264575.1 Acidobacteriota bacterium | reverse complement strand
GATCATGTCGCGATAGCCCGCTGCGCCGACGTGCTGCAGCGCCAGCCAGACCTTGAGCGCGCGAAACCCGCGCGAATTCTGCGGACCGTAATCGATGTAATTCGTCGCGCGCTCGTCGAGGTGGTAGTACGGAGGGTGGTAGGCAAACGCGGCGCGCAGCCGGTCTGAATCGCGCACGAGGGCGCATCCGGCCTCGAGCGGCGCGTACAGCCATTTGTGCGGATCGATGGCCACCGAGTCGGCGCCACGGAGCGCCAGCAGATCCGGCGGCGCTTCGGAAGACGCGGCGGCAAATCCGCCATAGGCCCCGTCGACGTGGAACCAGAGGTCCTGTTCCTTGCAGATGGCCGCAATCGTCGGAAGCGGATCGACGGCGCCCGTGCCCACCGATCCCGCCGTGCCGATCACCATGAACGGCAGATCGCCGGCCGACCGGTCCGCGTCGATCGCGCGCCGCAGCGCGTCGACGTCCATGCGAAGATTCGCGTCCGTCGCTATCCAGCGGAGCGACGCCGTGCCCAACCCCGACAGATCGGCGGCCTTCTGGATCCAGGTGTGCGTCTCGGCCGACCCGTAGACGCGCAGGCGGCGGGCCGACGGATCCGACGCGCCGAGCTCGCGGATATTCCAGTCGGCCTTGGCGGCGCGGGCGGCCCACAGGCAGACCATGTTCGCCATGTTGCCGCCGCTGACGATGATGCCGCCGCCGTCGGTGGGGAAGCCGATGAGCTGAGCGATCCAGCGGATGGTTTGCGATTCGACTTCCGTCGCCGCGGGCGCGAGCAGAAACGCGCCGAGATTGGCGTTGAGCGCCGCGCCGAGAAGCTCGCCGAGTATCCCGATGGGAGCGGGCGGCGCCGTGATGTAGCCGAAGAACCGAGGGTGCTGGTTGAAGAGCGAGTGATCGAAGAGCAGCGCGGCCGCATTCTCGATCAAGGGACCAGCCGCCGTGCCCTGTTCCGGCAGGGCGCGATCGAGATCGAGAGCCGCGCGGACCGCCGACGGCGACTCATTGCGCGTGATCGGACGCTGCGGCACCGATTCGAGAAACTCCGCGAGCTGGTCCACGAGCCGGTGCCCGATCGCGCGAAACGTCGCGCCATCCATCGCGATCGGCGCGTGACGGGTGGCCGGGCGGGCAGCGTTATCCGACATGCGTATTCACCTGTCCAAGACCTCGGGGTTCGTTTCGGTGCCGGCATCCGGCCCGAGTGAACAGCCGACCGAAACGAAACCCGAGGTCAACGAATCCCCTCGAACAAATCGGTTTCGCGCGTGCGTCCGCCGTTCACGGTGCTCAGCGCACGATAGAAGGATTGGGAGCCCCAGAGCGCTTCGTGGTGCTCGGGCAGCAGGCCCTTCAAGCGCTCGTAATTGGCCATTTGCGACTCGTGGCACGAGACGGCCCGCCAGACGACTGGCCAGAACTGACGCGTGTCGATGACCGTGGTGATCTCCCAGTCCGGCCACGGGACAGCCTGGCGTTCCACGCCGTCGACCGTGGACGTGAGTTTCTTGAGCGCTTCCTGGTACGCCTTCCAGGCCGCCGTCGGCCACGCGATGTAATAGAGCTTCTTTGCGAGATGCGGCGGCGCGCCGCCGGCTCCGTTCGTCGTCATCGACGGACTGGCGGCTGCGGCGACCGCGGCTGTGACGTACTGACAGATGGCGATGTGATCCGGATGCCCGTAGGCGCCGTCGGGTCCGAACGTGACCACGACGTCCGGTCGCGCGCGCCGCACATGAAACGCGATCTGCGCAATCGCCTCGCGCGGATCGGCGCGATCGAGCTCGGTGTCGCGGTAGTCGAGGAACGTGAGATCCCCGACGCCGAGCACCGACGCGGCGGCTCGCAGCTCCGCCTCGCGGATCCGGCCCAGCTCCGTCGCTCCCGGATGATGCCGATCGCCGCGGTGGCCGTGATAGCGGCCGGCCTCGCCCCGGGTCGCGGTCACGAGAAAGGTCTCGACGCCTTCAGACGCGTATTTCGCGAGCGTGCCGCCGAGCCCGAGTGATTCATCGTCTGGATGCGCCAGGACGGCCATCAGTCGGAGAGGCGCGGACATGCGGGCTGGAGTGTAACAGGCTGTTCAGAGTCGAGTCTCACTTCCGTCCGAGCAGTTTCCCGATCTCCACGGCAAATTCGCCGACGATGTTCGCGAGGCTGCCGAACCCAACCTGCGTCAGCATCGCGCCGTAGCCTTCTTCCCAGATGTCGTCCTTCGCCGGCTTCCACGTCGAAGCGACGATACCGCCCACCCAGGCGCCCGCGTACATGGCGAGCTGCGGCCGGCGTTCACGCTCGGTCGAGTTGTAGGTGACGAAATTCCGGACGAGCGCGTGCCGCACGCGTCGCCACTTGCCTTCGCAGCGGCAGCGTTCGTAGCGCGGCTCGTAGCCAAGCGCCCAGTTGCCGGCCGCCGACACCGAATTCTGAACCATGAACTGTCCGTAGCGTGACGCAAAGCGCTGGCCGAATCCCTGGACGTCCTTGTCCCACTCGGGCGGCTCGTCATTGGCTTGATCCCAGAGCGCAAAGAGGCCGGTCTTGGCGTAAATCCCGATGGTCAGAAAGGTCTGCCGCGTCCACAGCCGCCGCCGGTCCGTTCCCGAGAGGGGTTCGAGCGGCACCTCTTTCGGCACGTACGCGCCGTACAGCCAGTTCACATTGATGGCGGGATCTTTCGCCGGCTGTTCCTTCGGCGGCGGCTGGGCGGCCTGCCGGCGCTCCGCGTCAACCGGTGACGCGCCGATGAGGAGAGCCGCGACGAGAGGAATGATCACGAAGCTAGGACCTTTCGATCCGGCTCTGAATGTCGTCGGCGCGCTGGCTCGCGCGAAACTCGATGACGCGGAAGTCGGCGAGGCCGTGTTTGTGAAACGGGTCCTCCGCGACGATGGACTCAATCGCCTCGCGGCTCGGGCCGACCGCCAGAATGATGCCGCCGTCGCGCGGAATCTTTCGCCCTGACACGAGGAAGTTTCCGGCCGAGTAGTACTTCTTCAGAAACCTGACGTGCGCCGCCATCTGCGCGTCGATGTCGGCGAGCGGCGCCTTGTAGATCAGCTCAATCACGAACATGGCCGCCTAGCTTGACCGAAGCGGGCGGGCGGCGCAAAGGGTTCCGATCGTCACGAAATGTCGAGGGTTGCATACAATACACCGTGAATATGAGACTCCCCATTCAGATTGCGTGTGGGCTGCTCATCATCGCGGCCGCCGGTTGTTCGTCGCCTTCGTCACCGCCTGCTCAAGGATCGCCGGCGTCATCGGGCGCGACGACCACGGTCCCGCCTCCACCCGTCCCGGACGCGCCGCTGCCGCCCGAGAAGTCGCCGTATGACGTCTTGCCGGCCGAGTCGCGGTCGCTGCTCGATAAGCCGTTCACGGGCGATTTCGACGAGATGGTCAAGCGGCGCGTGATTCGAGCGGGGGTGGTCTACAACCGCACCCAGTACTTCATCGACAAGGGAGTCCAGCGCGGAATCGCCTACGAGTCGATCAAACTCTTCGAAGACGAGCTCAACAAGCGCCTCAAGACCGGGCTGCTCCACGTCCACGTGGCGTTCGTGCCGCTGACGCGCGACCAGTTGTTTCCGTTCCTGCAGCAAGGGAAAGTCGACTTCGTCGCCGCGGCCCTGACCATCACCCCCGAGCGGCAGAAACTGGTCGACTTCAGCACACCGACGCGGACCGGAGTTTCCGAAGTCGCCGTGACGAAGAAGGGCATGCCGCCCCTCAACACGCCCGAGGATCTCTCCGGCCACGAAGTCTTCGTCAGAAAGAGCAGCAGTTACTACGAGAGCCTCCAGCGCCTGAACGAGGCATTGAAGAGCCGCGGCAAAACGCCGGTCACCGTCAAGGAAGCTCCCGAATCGCTGGAAGACGACGACCTTCTCGAGATGGTGAACGCCGGGCTCATCGAAACGACGATCGTGGACGATTTCGTCGCTGATTTCTGGAAGCAGGTGTTCACCGACATCCAGATCAATTCGGGCGCCGCGGTTCGCACCGGCGGTGAGATTGCCGTTGGCGTGCGGAAGAACAATCCAAAGCTTCTGCGCGCGGTGAACACATGGATCAAGGAGTACGGATCCAAGACGGCCTTCGGCAACACGATGGAAAAGCGGTACCTGCAGAACGCGAACTACGTCAAACGAGCGGGCGACGACGCCGAGCGGGAGAAGTTCCGGAAGCTCGTGAAGCTGTTCGAAAAGTACTCGAGCCAATACGACCTGGACTACCTGCTGATGGCGGCTCAGGGGTACCAGGAATCACGGCTGGATCAGTCGGCAAAGAGTCACGTCGGAGCGATTGGCATCATGCAGGTGATGCCGGAGACCGGGAAGGATCTCAAAGTCGGCGACATCAGGCAGATCGAGCCGAACATTCACGCCGGCGTCAAATATTTCCGGTTCATGGTCGACCAGTACTACAAGGACGAGCCGATGGACCGGTTGAACAAAGGGCTCATGACGCTGGCCTCGTACAACGCGGGCCCGGGACGGATGCGCCAGCTCCGCGCCGAGACGGCCAGGCGCGGCCTCAATCCCAATCTCTGGTTCGGTAACGTCGAGCGGGTCGTCTCGGAGCGCGTCGGAAGGGAGACGGTCCAGTACGTCAGCAATATCTACAAGTATTACGTTGCGTACCGGTTGGTGCAGGAGCGCGAGGCAGAGCGGCAGCGCGCGAGAGGGAACGTGAAGACAGGCCGCTAGCAAGGAACTTCGAACTTCCATCTTACTCATCGGCAGGGAGTTACGCTCCCGCCAGCTCCCGGCATTGATCACACTCAGGACGTGCTGGACCTCAGTTCTGTAATGCTCATCGGCGCGTGGATGTAGCCGATAGATAGAGAGAGGTCTTCACGGCAATGTGGTCCGGCTTCGATCCGGAGCTTCGTCGGCAGCTCGAGCACATCCGGCAGATGGTCAGGCTCTCCCATCAGAGCCCCACGCGGGAATGGCCGTTGGTGTTCCTGGATGAGCACGACGCGCTCCTCGTCGTGCGCGAATGGCCGGATGGATCGATGACCGCCTACCTGACCCAGGAATATTCGGACAAGCTTCGAAAGCGGTAGAACACGTCGCGTCGGCATGACTTGTGCCCCTTCCGATGTGCCAGAGGTCTGTTCCGTCGAGCGATCCGCGGTAATATGGCCCGTCTCCGGCGTCTCTCGTACTGGTGCCCACGACCGACCGTGGACATCGTCGCGGATGGTGTGCGGCAGGAACGGCGCCGACGCGACCTGACACGAAGCGACTGATGACGCCACGAGCGTCGAGGGAGGGAACATGAGGGCGAAGCGTTTGGCGATTCTTGCGGGCGCGCTGTGGCTGCTGGACTCAGGAGCCGCGGCTCAGACCGTGACCAAGGCACAGTCGGTGACGGCCACGGCAACCATCCAGGCAATCGACGCCAAGACCCGCACGATAACCCTTCGCAACGACAAGGGTGAGGAAGACTCGTTCGTCGCCGGCCCGGCGTTGAAGCGTTTCGACGAATTGAAGGTCGGCCAGAAGGTGACGGCGACCTACTACGAGTCGATGGTCTTTACGCTGCGGAAGCCCGGCGAAGCGGCTGACGCCAAGAGCGACGAAGCGGCGTTCGCTCGCGCCAAGAGCGGCCTGCCGGCAGGCGCGGCTGCCAGAGAGCAGAAGACGACGGTGACCGTGAAGGCGATCGACCCGGCGGTTCCGTCGATTACGGTGACCACGCCGGACGGGCACGTGGTCACGCGCAGGATTGAGGACAAGTCGAAGCTCGCTCAGGTCAAGGTCGGCGACAAGATCGACATCGTCTACACGCAGGCGCTCCTCGTCGGCGTCGAGCCTGCGAAGTGAAGACGATGAGGCGGGAAAGACCTCGGGTTTCGTGAGTTGGATCTCGACTGTGAGTAACAGGTCGACAACGAAACCCGAGGTCTTCCTCTAGAACTGGAATCTGACTCCCACCGTAAACGGGATCGCCCACCGCTGGCTCTCATCATTGATGGTGTTGAGACCAGTCGCCACGAGCTGATCGACGTCGGCCAGGCCCGACACGTAGCGAAGTCCGAGTTGCGTGTAGATCGCGACGTTCGAGACCGCCCCCACATTCTGCTTGAGGTCAAACAACAAGCCGGCGTTGATGCCGAAGGTGAATGCCGCCGTTCGATCGTAGAAGTCCGTTGCGTCGAGGGTGAGGCCGACCGCGGGCGCGGTGAGGGTGACATCGGTTTCGCCGATGAACCCGAGCCCGATCGTGCCCTCGCCGTACGCCCGAATCGACGGTTTCAGCGACATGTACTGCCGGAGCCCGACGTCCATGCTGAAGCTCTGGTAGTCGTCGTATTGCGCGTACAGGTTCGACGCGCCGAAGTCGCCCATCCGCGTGAGGTCGGCGTCGAGGGACTGCAACGTGAAATTCACTCTTAGCTCCGTGTTTGGCTTGAACATGTACCCGCCGCCAAAGCGGAAATTAAGACCGGTGCCGTAGACGTCCTCGTACTTGTTTTTCAGGATGACGACCGAGGTGCCGTTGAGTGTCCCGATCGCGCTCGAATTGATGTTGCCGCTGATGCTGCTGTCAAACCCGATACCCACGTCCACACTCCAGCGGTGTTCGGGTGCAGCCGCCCCTGCCGCGGCGGCTTGCGCCTGTGCGGTCGACGCACAACCGAGGCCGGCCGCAAACAGCAGGGCAGTCATGAGGTTTCTCACCATAGACGTCGTTGCCTCCACCCGCATGTTAGCCAGGGGCGTACCAACTCCGTCAACTTACAAAAGTAAGCGTCCGGAACCGAATCGCGGACAGTCCAGCCACGATTAATCGCGGCATCGTCGCGATGCCGTGAGATGCCGCGCGACATATCGAGGTTGTGTGCATCCGGGGCCAGCCCTCGCAGCTTAGCGGACGTGGTCGAAGTGGGTGGCCACACGGACACTGTGAGCAATTCGAGCGTCGGATCCGGGTCGCCCGGACCGTGTCGCGCACTAGACTGCCATGGTCATGTCCCGGCGCGTCGCGGTCTTCTTTTACGGGCTCTTCATGGATGCCGGGGCGCTGCGTCAAAAGGGCGTGGATCCAGTCGGTCTGAGGCGGGCGAGAGTGGACGGCTTCTCGCTCCGCATCGGGCAACGCGCGTCGCCGGCGCTCTGTTTCAATCTGGCCCAACCGCTGGCGGCGCACGCGCGTAATCCCGAGTACGCGGCGAGACTGAAGGAACTGGCCCGACGTCTCGAACTGCCGCAGTCGTACATCGACACGATCGGCGCGTGACGATCACGGGACATCGAAGCGTTGCTCCTGCCAAAAGCCCACATGAAGTTCATGAAGGACATGAAGAGCCCTTCATCGCCTTCATGTGTGCTTTTCCGGCACGGCTGCTGCATTGCTTCCCTGAGGACTCCTCACCGGCGAACAGTCGCGTCCAACGGATGCCGTACGTGCGCACGAACAGTTCGAGAAATGGTTCTCGACGAACCAGCGGCGCGCGTCAGTGATGGCCGAAGGAGACAAGTCATGCACCGCCGTTCCACTTTTCAGCTCGTGACGATGCTGGTTGCGTCCACGCTGGCCGGCTCGATCGCGGGCTGTTCAGGCCGTCCCGACGAATCCCGGGTGTCGGCCACGCCGCCCGCAACCGCATCGAGCGCGACGTCACCGAAGGACTGCGACGAAGACAATGGATCGATCTCGCTGCCATCCGGATTCTGCGCGACCGTCTTCGCCGACAACATCGGGCACGCGCGGCATCTCGCGGTGGCGCCCAACGGCGACGTGTATGTGAACACGTGGGTTCACAAAGACCGGTCCGGCAACATTCCGGCCAACCCAGCTGGCGGCTTTCTCGTCGCCCTGCGTGACGCGGATCACGACGGGCGCGCGGAAACGATCGAGCGGTTCGGACCGGCGTTTCAACCCGGCCAGGAGGGCGGCGGCACCGGCATTGCGCTCCACGACGGCGCGCTGTACGCGGAAGGCGGCGGCCAGATCGTCCGGTATGCCATTGGCAGCGACCTGTCGCCGAAGGGCGATCCGCAGATCGTGCTGAGCGGCCTCCCGGTCAAGGACGGCCACACCATGCACGCGTTCGCGATTACCAAGACCGGCGCGCTCTTCGTCAATTCGGGATCGGCCACGAACAGCTGTCAGGAAAAGGACCGCACGCTCGAGTCGCCGGGCCGCAAGCCGTGCCCCGAGCTTGCGACGCGTGCGGGCATCTGGCAGTTCGACGCAAGCAAGTCAGGACAGACATTCTCGCCGGCCGGCCGCTACGCAACGTCGATGCGCAACACGGTCGCGCTCGCCCTCGATCCGCGCGACGACGCGTTGTATGCGGTCATTCATGGCCGCGATCAACTGGGTGACAACTGGCCGAAGCTCTACACCGAATCACAGAACAGCGAACTTCCGGCGGAAGTGCTGGCTCGCGTGGAAAAGGGCGATGACTTCGGGTGGCCGTACTGCTATTTCGATGGCACACAACGCAAGTACGTGCTCGCGCCGGAATACGGCGGCGACGGCGGTAAGGCCGTCGGCGACTGCGCGAACAAGAAGCAGCCCGTCGTCGCGTTCCCGGCCCACTGGGCGCCGGAGGCGATGGCGTTCTACGCGGGCACCGCGTTTCCTGAGAAGTACCGCGGCGGCGCGTTCGTGTCGTTCCACGGTTCCTGGAACCGTACGCCGACGCAGGCCGGTTTTCTCGTCGCGTTCGTGCCGTTCCGTGACGGCAAGCCTGCCGGAACGTTCGAGGAATTCGCGACGGGCTTTGCCGGCGCGGCGACGCCCGCCGATCCCAAACAGGCCGAGCACCGGCCAATGGGCCTCGCCGTCGGTCCCGACGGCGCGCTCTACGTGACCGACGACACGAAGGGCCGCATCTGGAGAATCACATACGCCAAGTAATGAGACCAAAAGCACACATGAAGTTCATGAAGGACATGAAGGGCATGAAGAAAGACTCTTTCAAAGAAGTTTTTCAGAAAAAGCTCTTCTTCATGATCTTCATGCCCCTTCATGGCCTTCGTGTGCTTTGACAACGCTCCATTTGAGCTGGATCAGCAGGTGTGCCATGCCTGGCGTGAACGGTCAGGCTCGTATTCGGAGCGTCGTGCCCCACGGATCGGCCACGACCTGATCGGCACCCTCGCGAATTGTCCGATGTCCGGCGGCGGCGATGCTCGCTGCCGCGTCGGTCACGGCATCGGCCCCAGACAGGATCAACTCCCACTCGAGCAGCCGCGCATCGGCATCGGTCGCCGCAGGTGAGCCGGCGGCCCAGGTGTTCGTGCCGAGATGGTGATGGTAGCCGCCGGCCGAGAGGAACAGTGCACCCGGGTAACTCCAGGCGATTTTGTCGAAACCCAGCGCCGCGTGGTAGAAGGCTTCAGCTTGCTCCAGGGCGCCGACATACAGGTGCACGTGACCGATGACGGTTCCCGCAGGTAATCCGGTCCACGGCGCATTCCCGCCTTCGCGCACGAGGTCAGCCACGTCGAGCGGCTCGACTGTCAAATACAGTTCGCGTCCATTCACCTGCCAGGTGGATCGAGGGCGATCGGCGTAGACCTCGATGCCGAGACCGTCCGGATCGGTGAGGTACAAAGACTCGCTGACGGCATGGTCCGCGCTCCCCGCGTGGACCCCGAGGCCGGCGAGGTGTCGCACGAACCGACCGAGTGACGGCCGATCCGGCAGGAGCAACGCAAAGTGATAGAGACCCAGCAGGCCGCGACGCGGCACGGCCCGCGCCCCTTTTCGCTCGTGGAGCTCCACGAGCGGCCGGTCATCTCCATGGGCACCGAGCGTGGCCACCGCGCCGCGTGTCATCAGCGTGCGAAGACCGAGCACCCGGCCGTAGTACTCGAGTGATCGCTCCAAATCGCGGACCTGAAGCCGCACGCGTCCGATCCTGGTTGCCGCGGGCAGGTGAAAACCGGGCGGCGCGATGCCGAACGGGGAGGCGCCGATCGCCATGGTCCAGTCACGAGCGTGCACCGGGCTCGCTTTTGTCTGCAAACGCGAATAAATCTAGTACCCCCGCGTCATGAAGGGCGGCGGCGGTACTGAAAGAGCAGTAACAAGGGCAAAAGGCAAAAGGCAAGAAAATCTGACCGCAAGGATTTCTGCCTTCTGATCTGCCTTTTGACTTAGCCGCCGTCTCCAGCCCTGGCCTTTACGGCGGCGGCAAACGCGGCACGCCGGCGGCGCGAAATCGGTACCCGCGCGCCGGACTGGAGCACCGCCACGAGATCGCCGGACTTCGTCCACGCCAGCTCGCGTACGCCGTCGACGCGGATCAGCGCGCGGCGATGCGCGCGCTCGAATCCGCGCGGACCCACCCGCGCTTCGAGCACCCGCAGAGATTCGCGCAGGAGATAGCTCCGCTCACCGGTCCACAGCCGCGCGTAATTGTCCGCCGACTCGATCCAGTCGATTTCCCGGACCGACAGCATCGTCGTGCCGCGCGTGGTTGTCACCACGATCGCGGGATCGCGCGGCGCGGGGGCGGCCGCCTTCAGCTGCCGTGCCACCCGCTTCATCGTCGCGGCAAATCGCAACTCGGTGACCGGTTTCAGCAGATAGTCCA
>JBLNGH010000329.1:0-7074 GCA_050264575.1 Acidobacteriota bacterium | reverse complement strand
ACAACGCCGATATCGACGGTACCGCGACGCCGCCGTCCGGCGCGCCCAACGTCATGATGGCGGCCGGCGGCACGCAGCTCGATCGCATCGTTGAGGCCGAGACGATCGACGTGTGGCAGTTCCACGTCGACTGGAAGGATCCGTCGAAGACGACGGTGACGGGGCCGGAAAAGATCAAGGTCGCGCCGTATCACTACCTCTGCAACGGGCAGCTCACCAACTGCGTGCCGCAGCCCGGCACCGATCGGCGTCTCGACGCGCAGGGCGACAAGATCATGGCGAGGCTGGTGTATCGGCGTCTGGCGAATCGCGAAAGCATCGTCGCCGTGCATTCGGTCAACACCTCGGCCGGTGCCGGCGGCGTCAGATGGTACGAGTTCTCCGTGGATCGCAACCGCAAAGTGAGCCTGCGCCAGCAGGGGACGTACGCGCCGGACAGCTTTTTCCGCTGGATGGCCAGCCCGGCCATCGACAAGAACGGCAACATCGGCATCGGGTACTCGTTCGGCGGGACGCCGAACTTTGCCGGGCAGCGTTTCGCCGGACGCCTCGCCGCCGATCCCCTGGGCGCGCTGAGCCTTCGCGAGACGATTCTCGTCGACGGAGAAGCGTCACAGACCAACACGCTTCGCTGGGAGGACTACGCGCAGACGGGCGTCGATCCGACCGACGACTGCACCATCTGGTACGTCGGTGACTATCTCAAGAAAGACGCGACAGGCTATTCAACCAAGATCGGTGGTTTCAAGATGCCTGGGTGCCGGTGAGCAATCTGAAATGTGGAATCGGGGAATCTGTAATCTTGATCTGCAATCTGGCAAACCGGCAATCTGAAATCTATCGGGAATCGGAAATCTATCGGCAATCTGAAATCGGGAAATCTCGGATTCGAGAGAGATTACCCGATAGATTCCAGACTCCCCGATTCCCGGATTGCAGATCAGATTGCAGATTGCCCGATTCCAGATTTCAGATGGACACGGTTACCTACACGACTGTTCCGCCGTCGCCTGCCAGGCCGTGATCGTACGAAGCGCGAGTTGAGCGCTCGCTTGGTCGAGATCGGCGGGCCTGGTCGAGAGAAGGCGTTGAACGATTGGCTCGAGGAACCGGCTGTGGAGCGACAGCGCCGGGCCGTCGTTCCGGCGAATTGCGGCGATCACGGCCTCCTGGGTCGCCGGCGTGATGACCTCGATTCTGCCGACGAAGACACGGGCGACCTGTGCTGGACGCGGTTCGATGTCGAGCGGAAGGATCGCATCGACGGCGGCCTGAGGCACCACATAGAACAGGCGTGTCCCTTCGGTGAACCACGAGTCCCGCCACGTCTCGAGCATCGCCGCGGCCTCGCGCGGGTAGAGCCCGTTCGCGATGAGGATCTCCTGGAGATCCTTTCGCAGCGACGCCAGGTCCCCTGACACAGGCCGCGCGAGCGCCAGGGTGTCGCGCAGGGCGCCACCCACGCGATAGGCCACGCGGCCGCCGTAGTTCTCGAAGAGGATCGTCGCTCCGATTTCGTGCGATCCCGCGTTCTGCAGGTCGACGCTGCCGTCGGCATGACTGGTTGCCGCGATCGGCACCGGAAAGTTGGCCAGTCCCCGGTAGAACAGGAATTTCTCGCTCTGGCCGCCAACCTGGACAATGGCTGAGTCGGTCTCGCGAGCAGCATAGTAGTGACTGCCATCCCGCTCGTCCGGCAACGTCGGGGTCGCCGTGGGCCGGATTTTCACGTCCGGCCACTCGATCCTGCCGGTATTCGCCGAAAGGTCGAACCAGGGCCCGACCTCCGGGACGACCGCGGGCGGGTACCACTCGGTCATCACGCCTTGCGGGAAACCGACCCTGACGCGGGCTTTCTCGTCCGCGGACGCGTAAAAGTACAAGACAGGTGTCTCCATCCGGACACGCGCCCTGACGGTCGGCAGCCACCCTCTCGCGCTGACCTTGATGCTCCTTGGATTCTGAATCGACACGAAACAGGGCAGATCCGTCGGCTGCGCGAAGGGCGTCCATTGAATCGCCTGACCGTTCTCGCCCGCGACCGAGGTAAATGTTCCCCACTCGTGGACGGTCATTGAGCTGACTTGCGGGCGGTCGACTGCCTGATCTCTCGCGGCGACGAGCGCGGTCATTGCGAGCACAACGGCCGACAGCACAATCAGCATGCCGATGCGTTGCTTCATGGGTACCTCCCGGGGGTAACTGGATTAGACTCAGGCGCTCGCAAATTGGTCGATCGCTGGGAGGTCACGATGGCGAAGAAGGGCAAGCCTGCAAAGAAAGCGAAGGCCCGGGCGGCAGCACCGGTGAAAAAGAGCGCAGTCACGGCCAAACCCGTCAAGACCGTGAAGCCGGTTCCGGACGGATACCACACCATCACGCCGCACATCATCCTCGACGATGCGGCGAAAGCGATTGAGTTCTACCAGAAAGCGTTCGGCGCGAAAGAACGGATGCGGATGCCCGGACCGGGCGGCAAGATCGTTCACGCGGAGGTCACGATCGGCGATTCAGTGTTCATGCTGTCGGACGAAATTGCGCCGATGCCGGGACAGCCAGGCGTCTACAAATCACCCAAGGCCGCGGGTCTCTGCACCGGCGCGCTGTTCCTGTACGTACCGGACGTCGACGCGGCATTTGGCCGCGCCGTGAAAGCCGGCTGCAACGTCCGCACGCCGGTCACCGACATGTTCTGGGGCGATCGCTACGGACAGGTGATCGACCCGTTCGGCCACACCTGGGGCCTCGCGACGCACACCGAGGACGTCTCAATGAAGGACATGGAGAAGCGCCAGCAGGAGTTCATGGCCAAGATGGCGCAGGCGTCGTAAGGGCGGGGTTTCAAGACCTCGGGTGTCATTTCCGCTGAAGATCGCCGCAGGAAATGACACCCGAGTTCGTTCGTTGTCTCACCTGTTCGGATCGATCGCAGGCACGTAGCGGCGCGGATCGACGAACCCGTCGTCGTTGTAGGCCGGACCATTGGTGCCGCCTTCACCGGCGTCGGTGAGCACCTTGATGATGTGCCCGTCCGGGAAACAGATTCGCGAGAGCGAGAACCAGTAGCCCTGCCAGAACATGATGTTCTCGCCGGAATCCTTGATCAGCAATCCGCCGCCTTCTCCACGAAGCAGCCAGGCCACACGCTTGGTCACCTCGAACGCGCGGTCCGCTGAGCGGCCCGGCTGGATGGCGTCGTGCACGCACTCCACCAGCTTGAGCTTGTTATTGATCAGCGACCCGCAGAGCTCCCACGGCTCCGGACCTGGCGGCGGAGGAGGCGGAGGTGGTGGCGGGGGCGGTGGTGGCGGCGGTGGCGGCTCGGGCGGCGGCGGGCGCCGGAGTGTCGTACTGCCCGAGAACGGACCGAGGCACGAGGACGTGCCGGTGAATCTCAGGTGAACCGCTTCGTTGCCTTCAATCGTGCCGTCGCCAGTCGCCGAGAACGTGCATCCAGGCGCGCTCGGCAGGTTCGCCGTTCCGGACACGTTGAACGTCAGCGTCGTCGTGCTCGTGAGCTGGCCGCTCGCGCTCCCTGAGATCACGGCGTTCGTCATGCAGACCGCGGAGAACTGACCTGCGATCTGCGTCGCGGTCTGCGTCGAGACTTTCCACTCAAAGAAGTTGCAGCTCTTTGGATCGAGCGTCGGAATCTCGGCCGGCGATGCCCACGTGCCGAGCATTCCACCCCCCTGCCCGCCTCCGCTCGACGATGGGGTTGGCTGGGTTGGAATCGAATCCAGGCTCGACTCGTGTTGCAGCGAGCAGGCGCTGCCCGCGATGACGACGATGAAGACAAGAAATGTTGCGCGTGCGTATTTCATGTGGGTCTTTGGATCCTTCTTACGAAATCGTTGCCGGGCTTATCGGGATTTCGATCTGGGGACTTCACCCCGGGCACCCCAGGGGAGCCAATCCTATGCCGGGCGCTGTCCTCAGCAAAAGGACCCTCGCTGACACCGTCCGAGGACACCAAAGCTTTCAGGTTTGCTTGCAAAACGACGGGCTTGCGCCTGAAGATGTGCAGGTTTCCCCGGCAAAATCGCCAAAAGGCCGATGCCGCCGTTCCTGTCCGATCCGACCCGCTTCGCGCTGTTTGTCGCCGCCGTGGCCGCCGCGGTCGCGATTGCGACGATCTTCGGCCGCTGGAATGCGCGCCACAAGATCGAGCACTGGGCGAAGCAGGAAGGGCTTCGTCTCGTCGAATTTCGCGGCGTCCCGTTCTGGCGGAGCCCTCGCGGTTGGACGCGCAACGAGAACCAGGAAGACTATGAGGTGGTCGTCACCGATCGCCAGGGCCAGCGCCGTGAGGGCATGGTGATGTTCACGGGGCCCTGGCACGGATTCGGGCCGCAGGACGTCGAGGTACGGTGGGATGAGTCCATCTGAAATTTGGAATCTGGGAATCTGTAATCTTGCATCGGCAATCTGTAATCGGGGAATCTGAAATCTATCGGGAATCGGGAATCTATCTGGAATCTACGAAATCGGGGAATCTGGGAATCGGGGAATCGGATTGCGGATTGATTCCAGATTTTCGATAGATTGCAGATTCCCCGATAGATTTCAGATTGCCCGTTCGCCAGATTACGGATCAAGATTACAGATTCCCAGATTGCAGATTTCAGATTGACTCCATGCCATTGACTCCTGGCTCTCGACTCGGTTCCTACGAGGTCATCGATACCCTCGGCGCCGGCGGCATGAGCGCCTGCGGCCCGCGCGCCGAGCGAGGCCTCGAGCCGAGGCGCGCGCACGCGCCGGGGGTGGGGCCCCAGCGCCCTTAAGGAAGAGGCATCCGAGCCCATGCCGCTCACATCTGGTACCCGACTCGGTTCTTACGAGGTCATCGATACCCTCGGCGCCGGCGGCATGGGCGAGGTCTACCGGGCTCGCGATTCCAAGCTCGGGCGATCGGTGGCGATCAAGATCGTTCGCGAGGGGCTGGCGGACCCGGACCGCGTTGCGCGCTTCGAGCGCGAGGCCAAGGTGCTCGCCTCGCTCAATCATCCGCACATCGCGTCGCTGTACGGCATGGAAGTGGCCGACGGGCGTCACTTCCTCGTCATGGAGCTCATCGAAGGCGAGACGCTCGCCGATCGGCTGCGGCGCGGCGCGCTCCCGGTTGAAGACACGCTCCAGATCGCGCTTCAAATCGCCGACGCGCTCGAGACCGCGCACGAGAAGAGCATCGTGCATCGCGATCTCAAGCCGGCAAACGTCAAGATCACGCCCGAGGAGAAGGTGAAGGTACTGGACTTCGGTCTCGCGAAAGCTGTGGAGACGGAGCGTACCGCCACAAGCATGTCCGACTCGCCGACGCTCAGCATGATGGCGAGCCAGGCCGGGATCATTCTCGGCACAGCGGCGTACATGTCGCCTGAGCAGGCGAAGGGATTCCCGGCCGATCATCGCAGCGACGTGTTCTCGTTCGGGGTCGTGCTCTACGAGATGCTGACGGGGCGTCAGCCATTCCAGGGCGAGACAGCGCCCGACGTCCTCGCGTCGGTGCTCGTGCGCGATCCGGAGTTGTCGAAGCTGCCGGCGGATCTCAATCCCCGTTTAGGTGAGCTCCTGCGACGCTGCCTCGAGAAGAGCCCGAAGCGCCGCTGGCAGGCGATGGGCGATCTGCGATCGGAGATCGAGGCGGTCGCGTCCGCGCCGCGCCTGCTTCCCGCTGCCGGCCGAGTCGAGCAACGGCCGCTCTGGCGGCGCGGAGTTCCCGTCGTGCTGGCGGCTGTCCTGGCAGCAGCGCTCGCCGGCACCGGAGTCTGGATGCTTCGGACGCCGCCGCCGCAACCCGTGGCGCGGTTCTCGTTCGCCCTGCCTGAAGGACTCGTTCTCTCAGCGGTTGGCAGGCACTCGGTCGCGATTTCCCAGGATGGGCAACGGATGGCGTTCGTCGGAAATTCCCGAATCTATCTCCGACCGCTGTCGGAGCTGGACGCCAAGCCCATTCCGGGTACCGAAGGTTTCCAGTCCGTCACATCGCCGGCATTCTCGCCTGACGGACTCTCGCTGGCGTTCTTCGCCGTAAGCGATCAGACACTCAAACGGATTGTCGTCACAGGTGGCGCCGCGGTGACGATCTGCTCTGCCTCGAACCCCTACGGTTTGATCTGGACGCCGGACGGCATCGTTTTCGGCCAGGGCCGCGGCGGAATTATGCGTGTTTCCGCGAATGGCGGCAAACCCGAGCAACTCGTGGCCGTGAAGGAAAGCGAGTTGGCACACGGCCCGCAGATTCTTCCCAGCGGCAAGCACGTGCTGTTCACGCTGACGGGCGGTTCCTCGGCAGCATCAAACGATCGATGGGAAAAAGCTCGAATCGTCGTGCAATCACTGACAACGCATGAACAGAAGACGGTCATCGAGGGCGGAACGGACGCGCGCTTTGTTCCTACAGGACATCTCGTCTACGCGCTCAGCGGATCGCTCTATGCGATTCCATTCGACGTGAAGCGTTTGGCAACGACAGGCGGCGCAGTGCCAATCGTCGAAGGCGTTCGGCGGTCGCCGGGGACGACAACGGGCGCGGCGCAGGCGGCCATTTCCACAACCGGCTCGCTGGTCTATTTTCCTGGCCCGGCATTGGCGTCATCCGGCCAATTCGAGTTAGTGCTGGCAGATAGGAAAGGCACAGTCGAGAAGCTGAGGCTTCCGCCCGGGTCGTACGCGACCCCCCGCGTGTCCCCCGATGGCCGGCAGGTGGCATTTGTCACGAATGACGGCAAAGAGGACATGATCTCGATCTACGACTTGTCTGGCGCCAGCGTGATGCGCCGGCTGACCTACGGCGGCAACAGCCGGCACCCGATCTGGTCGTCTGACGGCCAGCACATCGCTTTTCAATCGGATCGCGACGGCGACCTCGCGATGTTCTGGCAGCGCGCGGATAACACCGGACAGGTGGAACGTCTCACGAAACCAGATCAAGGCGTGGCTCATGTTCCTGAGTCGTGGCATCCGACCTCTAACGTGCTCCTCTTCTCAGCGGTCAAAACAGGTGAGGTCACGCTCTGGGCGCTGACTCTTCCGGACAAGAAAGCCACGCCCTTCGGTGGCGTCAAGTCG
>JBLNGH010000328.1:0-21616 GCA_050264575.1 Acidobacteriota bacterium | reverse complement strand
GGGGGGGGGGGTACCCCCCCCCCCCCGGCGTGTACACCTCTGAGGCTAAACCGCTACGCCGTTTTCGTCGGGATACATGCAAACTAACACGGCTCTAGTTGCCGCCCCCGTTCCTGAAAATTCCCTGCGGTGACGACGGCGCGAACGGCACGACGGCGCTGCTGCCGGTGAGCGACGCGTCGCCGGCGCCCTGAGCGGGCGCCTTCTGCACGGCCTCGAAATTCACGAGCGACGATTGATGATCGAGGACCGCCTGAAGCAGATTGACCTGCGCCTGGAGGAGATCGCGCTGCGCCTGCGTCACCAGGAACGTCGTCGAGAAGCCGGCGTCGAACCGGCGGTTCTCGACCGTCAGTCGCTGCTGCGCGAGCGTCTCGCCTGCTCTGGCGGCGTCGACGCGCTCCTTCGTGCTTTGCACGTCGCGGGCGGCGCTGCGGACGGTCTCGGCAACCTGCAACTGGAGGCTCGCGATCCGCTGCGCTGATTGCTTGCGCTCGATTTCCGCGCGGGCATGCCCCGCCTCTTCGAAGCTCCGGCCGATCGGATAGTTCACCGTGACGCCGACGCTCCACGTGGGAAAATCGCGGCCGAAGACCTGCCCGAGTACGTCTCCAAATCCCGTGTCCACGCTGCCGGTCACGGTGCCGGGGAACGCTCCTGTGCGCACCAACTGCGTCCCGCCGACGCCGCCGCCGCGATAGGAAGCCTCGAGCCGCACGTCAGGCAGCTTCTGGTTGTTGAAGAACTCGACGTTCGTGTCCGCGTTTTCGAGATCCTGACGGAGCAGCGCGAGATCGTACCGGTCGCGGAGCGCGCTTTCCACGGCCCTGGCCTGGTCCGGCGGCGTGTTGTCGCTCACCGGCTCGTCGACCGGGCTCAGGCGCACGTTCCAGAACGACGTGTCCGCCGGATCCATCATCAGCCGCCGCAGCCGATCTTCGGCGTCTTTGGCGATGGCATCGGCGCGGATGAGGTTCTCGCGACGAGTCGCGACCTCGGCTTGCGCCTGGACCAGGTCGAGCGGCGGCGCCTGTCCGACGTTCACGCGCGCCTGATTCTGACGCACGAGATCCTCGGCCAGCTCGAGCGAGCGCTGCTGCACCGTCACGTTCGCCTGCGCCGCTTTGAGCGTCCAGTACGCCTGCTTCACGGCAGCGACGGTCTGCACCGAGGCCTGGAGCGCGCGCAGCTCCGAGCTCTTCAGATTGCGCTTGACGATCACGTTCTGCACGCGAACCGCGTCAATCTTGCGATCTCTCAGGAGCGGCTGGGAGAACGCGACCAGGAGGCCCGAGCGCAGCGTCGGATTGAAGCTGTTGATGAAGCTGTCGCTCGCGGTTCTCGACGCGTCCCACCCGAGACTCCACGTTCCGCCGCCCGTGCGCAGCCGCTGCCGCAGCCCGGTTGTCGCGAAGAGGTCGGTCGTCTCGATCCCCTCGACCTGGTCGAAGCTCGACGACGGCGACATTACGCTCGATCGGCCGAACACGGTCGAGAAGACCGGCCGGTACGCGCTGTCTGCCTGGCTGACGCGCGCGGCTTCGACGTCGGTCCCGAGCCGCACGATGGCCAGATCGGGGTTGTTCTCGATGGCGCGCTTCACTGCCTCGTCGATCGTCAGCTTGAGCACGTCGCCCTCGGCCGCTTGAGGTGCGGCCGGAGCCGGGTCGGGACGCTGGGATTGCGCCGACACCGCGGGCGAGGAGAGCACCACGCCCCAGACGATCGGACGAAGGGCGACGCGCAGAAAACGACGGGGGATCATGCCAATACCTCCTCGAAGGCCGGCTGCGGCTCGCTCGCCGTCACCGTGTCAGGCGAGTGCTTGCGCGCGACCAGCATGTAGATCGACGGGACCACGAACAGCGTGAAGAACGTACCGATGATCATGCCGCTCACGAGCATGATACCGATGCTGTTGCGCGCGCCGGCGCCCGGCCCGCTCGCGATCACGAGCGGAAAATGGCCGGCGACCGTCGCGGCCGTGGTCATCAGGATCGGCCGCAGCCGCGTCCCGGCGGCGCCAATCACGGCGCTGAGCTTGTCCACACCGGTCTCCTGCAGATGGTTCGCGAACTGGACGATGAGAATGCCGTTCTTCGAGATGAGCCCCACCAGCGTGATCAGCCCGACCTGACTGTAGATGTTGAGCGACGTCAGGCCGAGGAAGGAGAACAGCAGCGCGCCCGAGATGGCCAGCGGGACGGAGCCGGCCAGGATGATAAACGGATCACGGAAGCTCTCGAACTGCGCTGCGAGGACGAGATAGATCAGGATGGCAGAGAGGAGAAACGTCCCGAGGAACTTGCTCCCTTCCGTGCGGAGCTGGCGGGATTGCCCGGCGTAGTCAATCGTGAAGCCCTGCGGCAGAATCGCGCGAGCTTCTTTTTCGAGGAACCCGAGCGCCTGGTCGAGCGGCACCGGCGGCGGAATGACGCCCTGGATGCGGACGGCGTTGAGCTGCTGGAATTTCTTCAGCTCGCGCGGCTCGGCGGTGGTCTTGAGCGTCGCAAACGTCGACAGCGGGACCAGGCGGCCGCCCGATCCGGTGATGTGCAGCTCGGTCAACTGGTCCGGCGTCAGCCGATCGGCGCGGGCGACCTGCGGGATGACCTTGTAGCTCCGGCCCTGAATGCTGAACCGGTTGACGTAGTCACCGCCGAGGAGCGTCGCGAGATCGAGGCCGGCCTGGCTGAGATCGACACCCTGGGAACGCAGCTTGTCGCGGTCGAACACGACCTCGGCTTGCGGCTGATCGAATTTCAGATCGGCGTCGGCGAAGATGAAGAGCCCGCTCTTGAACGCTTTTTCGACGAGCGTCCCCGCGATTTCTCCGAGTTGCTGCGGCTCGGCAGCCGAGTTGATGACGAGATCCACCGGGAAGTCGCCGCCTCCCGGCAATGGCGGCGGCGTCAACGGAATCGCCCGGATGCCGGGAATCTTCGAGAGCGGCCCCATGGATTCCATCAGCAACTGATCGGCGGTCTTCGTCCGCTCGCTCCACGGCTTCGTGACCATGCCGCCGAATCCGCCGGTCGGAAACATGAGCTGGAAGATGCTGGCCGCTTCCGGAACCGATCGATAGACGTCGTAGATTTGCGTCGCGAAGAGCTTCGTCTGGTCGATGGTCGCGTTCGGCGCCGCCTGGACGATCGAAAACACGACGCCCTGATCCTCTGACGGCGCCAGCTCCCGCTGCGAGAACATGTAGAACGGAACCATCAGCAGCGCGACGATGGCCCAGAGCACCAGCATCACCGGCCGGTATCGAAGCGTCCGGGTGAGCGTCCGGAGATAGAAGCGCCGCACGTTTTCGAACCGGCGATCGATCCACCCCGCAAAGCCGCGCTCCGAGTCCCCGGACCGCAGCAGCTTCGAGCCGAGCATCGGCGACAAGGTCAGCGCGACGACGCCGGAAACGATGATGGCGCCGGCGAGCGTGAACGCGAATTCGCGGAAGAGCGCGCCGGTGAGTCCGCCCTGGATCCCTACCGGGGCGTAGACGGCGGCGAGCGTGATCGTCATCGCGATGATCGGCCCGACCAGCTCGTGCGCGGCGTCCATGGCGGCGCGAACCGGCTTCTTGCCGGCCTGCACGTGGCGGACGACGTTCTCGACCATGACGATTGCGTCATCGACGACCAGACCGACCGACAGCACGATGGCGAGCAGCGTGAGCAGGTTGATCGTGAAGCCGGCGGCCAGCATCAGAAACGCGGCGCCGACGAGGGAAACCGGAATGGCGACCACCGGGATGATCACCGAGCGTAGAGATCCCAGAAACAGGAAGATCACCACGATGACGATGAGCAGGGTCTCGCTCAGCGTCCGCAGCACCTCGTGAATGGCGTCCTGGATGTAGGCGGTCGAGTCGTACGGAATGCCGACCTTCATCCCGGTCGGCAGCTGCGCTTCGATGCCGGGAATGGCGGCGCGCACCCGTCCGATCACGTCGAGGGAGTTGGCGGTCGGCAGCACCCAGATCCCCATGAACGTCGCCGACTCGCCGTTGAATCGCACGTCCTGCTCGTAATCCTCGGCCCCGAGCACGACATCGGCGATGTCGCCGAGCCGGACGATGACGCCCTTCTCCTCTTTGACGACGAGCTGGCGGAACTCCTCGGCGGTCCGCAGGTTCGTGTTCGCGACGAGGTTGACCGAGACCATCGACCCCTTCGTCCGGCCGAGGGCGGACAGATAGTTGTTGCGGGCCAGCGCCTCGCGCAGCACGGACGGTGAGATGTTGTGCGCCGCCATCCGATCGGGCTTGAGCCAGATGCGCATGGCAAACGTGCGATCGCCCAGGATGTCGGCGCGCTGCACGCCGCTCACGGCGCTCAGCTTCGGCTGGACGACCCGCGTCAAGTAGTCCGTGATCTGCGTTTGATCGAGATCGGCGGACGAGAACCCCAGGTACATCGCCGCGAACTGGTTGTCCGCCGTCTCCAGCTCGATTTCGGGCGCTTCCGCCTCGGGCGGCAGATCGTTCCGCACCTGCGCGACCTTCGCCTGGATCTGGGTCAGCGCCGCGTTCGTGTCGTAGTTGAGCTGCAGATGCACCGTGATCGTGCTGAGCGACTGCGCGCTCGACGACTCGATGTAGTCGATGCCGTCGGCGCTGGCGATAACCCGCTCGAGCGGCGTGGTGATGAAGCCGCGCACCAGGTCCGCATTGGCCCCGATGTAGGCCGTCGTCACCTTGACGACCGCGATGTCGCTGCGCGGAAACTGCCGGACGCTGAGCGCGCGGATCGACTGCAACCCCGCGAGCAGGATGATGAGATTGACGACGATCGCGAGGACCGGTCGTTTGACGAAGATGTCCGTGATGTTCATTTACCGGTCCTCGGGCCTGGCGGTCGGGTTGTTGCCAGGCTGAACGGTGTTGTTGACCAGGACCGCGACGCCCGTCCGCAGCTTGAACAGCCCCGACGTCACGATCTCTTCTTTCGGGTTGACGCCGGACAGCACGGCGACCTGGTCGCCCCGCGTGCCGCCGAGCTTCACGAACTGCTGCCGTACGCCCTTGTAGGTCTTCGTTCCGTCAGGCGTTTTCATCTCACCGACAATGAAGACCGAATCGCCGAAGGGCGCGTAGCTGATCGCGGACGCCGGCAGCGCAATGACCTTCTGGCTGGCGCCGGTCACGACCTCGGCCTGGACGAACATGCCGGGGCGAAGCTTGCCCTCGGGGTTGTCGAGCGTCGCTTGAATCTGGATGTTGCGCGTCGCCTCGTTGACGACCGAATCGATGGCGGTCACCCGGCCGGTGAAAGAACCGCCTGCGGCGCCGTCGACGGTGATTCGAACTTCGCGGCCCACGCGCACCTGGCCGGCCGCCTGCTGCGGCACGTCGAAGTTCACGTAGATCGGATTGAGCGACTGCAGCACGACGACCGCTTCGCCCTCACGCAGGTACTGTCCGAGATTCACCTGTCGAATCCCCAGTACGCCGCTGAACGGGGCGCGAATCGTCTTCCGATCGATCGTCGCGTGGATCTCTCCGACCCGGGCCTCGGTCTGTTTCTGCTGCGTGGTCGCCTGGTCGTACTCGGCTTTCGAAATCACGCGCTCGTTGAGCAGGCCCTGCATCCGGTCGAAGTTGAGCTTCGCCAGATCGCGATCGGCCTCGACCGCAGCCAGTTGCGCGTGCTCCTGGCGCGTATTGAGCTCGACGAGCACCTCCCCGGCTCCCACCGAGCGGCCGGAATCGAAGTTGATGCGTTCGACGGTGCCCGCCAGATCCGCGCTCACCGTCACGCCCTTCACAGCCGCGACCGATCCCACGGCGCCGAGCGTCGAGGGCCAGGTCTCGAGCTGGGCGACAACGGTCGTCACGGCCTCGGGCGGCGGTTGAAACGCCGCGCCTTCGGCCATCGCCGTCTGGATTTGCTTGAACTTGACGAAGCCCAGCGTGGAGATCAGCGCGACCATCGCCACCAGCATCAGGATCATCCGTTTCGCCATGTGTCCCTCGTGAATGACCGCGCGCGAAAGAACGCGTCGCGCGCGTCGCCGTTGCTCCAGGGCAATTCCCGTTCCACGACGCGTCCGCGCATATAGATCGGTTACCGCCGATCAAGAGACGGCGCGCCGCCGACCTGTCGGCACCTTGCCGACGCATCGGCACGCGTCACGCCGCGGCGTCGGCAGACGCGCGCGCGATGTCGCCGATCAAGCCATCGTCGCGTGGCACAGCTCGTGCAGTTTCGCGTCCCGGCAGAGTCGTACGCAGGCAGACCCCTGCAGCGAAAGTCGTTAGGAGCAAAGCGTCATGACACGTGTTACGGCAATGTTTCTGATTCTCTCAGGCGTGGCGGGTGTGGCTTCGGCCCAGTCGCCGGAACCTCGCCGGGTCGAAGGCCCGGCCGTCGTCACCATCATTCCCGGCGGCATGACTTTCTTCACGGAGAGCAAGGACGCGAGCGGACCGAGCTTCGGCAACTACGATCTCGGCGGCGCGTTCGCGGGAAATTTCAACCGGCACATCGGCATCGAAGGCGAAGTCAGCGGCAAGCTCGGCGTTTCACAGAGCATCAACGGCTTCCCCGCCGACACCAAGTCCCCGAACATGCTGAACTACAGCGGCAATCTCGTGGTCTCGGCGCCGACGCGCAGCGGACTCATTCCGTACGCCACGGGCGGCGTGGGCGCGCTCACGATGTTCGAGAAGGCGAGCCTCGGCATCAACGGCACGGAGACGTTCTTCACCAGCAACGTCGGCGGCGGCGTGAAATGGTACTCAGGCCGCTGGGGACTTCGCGGTGACTATCGATTCATCGCTGTTCAGTCGAAGGACGACGCGCCCGAGTTCTTCGGGCAGGACACACGGTACGGCCATCGCTTCTATGGCGCCGTGCTCGTGAACCTCGGGCGCTGACGTCGCACCCACACTCGAGCGGACAGCCCGCCGGCCTGCGGATTCATCCCTGATTGCTTCCTCCCCGCAGGCCGGCGGAAGTTTTCTACCAATTCCCAATGTCCTTTTCACGGTGGCTCAACCAGATGAATGGCAGCGCCATCGCCTGAATCGCGCTGCTCCACAAGTAAGACATCGGGTAGTTCCAGACGTCCGCAACCTTCCCGAGCGCCGGTTGAACGACCACGGCGCCGCTCGATCCCAGCAACGAGTCGAATGACAACACGGTGGCGCGTTCCTCGGACGCAATGAGGCTGTTGATGTAAGCCGTACGGACCGGCGTGAGCGCGGCGTACATCAATCCCCAGAGCACGATGATCACGAGCACCGTCCAGAAGTGCGGCACGAGTCCGATCATCGCCAGCATGACGGCGATGAACACCGTGCCCGTCAGCAACACCGAGGTTCGCCGCCGGAAGACGCGAGCGAGATGCGGAACGAGGAGCCCGCCGGCAATCTGGGCGCCGGCGGCAATCGCCGCCGCGAGTCCAGCCACGCCGTACGCGTGCGGATCGCCGTAGAGCTCGAGCAGATACGGCTGCATCGCATAGAAGGCGTAGATCGTGACGCCGCCGGTGAAGGGCGCCGCGAGCATCACCCACCGGACGGGCGGGTTGCCGAACCCATGCGCGATCGATCCGCGAAGCACGCGTTTCATCTCCTCGATCGGATGCTTGCCGTGGCTCGGCGTGAAGCCGACGTCGCGCATCAGCAGGAGCGCACAGACGAAGGTCAGGACGAGCACCGCGGCCCGGATCATGTACGGCACACCCAGATTGGTGACTTGCGCGATGACGCCGCCGGCGACAGACCCGGTGAGCATCGCGACACCTTCGACGACTTGACCCCTGGCCAGGACGTCTTCCAACCGGCCGCCCTCGCGCAAGTACCCGCTGTAGGTCAGCGCATCCACCAGCCACGCTTCGACCGCGCCTGAAAAGAACGTGAAGCCGAGGCCGAGCAAGGCCGACGTCACGGCCCAGGCCCAGAACGGCGCCGCCATGCGCCACATCAGGAGATACAGGATCGTCGAGACCGCGAGGGTGAGCGTGCCGAGCAGGTACGACATTCTGCGGCCTTGCGTGTCCGCGACCACGCCCGTCGGCACTTCGAAGATTGCCATGCCCGCAGTGAAAAATGCGTTTGCGGAAAATGCCTGGGTGTTGGTCAGCCCCGCGTCGAGGAGAAAGAGCGTGTTGATGCCCCAGATGAAGGAGGCCGCCAGCGTATTGAGCAGCAGCAGGAACAGATAGATGCGCTGGATTCTCTGAGATGCGGAGTTCACACCGGGCGTGTGTCTGACTGTAGCATCAGCAAAGCACACATGAAGGACATGAAGGTTCATGAAGAACATGAAGAAGAGCTTTTTGGAATGATTTCTTGTTCAATCAATCTTGATGACCTTCATGTCCTTCCTGGCCTTCATGGTTGAGGCTTTGCAACCGAGTCAGTGAACCGGTCTCAATATTCACTGCCGGCGCGCGGGATACTAGGACGAGGAGGCAGTTATGGCGGACGCCATCCGGTTGGTTGATTACTTCTACATCACGGTGCCGAACGCCGCAGGCGAGGGCGCGCGCGTCCTCGCGACGCTGAAAGACGCCGGCGTCAACCTGCTCGCGTTCTCCGGGTTCCCTGAAGGGCGTCGCGCCCAGCTGGATTTCATTCCTGCTGACGGTGCCGCTTTCAAACAGGTCGCGAAGCAGGCCAAATGGAAAGTCGCCGGGCCCAAGCGCGGTTTCCTCGTGCAAGGCGACGATCGTGTCGGCGCGGTCGCCGATCTCCTCGGCCGTCTGGCTGCGGCGAAGATCAGCCTGACGGCAATGGATGCGGTCAGCGTCGCCGACGGCCGGTACGGCGCGATCTTCTGGGTGGCGCCGAAGGACGTCAAGAAGACGGCGGCGTTGCTGGGCGTGTCCGGTTGACGCTCGCGAACGGATGAGGCACTCGATCGGAAGCGTCGGCCGCCTTTACGTCCCCCGGATCTTGCCGAGTCGAATCGTCATCGGCCCGAGTTCCATGGTCGGAAGATAGCGTTCGGTTCGGACGGCGAAGCCGCCGATTCGTCGATCGTTCGCGTCATGCACGCTGACCCACAGGCCATCGGGAAGCAGCGCCACGTCGCGGCTCGTGCACGCGGTGACGGCAATCGCAGCGACCAGGACTACTCGGTTCATCGCGCCCCACCAGTCGGTTGCTCGTATGATAACGGGCTGAACACGAAGCGAGCCTGCGAATGACGTACACGCGTTTTGCCGGGTCTGTCACGGCCATCGTCGGTGTCCTCTCGAGCACCCCCGCGGGCCAATCCTCCCAAATTACCGCGGCGGGCCAGCCGGCGCAGCTCGACATCC
Source organism: Acidobacteriota bacterium (assembly GCA_050264575.1). GTDB lineage: Bacteria > Acidobacteriota > Vicinamibacteria > Vicinamibacterales > SCN-69-37 > DASQFI01. The sequence continues at coordinate 12,343 of JBLNGH010000328.1, read as the reverse complement.
GCGTCGCCGGCGAGCGCGCGATCCGCGTGACGCTGAAACCGCTCACCTTCAAACCCGACTTCCCCACGGCGCCATCCGTCATCGATCGTACGTACGCGGCGCCGGCGATCAGCCTTCGTGAAGTCAGAAGCCCGGTGCAGCGCGCGATTGTAGGTTTGCGCGTGGAGGTCCGGCCGAATCCGCTGACCGTGAGCGTGAAGAACTCCGCAGGCGATACCGTCCAGGAACTCGTGTTCGAAAACGACGGGACGATGGCATTCAGACTGGACGATCAGCCGGTGCTCGGCATGGGTGAAGGCGGACCGCGGCCCGAACAAGGGCGGCCGTGGCGCGACCAGCCGGTGCAGTTCGATCGCCGCGGCAAGCTCGACACCATGGAGCCACGCTGGCAGAGCGACATGTACGGCTCGCGCAACCCGGCGCCGATGCTGCTGGGCACCGCCGGCTGGGGCCTGTTCGTCGCGACGCCGTGGGTCCAGGTCGATCTGCAGAAGCCGGATCGCGGAAGGTTGCTGCCGTGGAAGCCGACGCCCGCCGATCAAGTTCCGCAGAACGAACGCAACCAGCAGCAGAATCTGGGCAAGGGGCTCCCGCCGATCGACACGATTGTGCCTGGTCTGTTCGACGTGTTCGTGTTCGACGCGCACGATCCGGTGATCGCCCTCAAGGACTTCGCCGCCATCACCGGCCCGGCGGTGCTGCCGCCGAAGTGGGCGCTCGGCTACATGCAGTCGCACCGCACGCTCGAAGACGAGACGCAAATCCTCGACATCGTCGACACGTTCCGCGCCAAACAGATTCCGATCGACGCGGTCATCTATCTCGGCACCGGCTTCGCGCCACGCGGGTGGAATACCCGGCAGCCGTCGTTCGACTTCAATCCGGACGTCTTCAAGCGCGATCCCAAGCTCGTGCTCGACGACATGCACGCGCGTCACGTGAAAGTGATCGTGCACATGGTGCCGTGGGACCGGGACCGGCTGCCCACGCTGCACGGCACGATTCCGCCCCGGCCCGGCGAGGTGGTGGACGGCTCACACATCCAGCGCTATTGGCAGCAGCACGTCCCGCTCGTGCAGGCGGGCATCGACGCGTTCTGGCCCGACGAAGGCGACTGGTTCAATCTCTTCGAGCGCATCAAGCGCTTCCAGCTGTACTACCAGGGAAGCCTGTCAACGACCCCGAACGTCCGGCCCTGGAGCCTGCAGCGAAACGGATATCCGGGCATCGCGCAGTGGGGCGGCTGGGTCTGGTCCGGAGATACGGACTCCTCGTGGAAAACGCTGGAAGCACAGATCGCGGTGGGCCTCAACTACTCGCTCAGCATCGGTCCGTACTGGGGATCGGACATTGGCGGTTTCTATCCGAACAGCGAGCTGACGGGCGAGCTCTACGCCCGGTGGTTTCAGTTCGCGGCCTTCTGCGGATCGTTCCGCTCGCACGGCCGCGTCTGGCACATGCGCCTGCCGTGGGGCTGGGGACTCGGCGACGTCGGCCCTCGCGAGTACGGCAACACCAACGCGCCGATCAAACCCGACGACCCGCGCAATATCCTGCCGTCGGAACTGAACAATCCGGCGATCGAGCCGATCGCCAGGCGATACGCCGAGCTTCGCTATCAGCTGCTGCCCTACACCTACACGCTGGCATGGGAGGCGCGCGACGCAGGCCTGCCGCTCATGCGCGCGATGTGGCTCCACTATCCCAACGATGCCCGCGCCCGGGGCATCGGCGATCAGTTTCTATGGGGACGCGATCTGCTCATCGCACCCGTCTATGAAAAGGGAGCGGCCGCGCGCAGCCTGTATCTGCCAAAGGGGGACGACTGGTACGACTGGTGGACGAATCAACGGGGCCGCGGCGGCGATGAGGTGACGGCCAAGGTGGACCTGGCGACAATGCCGATTTTCGTGCGCGCCGGTGCGATCATTCCGCTCGATCCCATTCGCCAATACACCGGTCAGGCGGTCACCGAACCGACGACCTTACGGGTGTATCGCGGCGCCGACGGCCAGTTCACGCTCTACGACGACGACGGGATCAGTCAGGAGTACCTCGGCGGCCGCGGCACGTGGACCCGGCTGATCTGGAACGACGCCGCAAGCCGGTTGACGATCGAGCCCGGCCCGCCCCGGGGCGCCACCAACATCGTCGCCGAGCGTCGCTTTCGAGTCATGGTCATGCCGGGCGGCACGGCGAAGGATGTGGTGTACACCGGGAAACAACTGCGCGTGACCTTCTGACACTGGCATGTGGTGATGTGGTGACGTGGTGATATGGTGAATTGAAGACAAGTGATCTGAAAATCACCAAATCACGACATCACCACGTCACAATTTCAGGAGACACAGAATGCAGCTTGGCATGGTGGGTCTCGGGCGCATGGGCGCGAACATGGTGCGCCGCCTCCTGCGCGCGGGCCACGCATGCGTGGCGTTCGATCGATCCGCGGACGCGGTGCGCGCGCTCTCCGCGGAAGGCGCCTCAGGCGCAGCCAGCCTCGACGCGTTCGTTCGCGCGCTCGACAAGCCGCGCGCGATCTGGCTCATGGTGCCCGCCGCCGTGGTCGACAACGCGCTGGCCGATCTCGAGCCGCTCCTCGATCGCGGCGACATGATCATCGACGGCGGCAACACGCATTATCGCGACGACGTCGATCGCGCGCGCCGCCTGGCGCCGAAGGGAATCCACTACGTCGATTGCGGCACGAGCGGCGGCGTGTGGGGACTCGAGCGCGGGTACTGCCTGATGATCGGCGGCGAACCGGAAATCGTCCGCCATCTGGATCCGATTTTTTCGGCGCTGGCGCCGGGCCCGGGCTCGGTTCCGCGGACCGCGGCCGACGCGCCGCCGACGGGCACCGCGGAGCGCGGCTACCTGCACTGCGGGCCGAACGGCGCCGGCCACTTCGTCAAGATGGTGCACAACGGCATCGAGTACGGGTTGATGGCTGCCTACGCCGAGGGGTTCAACGTCCTGAAGCACGCCAACGTCGGGGCGCGAAGCCACGCCGCCGACGCGGAAACGACCCCGCTGCGGCATCCGGAGTACTACCAGTACGACTTCGATGTGGCGGCGATCGCGGAAGTCTGGCGCCGGGGCAGCGTCGTCGCCTCGTGGCTGCTCGACCTGACCGCCCGCGCGCTTCACGACAAGCCCGATCTCGACGGGTTCAGCGGCAGGGTGGCGGACTCAGGCGAGGGACGCTGGACGATTCAAGCGGCGATCGAAGAAGGCGTCCCGGTGGACGTGCTGGCCGCATCGCTGTTCTCGCGCTTCACCTCGCGCGGCAACGCGGACTTTCAGAACCGGCTGCTGTCGGCGATGCGATTTGCGTTCGGCGGCCACGTGGAGCAGACCTCGCCGCATGGCCGCTGAGCGATCCGACGCCTTCGTCTTCCTGGGCGCCACCGGCGACCTCGCGTTCAAGAAGATCTTTCCGGCGCTCCAGGCGATGATTCGCCGCGGCACCCTCGACGTCCCGGTCATCGGCGTCGCGCGCGGCGGCAGCCTCGACGAACTTCGGGCGCGGGCCCGCGACAGCCTCGAGAAGCACGGCGGCGGCGCCGATCCAGCCGCTTTTGCCAAGCTCGTGTCGCTCATGCGATACGTCGGCGGCGATTACCAGGACCCCGCCACGTTCGATCGGCTTCACGAGGCGCTCGCCGGCGCCGCGCATCCGTTGCACTACCTGGCGATTCCCCCGAGCATCTTTCCGGTGGTGGTCGAGTCGCTCGGCCGCAGCGGCTGCGCCAAGGGCGCACGCGTCGTGCTCGAGAAGCCGTTCGGCCGCGACCTGGCCTCGGCTCGAGCGCTGAACGAAACGCTGTATCGCGTCTTCGACGAGTCGGCGATCTTCCGGATCGATCACTACCTCGGCAAAGAGCCGGTTCAAAACATCCTGTACTTCCGCTTTGCCAACACGTTTCTGGAGCCGATCTGGAACCGGAACTACGTGGACGCCGTGCAGATCACGATGGCGGAGTCGTTTGGCGTCGAAGGGCGCGGCAAGTTTTACGAGGAAGCCGGCGCCATCCGCGACGTGATTCAGAACCACCTGTTGCAGATTCTCGGCTTTCTCGCGATGGAGCCGCCCATCGTCGGCTACCCGGAATCGGTCCGCGACGAGCAGGTGAAGCTCTTTCGCACCATCCGCCCGCTGAACACGGCGAGCCTCGTGCGCGGGCAATTCCGCGGATACCGCCAGGAGCCCGGCGTCGCGCCGGATTCGCGCGTCGAAACCTTTGCGGCCGTGCGGCTGTGCATCGACTCGTGGCGATGGGAGGGCGTGCCGTTCTTCCTCCGCGCCGGCAAATGCCTGCCGATGACGACCACGGAGGTCGTCGTCGACCTGAAGCATCCGCCGCTCGTGAAGTTCGCGCCGGGCCGCGGCAATTACGTGCGCTTCCGGCTCAGCCCCGACGTCACGATCGCGGTGGGCGCGCGCGTGAAACAGCCCGGCGAGGCGATGGTCGGCGAGGAGACCGAGCTTCGGTTCGTCCATCATCCCCGGGGCGATGAGATGGACGCGTACGAACGGCTGATCGGCGATGCGATGGACGGCGACGCCGCCCTCTTCGCGCGTCAGGACGTCGTCGAAGCGGCCTGGGCAATCGTCGATCCGATCCTGGGTACGGATACGCCGGTCACGGACTACGACTGCGGCGCCTGGGGACCGCCCGAAGCGGATCAGCTGACCGAATCGATCGGCGGATGGCAGGTCCCGGTCACTTCCTGACCACAGGCGGGCATGAGGCAACGCCGGGGAAGAGCGCCGAAGCGCCGCGTGACGCCGATCGAGCGCGGGCCGCGCTGGAACTGGGGACTGCTGCTCTTTCTGGCGGCGGTGTTCGCCGGCAAGGCGATCGTGCTCGCGCAACTGCAGCACCATCCGCTGCTCGAGCCGGGCGCTGACGTGGATTCGTCCGAGTACGTCGCGCTCGCGCGCCGCGTGCTCGGTGGGGATGTGCTGCTCGGGCCCGGGCTCTACTATCTCTCGCCGCTCTACGTCTATTTCCTCGCGGCCGGCCTCGCAGTCTCTGATTCGTTCACCGCCGTCCGCGGCCTCCAGATTGCGCTCGGGACCGCCGCGGTATGGTGCATCTATTCGTCAGCGCGCGTGTGGTTCGGCGAGCGCGCCGCCTGGATTGCCGCGGCGCTCGCCGCGCTGACCGGCGTCTTCACGTTCTACGAGATCGTCGTCTTTCAGTCGTCGATCGACGTGTTCCTGACCGCCGCGGCGCTGGCGTGTCTGGCGCGGCAACGTGCAGGGGCGGCGGGCGTTTTTCTTGGATTCGAATTCCTGAATCGACCGAACGTCGTTGTCGCACTCGCCGGCGTGATTGTGGCGTTGCTCGTCGCTCGTCGCTGGCGCGCGACGATGTGGCTCCTCGCCGGCATCGCGATTGCGGCCGCTCCCGTCGTCCTCCGCAACGCGATCGTCACCCACGATCTGGCGCTCACGTCGTCACAGGGCGGCCTGAACTTCTACATCGGCAACAATGCGCACGCGACGGGGCAGTACGTCGCCGTGCCCGGCGTTCAGGCGAACATGGCGGGGCAGGCGGAAGATACGCGCAAGGTGGCGGAGGCCGCAGTGGGTCATCCGTTGACTGATGCGGGAGTGTCCTCGTACTTCACCGGGTTGGCGCTGTCATGGATTCGGGAACATCCCGCCGCCGCGGGGAAGCTTTTCATCCGCAAGCTCGCGCTCACGTTGAACGCACGTCACCAGTGGCTGGACTACAGCTACCCGTACTACGCGCACGACACCGGCAGCGCGCTGCAGTGGCTGGTCGTCGGACCGTGGCTGATCGTACCTCTCGGGTTTGTCGGGGCGGCGTTGTTGGTCACAGGTTCTTCGGGTTCTCCGGGCTCGGGGTCCTCCGGGTTCGGCACCGGTTCGGTGGTGCTGGTCTGGTTCGCGGCATGCTACGCGGTCAGCGTCGCGCTGTTCTTCGTCGCAGAACGCTATCGCTTGCCGCTATTCGTGCCGCTGTCAATCCTTTCGGGTGTCGCGATAGATCGATTGCTACAGGCTTTCCGGCAACCCTCCTCTATCCTCCGTCCTCCGGCCTCTGCTGTGGCAGCGGCGGTCCTCTTTGTCGCTGGCGCCGCCGTCGCCGGGTGGCCGTTCCAAATCGAGGACGGCCGCTACGAGGAGCGCCTCCGGCTCTCGAAAATCTTCATGAATCAGCGCGAACCCGACGCAGCGGCCGCGGAGCTCGAGCAGGCGCTCACGCTCCGGCCTGGCGATCCGACTACCGAGTTCCATCTCGGCATGGCGCAGATCAGCGCCGGGCGAGCCGCGGAAGGCCTGGGACACCTGCGCCGCGCGGTCGAGGCGGGCGTGCCAATTCCCGGCGCGCGGTACGCCCTGGCGAATGCGATGCTCACGATCGGAGATCGCGACGGCGCGGTGGCGCTGTTGAGGACGTATTCGCCGGCGCCGGAGGACACCGCCGACAGCTGCTTTCAGGTGGCGCAACTCGCGCTACGTGCCGGCGCGCCACTCGTCGCGGATCGCTACCTGCAGCGCGCGCTCCAACTCCGTCCAGGCTGGCCCGAGGCGCTGCAATTGCTGCAGCAACTCCGCCGATAGCCCCGGTCACTTCCTGACCACGTACCAGTTGTTCTGGATGTCGTGCGCGAGCTCGTGCTTGTCGACCGAGCGGAATCCGGCCCGGGCGAGGTACTCGCGCGTCTTCTCCTCGCCCCACATCGCCCCGAGCCCTTCGCCCCCTTGCGCCAGCGACACCGTCATGCAGTGCATGCACGAGACCGTGTAGAGAAACGGTCCGAACGGGTGGGCGACGTTCTTGTGCACGTGGCTCGATCCTTTGATGTCCTGCATCAGGTACACGCCGTCCGATTTCAGCGCGCGATGGATGCCGCGGAGGACGTTCAACGGCCGCGCCTGATCGTGCACGGCGTCGAACGTCGTGATGAAGTCGAATGACTCGGGCTCGGCCTGCTCGTCGAAATTGCTGAGGTCGACCGGAATCAGCTCGACATTGGTCAGTCCCCGGGCGGCGGCATCGCCGCGGGCGGCATTGATCGCGCCGGCGGACAGGTCCATGCCGGCGAACCGGCTTTTCGGAAACAGCTCCGCGAGACGGATCAGGATGCGCGCGCGGCCGCAGCCGACATCGAGCATCCGGATTCCCAGCGCCAGGCGGCGTGCGACGTCGGGCACGAGCGGCAGAATGTGGGATTCGAGCGCCGACAGGACGGACTGTCCGCTGTCTTCCGCCATGACGTCGTGGAAGCGCGGGAACCGCTCGTACGGGACGCCGCCGCCCTTCTTGAAGCAGTCGACGATGTCGTCCTCCACGCTGCCGAGGAGCGCGACGTACTGCGTGAACACGCCGATGTTGTCAGCGCCAGCCGCGCGCGTCAGAAACGCCGCGTGCTCCGGCGGCAGGCTGAACGTCACGGTCGCGGGATCCACATCGACCACGCCGGACGTCACCATGGCGCCAAGCCACTCGCGGACGTACCGCTCGTTGAGCCCGGCGCGCCGCGCGAGCGCTTCCGACGTCTGCGGCGGCTGGTCGCGCATCGCGTCGAAGAGTCCCGTGCGATGGCCGATCGACGCCATCAAACAGAGCGCGCCGCTGTTCAGATGCCCCATGAGGCGGCTGCTGAAGGCCTCGGCTTTCTGCGAATCGAACTGGGTCATGGCGGCCATCATTACGGCTCACGTTGGTGCAGATCAAGGTCGCCCGTACGTGGTGTGTCCGAAATTGCCGTCTTGACCCGCTGCAAGCCTGTTACTAAGCTGCGGAGCATTCTGCACGTTCTCTCCACCGGGAGGTTCCCCATGCAGTGGCGAACATGCACGCTGCTGATTGCTTCACTTGCACTTGCCAGCTCAGTTTTCGCTCAGGGCCAGATCACGACCGGCGTCATCCAGGGCACGGTGACGGACGCCACGGGCGCGGTGCTCGCCGGCGTGGCGGTCGACGTCAAGAACATCGATACGAACATCACCCAGAGTCGGGTGACCGACGCCGAGGGCCGCTTCATCGTGCTCCAGCTGGCGACCGGCAACTACACCGTCACGTTCAAGCTGCAAGGCTTCTCCACCGTCGTCCGCGATGGCATCGTCCTGACCGTTGGTCAGACGGTGAACCTGACTCCACGGCTGAACGTCTCGAACGTCCAGGAAACGGTGACGGTCACCGGCACGCCAATCATCGAGACGACGCGCAGCGGCGTGGCGTCGACGCTGGACGAAAAGGTGGTCAGCACGCTGCCGATTCTGGGCCGCAAATTCGAGGACTTCCTGACGCTGACGCCCGGTGTGGCCGTGGTGCAGGGCCCTGACGGCGACGAGATCTCGTTCGCTGGCCAGCGGGGCATCTTCAACAACGTCAGCCTCGACGGCGGCGATTACAACAACGGGTTCTTCGGCGAGCAGGCGGGTGGGCAGCGCGCGCCCATCGACATCACGCTCGACGCGGTGAAGGAATTTCAGGTCATCGCGACCGGCGCGCCCGCCGAGTTCGGCCGCACCGCCGGCGGCATCGTCAACGTCATCACCAAGTCCGGCACGAACAACGTGCGCGGGACGCTGTTTCACTTTCAGCGCATGGAAGCGCTGACCGGCGACCTCTCCGACGGCACCAAGCTCGAGGACTTTCATCGCGAGCAGTTCGGCGGGACGATTGGCGGGCCGATCCAGCGGGACAAGGCCTTCTACTTTGGCGCGATCGAGGGGATCACCGGCGATTTCACGCGGCCGAATCTCAGCGTCCCGCTCGGGACGCCCTGCCCGATCTCGAATCCGACGATTGGCGCCAATGAGTCCTTGATCAACGCCGAACCCGATTGCCAGCGTGTCGCGCTGCTCAACTTCTATCAGTCGCGGCTCGGCATGAACGAGGCCCAGACGATTCCCCACCCGATCAAGACGGCGGCGCTGCTCCTCAAGGGAGACTTCAACCTCAATCCGAACAACCGGCTGGGGGTGTCGTACAACTTCAACCACTCGCGCAAGGAGAACGAGACGTTCGACGTCGCGACGTACGGCACGTCGGCCAACGGCATCGAAGGCGACCCGGCGCGCATCAACGTCTTCAACGCGAACTGGTTCACGACGTTGTCGTCGAACCGCCTGAACGAAGCGCACTTCACGTACTCCCGTGAGTCGCGACCACGTCGCGCGACCCCTTCCAACCTCGCGGCGGACACCGGGATGGGCTTCGTGCCGACCTTCCGCTTCGGCAACCCGTTCTTCCTCCAGCCGAACGTCGACGAGCTGATCTGGCGGATGCAGTTCAAGGACAACATGTCGTGGGTCACCGGCGCGCACACGATCAAAGTCGGCGGCGAGTGGATTCACACGGTGAACGACCAGATCTTCCGGGGCTTCTTTACCAGCCGCTACATCTTCGACAGCGTGACGGGATTCCTTCGCTACTCGTCGGCCCCGGCGCCTGGCGGATTCGGTCCATCAACGGTCGGGTGTTCGGGCGGGGGGTACGTGACCGCGCCGACGCCGTGCCCCGCGGGCACGACGCCGACCGGCGGACCGCTGCTGCTGTATCTGCAGGCCGCCGGCCCGAGCGGTCCGGCGACTGACGCGGCCGGCGCCTCGAACATCTCGAACGAGGAGTTCGGCTTCTTCGTGCAGGACCAATGGCAGGTCAAACCGGGGGTGACGCTGAACTACGGGCTGCGCTGGGATGCCCAGCTGATGGCCGCGACCATCGATCCGAGGACGACGGCGTACGGAACGTTCCTGAGCGATCCCACGTTCCCGAGCGACGGCACGATTCCGGATCAGCTGAGCATGTGGCAGCCGCGCGTCGGTCTGGCGTGGGATCTCCATCGCAACGGCAAGTCCGTGCTGCGCACGAACTTCGGCACGTTCTCCGCGCGGCAGAACATGCTGAGCCAGGTCGGATCGGTCACGACGAACGGCGTGCAGCAGCAGACGATCTTCCTGCAGACGGCGTTGCTCACGAGTTTCGGCGTACCGATGCCCGTCTATCCTGGAGTCGTCAGTCCCCCTTCACTTCCGCCAGGCCAGTTCCCCGATTTCTCGGGCGTCCGGGTTTTCGATCGCGACTACGAAAACCCGCACATCTACTCGTACAACATCTCCTACGAGCAGGAGCTGATCCCCAACTGGGCCGGCTACGTCGACTTCATCTGGACGAAGGGTACGAACCTGACCCGGTTTCTCAACTACAACCGATCGGGCCCCGTGTGTTGCGACGACAGCACGGCAAACGGCGGGACCGGCGACGTGATGGCGTACCTCGGGGTCCCACCCTGGGGACCGCGGCTGGGCGAGGTCATGGTCGCCACGAGCCGCGGCCGCTCGCTCTATCGCGGCCTGACGCTCGGCGTGCGCAAGCGGTTCGCAGACAAGTACCAGCTCGAAGCGAACTACGTGCTCGCCAAGGACGAGGACGATGACAGCAACGAGCGCGACCCGTTCACGGACCGCAGCTTCAACCTGTTCGACCTCGAAAAGGACTACTCGTACTCCGACCGCGATATCCGGCACAAGTTCAATTTCTTCGCGTTCTTCGAGCTGCCGTACGCCCTGTCGCTCAACACGCGGGTGCAAGCTCGATCGGCGCAGCCGATCACCGCGTCGCCGCGCGTCCTGAACGGCGTCGACCGCGGCCGGAACGGCGAACGCAAGGACAACGAGTACTTCAGCTTCGACTGGCGATTGCTCCGGCCGTTCAAGATCGGGCCGCGCTACGAGATCATCCCGATGCTGGAGATGTTCAACACGTTCAACAACGCGAACAACATCAACCCGCTGACGACGCCGGCGCTCTTCGACTTCTCCGGCTACCTGCGCACCGGCGTCGGCGACCCGCGGCAGGTACAGCTGGCGGTGAAGTTCGTGTTTTAGGTAAGCCTGGAAGCCAGGAAGCCGGGGAGCCGGGAAGTCTGGAAGCTAAGAGTTCTTGCTTCCAAGCTTCCTAGCTTCCAGGCTTCACGGCTTTTCGCCGACGATAGAATTCCTTCAGCATGCCGCCGCGTTTCGTCGGGCAAGCCGTCCCCCGCAAAGAAGGCCGCGCCAAGGTCACCGGCCGCGCGCAGTACGTCGACGACGTCACGCTGCCGGGCATGCTGCACGGCGTCACCGTCAGAAGCCCGATTCCGCGCGGCCGGATCAAGAACATCCACTTCGCCGAGGGCCTTCCCTGGGACGAGTTCACCATCGTCACCGCGAAGGACGTGCCGCCGCCGAACCGCGTCGTGCTCATCCTGGACGATCAACCGTGCCTGGCGGACGGGATGGTAAACCACGCGGAAGAGCCGGTCGTTCTCCTCGCCCACCCGGACAAGCTGCTCGTCGAAAAGGCGCGGCGGGCGGTCACGATCGAGATCGATCCGCTGCCGGCCGTCCTGTCGATCGACGAGGCGCTCGTCGGCAGGACGATCGTGTGGGGGTCCGACAACATCTTCAAGAAATTCCTCGTCGGGCGCGGCGACGTGGATGCCGTCTGGAACGACGCGCATCTCGTGGTCGAACGCGAGTACGCCACCGGCGCGCAGGAACAGCTGTACATCGAGCCGCAAGGCATCATCGCCGAGGCTTCGGCGGACGGACGCATCACCGTCCGCGGATCGCTGCAGTGCCCGTACTACGTCCACAAGGCGCTCGTGACGCTCTTCGGGCTGTCCGGCGACAAAGTCCGCGTGATTCAGATGGAAACCGGCGGCGGGTTCGGCGGCAAGGAGGAATATCCGTCGCTCATCGCGGCGCACGCGGCGCTCCTCGCCGTCAAATCCGGGCGCCCCGTCAAGTTGATCTACGACCGCGCGGAAGACATGGTGGCCACCACGAAGCGGCATCCGTCGAGAACCCGGCATCGGACGGCGGTCGATCGCGACGGCCGGCTGCTCGCGATGGACATCGACTTCGTCATCGACGGCGGCGCGTACTGCACGCTCTCCCCGGTCGTGCTCTCGCGCGGCACGATTCACGCCGCCGGTCCGTACTTCTGTCCGAACGTGCGGGTGCGCGGCCGGGCGGTCGCCACATCCACGCCGCCGCACGGCGCCTTTCGCGGCTTCGGCGCGCCGCAAAGCCTGTTCGCGCTCGAGCGGCACATGAATCTGGTGGCCGCGAAGCTCGGCCTGTCCCCCGACGAGTTCAGACGGCGCAATTTCATCGAGCAGGGCCAGACGAGCGCCGTCGGCCAGGTCATGCGCGAGCCCGTGGGAATGGATCAGCTGCTGGATCGCGCGCTGAGCCTCTCGAACTATCACGACAAGACGCGGCGGTTCGACGAAGAGAATCCAGGCAGTCGCATCAAGAAAGGGATCGGCTTCGCGACCTTTATGCACGGCGCCGGGTTCACCGGAT
>JBLNGH010000327.1:0-14636 GCA_050264575.1 Acidobacteriota bacterium | reverse complement strand
GGGGTAGCGGTGACAACGGATTCGAAGATCGGGGATTTTCCGGTGCGTCTGCCGGTCATCGACATCCACACCGTCGGTGCGGGCGGCGGATCCATCGCCCACATCGACAGCGGCGGCGCCTTGCGCGTCGGGCCTCGAAGCGCGGGGTCGGTGCCGGGGCCGGCGTGCTACGGCAGCGGCACCGAATTAACTGTCACGGATGCGAACCTGCTGCTCGGCCGGCTCGATCCGGAGTTCTTTCTCGGCGGGCGGATGTCGCTCGACCCCGGTCGCGCGCAGGCGGTCGCGGCCGACCTTGCGGCACGGCTGGATCTCGGCGTCATGGAGCTCGCCGAGGGAATCATTCGCGTCGCCAACGCCAACATGGAGCGCGCGATCCGCGTCGTGTCGGTCGAGCGCGGACACGATCCACGCCGGTTCGCCCTTCTGGCATTTGGCGGCGCCGGCGGAATGCACGCGTGCGAAATCGCCGAGCGGCTCGAGATCGGCACCGTGATCGTGCCGAGACATGCCGGCGTGTTGTCGGCGCTCGGCATGCTCGTCGCCGACGTGACGCGCGACTACTCCGTGAGCGTCCTGCGGTCGAGCGCCGAGATCAGCCGGTCCTTTCTCGAGAAACAAGCGGCGAAACTCGTCAGCGCCGCGACGGGTGATCTGACTCGTGAAGGGTTCGACCGCAAGCGGCAGGTCATCGAGCGGCTGATCGACGTGCGCTACGTCGGACAGTCGTACGAGATCACCGTTCCCTTTGCGGACGAGTACCGCCAGGAGTTCGATCGCCGTCACGGCCGGCTCTACGGCTACGCCGATCCCGCTCGCGCGACCGAAATCGTGGCGTTGCGGGTTCGCGCCGCGGGCATCACCCAGAAACCGCGCTTGCCGTTCGTCCGGACGCGGCGACGGGTGACCCCGAAGCCGGCGTTCGTCGAGTCCGCGCGATTTGGCGGCCGCGCGGTCAAGACGGCGCACTATCGATGGCCGGCGCTCGCGCCCGGATCGCGGGCGCGTGGTCCGGCGATCATCACCGGCGCGGAGGCGACGGTCGTCGTGCCGCCAGGCTTCCGGTTCAGCGTGGATGGGTTTGGAAATGTGGTGGTCGGGCCCACGGCCTGACGTGTTCTCGACTATGCGCATTCATCCGGTCGATTTCGAGGTCTTCAAGAATCTCTTTCTCTCCATCGCTGAAGAGATGGGTGTCACGCTGTGCCGCACGGGATTTTCGCCCAACATCAAGGAGCGGCTGGATTACTCGTGCGCCGTCTACGACGCGCGCGGCGAGACGATCGCGCAGGGCGATCACATGCCGGTGCACCTCGGCGCCATGCCGCTGTCGGTCCGCGCTGCCATCGACGCGTTCGACATGGAGCCCGGCGACGTCGTGATGCTGAACGATCCGTTCCACGGCGGCACGCATCTGCCTGACATCACGCTGGTCTCGCCCGTCTATCTCGATCGCGATCGCCGCGCTGCCTTCTACGTCGCCAACCGCGCGCATCATTCGGACGTCGGCGGCATGAGTCCCGGTTCGATGCCCGTGGCGCGCGAGATCTACCAGGAAGGCCTGATTCTCCCGCCGGTGAGACTCGCGCGGCGCGGAACGATCGTCGAGGACGTGCTCGCCCTGGTCCTCGCCAACGTGCGAACCCCTGACGAACGCGAAGGCGATCTGACGGCGCAGATTGCCGCCAATCGCGTCGCCGAGTCGCGGCTGCGGCAGACGGTTGCGCGGTACGGCCGGCGTCTCGCGCTGGGCTATGCCGCAGCACTGCAGGACTACACGGAGCGCGTCCTGCGCGCGACGATCCGGCAGATTCCCGACGGCCGCTACCAATTCGAGGATGCGCTCGACGATGACGGGTTCGGTGAAACCCCGCTTCGGATTCGGGCGGCCATTCGAATTGCCGGGGAGCGGGCCACGATCGATTTCACCGGCTCGGACCCGCAGGCCGCAGGCAGCGTCAATGCCAATTACGCCATGACGCTCTCGGCGTGTCTGTATGCGTTCCGCTGCCTCGTCCAGGATGACGTGCTGTACAACGCGGGCGTCGCCCGGCCGCTGACCGTGATCGCGCCGGAAGGCACGGTCGTCAACGCGCGCCGGCCCGCGGCAGTCGCAGGCGGCAACGTCGAGACCTCCCAGCGCATCACCGATGTCGTCTTCGGCGCGCTCGCGCAGGCGCTGCCCGATCGCGTGCAGGCCGCGAGCCAGGGCACGATGAACAACGTGACGCTCGGCGGAACGCATCCGCGTACCGGACGGCCGTTTGCCTACTACGAGACGATCGGCGGCGGGATGGGCGGCCGCCGCGGACTGCGCGGCCTGTCGGGCGTGCACACGCACATGAGCAACACGCGGAATACGCCGGTCGAGGCGATCGAACACTACCTGCCGGTTCGCATCCGGCAGTACAGTCTGCGTCGCGGCAGCGGCGGCGCCGGCGCTTTTCCGGGCGGCGAAGGAATCGTGCGCGAGTACGAGCTGCTCACCGAGGCGTCGGTGACCATCATCTCGGAGCGCCGGCGCGGCGCGCCATACGGCGCGCGTGGCGGCCAGCCCGGGGCGAGCGGCCGCAACACCCTGATCCGTGACGGGCGCGAACAGCCGCTGCCCGGCAAGATCCAGCTCCAGTTGCGAGCAGGTGATCGCCTCCGCATTGAGACCCCAGGCGGAGGCGGGTACGGGGAATTGGTAATTGGTAATCGGTAATGGGTGATTGAAGAACATCATGTCTCGCATCTCATGGGCCGGTTAGAAGAGTTGGCGGTGCTTGCAAGGTTGTCCATTACCCATTACCAATTACCGATTACCAATGCTCTTCTGGCGTGAGGCCGATCCCACCGCGCGCCGGGCGCTGATCGCGGCATCGCTCGGCTGGATGCTCGACGCGTTCGACGTGATGCTGTACGCGCTGGTCCTGACGTCGCTCAGGACCGACCTCGGGATCGACGGCAGGACGGCGGGCGGACTCCAGTCACTCACGCTCCTCGCGTCGGCGGCAGGCGGATTGATGTTCGGCGTCATGGCAGATCGCTGGGGACGCGTCCGGGCGCTGATGTTGAGCGTGCTGCTGTACTCGGTTTTCACGGCGGCATGCGGGCTCGCCCAGAGCGCGGCACAGCTTGCCGTGTTTCGCGTCTTTCTCGGCATCGGCATGGGCGGCGAGTGGGCGAGCGGCGCCGCGCTCGTGTCGGAAACCTGGCCGGATCGCCATCGCGGCAAGGCGCTCGGGCTGATGCAAAGCGCGTGGGCCGTCGGCTACGCGCTCGCGGCCCTCGTCAATCTGGTCGTCCAGGACGTGCTGGGCCTCGGCTGGCGCGCGGTGTTTTTCGTCGGCGTCTTGCCCGCGCTCTATGCGTTCTGGATTCGCAGCCGCGTCGAGGAGCCGGCGCTCTGGCAGCAGGCGAGGGCGCGCACGACGCGTGTCTCGCTCGGGCAGGCCGTCGGCGGATCGATGCTGGGGATCACCGTGGCCGTGACGCTCATGAACGCGTGCACCATGTTCGCGTGGTGGGGATTCAACACGTGGGTGCCGTCGTACCTCCGACTCGCGCCCGACTCCGGCGGCATCGGGCTCTCCAGCGTCGCGATGAACTTCTTCATCGTGGCGATGCAGGTCGGCATGTGGTTCGGGTACGTGACATTCGGGTTCGTGGCCGATAACGTGGGCCGCAAGGTGACGTACGTGGCCTATCTGGTGCTCGCGGCGGCATTCGTGCTCCTCTACGCCACGACGCAGACTGCCTGGATGCTCTTCGTCCTGGGCCCGGTCACCGCGTTTTTCGCCACGGGCTTCTTCAGCGGATTTGGCGCGGTGACGGCCGAACTCTACCCGACGGACATTCGGGCGACCGCACAGGGATTCACCTACAACATCGGCCGCGTCGCCAGCGCCGCCGCGCCCTACGTCGTCGGCGGACTGACCGAGACGCGGGGATTTCCGGCGGCGCTGTCGGTGGCCGCCGCCGCGTACGCGTTGGCGGCCGTCTTCTGGATCGTCATTCCAGAAACAAGGGGACGGGTGATCGAATGATCTGTCGGTTTCGAGGTTCCCGCCTCCGCTCTTTGAGCTACGGCGGGGCTCGCCGAAGCGTTGCGAAGGCGGCCGGGGTTCCGGGGTTCCTTGATCCCGGCGTGCCGGTTCCCAGTTTCTGCGTTGCGGCCATCCTCATCGCAGTCATTGTGACGACGCAGGGCTGCCTGGTGCTCGGACTTGACCGCTTCTACGACGAGCCGTCGATCGTGTTCGACGAGCGGCTGCTCGGTTCGTGGCGCGACGCCGACGACAACGTGACGGTGACGGTCGAGCGCAGCGACTGGCGGTCGTATCGCATCCAGTACGTCCATCCGACTGAGACCGGGACGCTGACCGGATACCTGTTCAAACAGGGCACGGCCCTTTACCTCGATCTCGTTCCCGTGCGCGGCAAGGATTTCGGATCCTTTGTCGTGCCGGCCCACGGACTCGTGCGAATCACGTTCGGAGCTGAGCCGCGCGAGGTGACGGTCGCGCCGCTGTCATTCGATTGGTTTGCGAAGGCGATGGCGGAGCAGACGCTGCCCGCATCAATCCGCGCGACCAAAGGCGAGCGGGATCAGATTGTGCTGGCGGCGAGTCGAGTGGAATTGCAGCAGTGGCTGGCGGCGCGATCCGCCGACGATCCGGCGTTCGGATTGGAGGCGACGTTCAAGAAGCAGTGATCAGAGAAGTCTGGAAGCCTGGAAGCTCGGGAGCCTAGGAGGCACAAAGCTCTTGGCTTCCGAGCTTCCTGGCTTCCCGGCTTCTAGACTTTCGTAATTTCCGAAACCATGCCCATAACGAAGTGCATGGTCACCTTGTCGCCCACCTCGAGATTGCGCGGCGCAGATTCCATCCCCACCCGCGCGTGGCGCAGTTCCTGTTCGGGATCCTCAGGATCGAACCAGAACACGTCGAGCGACATCTGACCGTGAATGGAGATCGGCTGAATTCGCTGGACGACGGCTTGTCTCGTGCCCTTGAGCACGCCCTAGCTTACCTCTTGACGTCGTACACGTGGAGAGCATCCTGTTCGCGGATGTAAAGACGGCCTCCCGCGACCACCGGATGCGGCCAGCTGACGGTATACGGGTTCGGAATCTCGAACGATCCCGTTTCCTTGTACTCCGTCGGCGTCGCCTCGACCAGCAGCACGACACCGTTCTGGTAGCGGAAGTAGAGATGCCCGTCGGCGGCAACGACGGCCGCCGATCCGGCGCCGGCGTTTCGCGCGCGCTTCCACATGGACTTGCCCGTCGCCAGCTCGATGCAGGTCGGCAGCCCGGCGTTGTGCCCGTGTCCGCCGTAAAGGTAGTCGCCGATGAGAACGAACCCGCCGTGATGGCTTTGAAAGACGCCGCTGTCGAGGAAGTATTTCTGTTTCGCGGTGGCGCGGCCGTTCGGCGCGGGCGAGATCTCGAGCAGAATCGATCCGGTGCCGTACCCGGTCGACGCGAACACGTAGTTGTCCTTGACGACGGGCGTGGAGATGTTGGCCACATCGTTGGCCACGGAATTGTTGCTCCACATGACCGCGCCGTCGGAGGCCCGAAGACCGACGAGGCCGCGTCCCATGAGTTGGACGTACTGCTTCACACCGCCGCCGTTCGAGATCACGATCGACGAGTAGCCGGCGCCGTCCGCGCCGTTCGGTCCGAAGCGCGGAACCGCAGCGCGCCAGATCTCCTTGCCGGTCAGTTTGTCGAGGGCGACGATCCCCGCTTTCGGGCCGCCGGGTGTGACGACGACACGATCCTCGTCGACGAGCGGCGACTCCGCCCACCGCCACCCGGTCATCATCCGGCCGTCGAAATCGCGCTCGAAGTTCTTGCGCCATCTTTCTTTGCCGGTCGCCGAGTCGAGACACACCAGGATGCCGTCGGTGCCGATCGCGTAGAGCAGCGCGCCGTCGACGGTTGGCGTGCCGCGCGGCCCGCCGTACCCGTCCGGATCCTCATGAATGCCGCCGAGGCGCGTCGCCCAGACCGGCTTGCCCGTTTCCTCGTCGAGCGCAAACACGTACTGGCCGTCGTTGCGGTCGCCCATCGTGTAGATCCGGCCGCCGGTCACGGCCACGCTCGAGAATCCACGCCCGAGCCCGCTTGCCGAGAACAACTTCTTCGGTCCGCCCTGAGGCCAACTGGTGAGCAACCCGGTTTCCGTCGATACACCGTCGCGGTGTGGTCCACGCCATTGCGGCCAGTTGCCGCCGGGCGGGGCGGCAACGGGAGCGACAGCCGCGACGAGCACGAACGCGAGTCCCGCGAGCCACCGGACACCCATCTGCTTCGAGCGCATGTCGCTTCTCCGTGGAGTTCCCGACGCACGGGTGGGCATCGAGGTGGTGAACCGAACTATTATCGTGTCAGGAGTTCCAGATGTTCAGACGTTTCGACCTGAGATTGGTTCGAGTTGTTCCGGCCGTCGCCGCCCTGCTCGTTTTCGCACAGACCGCGCCGGTGCCGGCGGCGCAGGATGCGCCGCTGCCGCCCGCCAAAGAACTTCTGGCGAAGCACGTGAAAGCCATGGGAGGCGAGGCCTCGTTCAAGACGGTGAAATCGATGCGCGCGTCGGGCCGCTTCGAGATGCCGGCGCAGCAGGTCTCGGGAGACTTCGTCATGATTGCCGCGCGGCCGAACAAGCAGCGCGTGAAAGTCACCGTGGGCGGCGTCGGCGAGATCGAATCGGGCTACGACGGCAAAGTCGGCTGGCGCATCGATCCGATGCAGGGCCCCGCGCTCCTGACGGGTAAAGAACTCGCCGAAGCGGCCGACGATGCCTGGTTCGACGCGCCGTTGTACGGCGCCGACTACATCGGCGAAGCCACGACGGTAGGGAAGGTCACGTTCGAGGGTAAGCAGGCGTACAAGGTCAAGCTCGTCCTGAAGTCGGGTACCGAGCGCTTCGAATATTTCGACGCCGAGAGCGGTCTCCAGATCGGCACCGACGCGACGCGCGCGACGCCGATGGGCCTGATGCCGGTCGTCAGCGTGCTCGGCGACTACCGCAAGTTCGGGGCATTGATGATGCCGGCGAACATGGTGCAGCGCCTCATGGGGATCGAGCAGGTCGTCAACGTGAATACGTACGAGTACGATTCCGTCCCCGCGGACGCGTTCGATCTGCCGCCGGCGATCAAAGCGTTGATCAAGTGATGGTCAGTTGGATCCTGCTGCTGTGGGCGGGCGGGTTCCTGCAGGCCCCCGCCTCACGGAACTCGACGCCGTCGCTCGCGAGCTTCGACGTCGTCTGGCAGACGATCAACGACTCGTACTATGACCCGAAATTCGGCGGGCTCGACTGGAACGCCGTGCGCGCCGAGCTTCGACCCAAAGCGCAACAGGCGGGATCGCCCGACGAGGTTCGCAAGATCATCCGCGACATGCTCGGGCGGCTGAAGCAGTCCCACTTTGTCCTCCTCAGTCCGTCGTCGATTGACGACACGCTGCCGGGTCCAGCCGCGGTCGCCATCGAGCTCCGCGCCGCTCCCCCGGACATCGTGATCACCGGGGTCGAGCCGGATTCGCCGGCGGCGCGGGCGGGGCTCAGGCCCGGCGAGATTCTCACCGCGATTGATGGACACTCCGCGTCCGAGTGGATCAAAGTGGAGCCAGGCCAGGCGACGAACAGCCGCGCACGCGTGTTCGAGATCTGGCGGCGCGCGTTTCGCGCGTTGCACGGAGCATCGGGATCCATTGCGGTGCTCCGTGTTCGTGCGCCCGACGGCCGTGAACGCGAGATCAAGGTCGCGCGATCCGACGAGCCCGGCCAGACCGTCACGTTCGGCAATCTTCCGCCGCTCAACGTGCGGCTCGAGTCGCAGGAGTTGCGGACGCCAGGCAAGCGCCGGGTTGGTCTGATTTCGTTCAACGTCTGGATGACCGCCATCGACGTGCCGTTTGGCCAGGCCATCGACAAGTTCAGGAATGCCGATGCTTTGATCATCGACCTCCGCGGCAACCCGGGCGGCCTCGCCGGCATGATGTCTGGTCTTGCCGGTCATCTGATTGCGGAGCCCAAGACGCTCGGCATGATGAAGACGCGCGTCGGCGATTTGAGCTTCGTCACGAATCCGCGGCTTTCGACCCCGGACGGCCGGCAGGTGCTGCCGTTTGCCGGACCCGTCGCCATCCTCGTCGACGAGCTGTCGGCGAGCGCAACCGAATGTTTCGCCGGCGCGCTGCAAAGCCTGGGCCGCGCGCGGGTGTTCGGCCGCCAGACGCTGGGCCAGGCGCTGCCGGCCATGACCAGGCGGCTTCCGTCAGGAGACGTCCTCATGTACGTGATGGGCGATTTTGTGACGTCCACCGGGCAACGTCTCGAAGGCGACGGCGTAATTCCTGACGAGGTCGTCCCGTTGTCGATTACCGGGCTGGCGGCGGGGCATGACGCGACGGTGGAAGCAGCGCTCCGCTGGGTCGATCGGTCCCCCCTTGCCCTGCGGCCGGGGTTGTTGCTATCCTCCAGTGACCTGCACGTCCGCAATTCCACCCGCGTCAGAATCGCGTCTGACCCTGGAACGAGCGCGCCCGAAACTGTAATCCGGCTGAGATAGCCGGCTGGGCGCAGAGAGCGAATCGGAAATGAAGTCCCGTCGGGAGTACTGAATGGAGCAGCGCCCGCTGCGTCTCGGCGACATAGTCGACGATTACTGTCCCCGAGAGCGACGCATCACCAATCACGTCATAGTCGCACTGGTCGGCAACAGCATCCGCCAGACCCGATGCACCACCTGTGACGCCGAACACGTTTACAAAGAGGCCAAAGTGCCGCGCCGGAAGAAGCCTGAGACTCCAGCCGCGCTGGTCGATCAGGTGCTGGCCGACGCCGGCCCCGCGCAGCTCGTGCCGACAAAAACGCAATCGGGCGACAGGCCGCCGCCTCTGGCGGCTGCGGCCGGTCCGCCCGATGATCCGGGCGTGAGCGACGAAAACAGGGACGACCAACCCGGCCAGGACGGCGCGACCGAAATCGTCGCCGACGACACGCAGCCGGAGGGTCGACCGGAAGAGGTCTGGTCGGCGCACCGGCCGTTGATTCGCGCGACGCTCCCGCGGACCGAAGGGGAGCCTCCGGCGCCGCGGCCGATTCCCGAATTCACGATGCACCAGCGCCGCACCCGCGGCGGACCGGGATTCCGTCAAAACTGGCAGGGCAACGGGGGCAACGGGTTTTCTCGCAACGGCTTCCGTCCGGGCGGCGGCCGATCGGCGCACGGCCAGGGCCAGGGTCAAGGGCAGGGACACGGAAATGGACCCGGTCACGGGCGTCATGAATCCGGTGGTCGATCCGGCCGGCGTCACGGCTCGAAGCACAAGCGCTCTCGCTGACGCCCGCGCCTTCCGCTCATGAGTACACCGGCCCTCTCCGGCAAGGTCGGCCTTGTCGTCGGTGTCGCCAACAAACGATCGCTCGCGTGGGCCATCGCACAGGCGGCGGCGCTCGAGGGCGCATCGCTCACGCTGACGTACCAGGGCGAGCGGCTCGAAGAAAACGTCCGCGAGCTGTGCGCGTCGCTTGCCGATCCGCTCATTCTGCCGTGCGATGTGACGACCGACGAGCAGATCGACGCCGTCTTTGCGGAAATCGATCGAAAGCACGGCGGCCTCGATTTCCTGGTCCATGGCGCGGCGTTCGCGGAACGCGACGACCTGTCGCGCCCGTTCACCGACACGTCACGTGACGGCTTTCGAAAAGCGCTCGACGTCAGCGCGTACTCGTTGATTGCGCTCGCGCGTCGCGCCGCTCCGCTCATGGACAAGAGGGGCGGCGGCAGCATGCTGACGCTCACCTATCTCGGCAGCGATCGCGTGTTCCCCAACTACAACGTCATGGGCGTCGCGAAGGCCGCGCTCGAAGCGTCGGTGCGCTACCTGGCGGCCGAGCTGGGCCCGCGCAACATCCGCGTCAACGCCATCTCCGCGGGTCCCGTGAAGACGCTGGCGGCGTCCGGCATCGCCGGCTTCTCGAGCATCCTGCAGACGTACCGCGATCGTTCACCGCTGCGCCGGACCGTCGACGGCGGCGAGGTGGCCGATGCCGCCATCTTCCTGCTCGGCCCGGCCGGCCGGGCCGTCACCGCGGAAGTGCTGATGGTGGATGGGGGCTATCACGCTGTCGGTGTCTGAACACCTGCCGGACACAAACTTAGAACTTAAGATTAGAACTCTGAACGTAGAACTTAAGTTCTTAGTTCTACGTTCTGAGTTCTGAGTTGCATGAATCACGTCTTCGGCTGCGTCTTGTAATAGTCCGTCTGATACTGCTCGATGAGCTTCTTCATCTGCGTCGCGT
Organism: Acidobacteriota bacterium; assembly: GCA_050264575.1. Taxonomy (GTDB): domain Bacteria; phylum Acidobacteriota; class Vicinamibacteria; order Vicinamibacterales; family SCN-69-37; genus DASQFI01. The sequence goes on along the minus strand of JBLNGH010000327.1, from coordinate 4,326 downwards.
CACGTTTCAAGTGACCGTGACAGGCGATCGGATGATGGCCGCCGGTCGTCTCAATCAGCAAATGCGAAAAGATGACGTTCGTGTCGATCTTGATCGACGCGACATGCGCCATGTGGATCGACTCTTCGAACTTGCCGATCCACTGCGGACGGAAGAGCGTGATGCTCGTCGGTGAGATCTGCACCTGTGCCGGAAACAGCCGGTTGCCTTTGCTCAACCGGCTCGCCCGGAACACGTGGTCGCCCGGCAGGCGCCGGTTGCGCATCCAGATGTAGAACCCGAAGAGGAACAGGATCCCGACCAGCACGCCGAGGACCTTCGCGACGGGATCCCATTCTGGTGGCCACAACTGCACTGAAAAGCCCACAGCACCGCCTGAATCCATGGGCCAGATGGTAAGCTAAATCGACGTGCCGCATCGCGCTCCCGGGTCGCCGGCCCGTGGCCCTCGGAAGTACCTCACAGGCCGCCCGATCACTTACTACCGGCCGACCGGGAACGCCGCCATCCGCAATCTGATCGAGAACGGCTACCAGGCGTTCAACGCCGGCCGGCTGTCGGAAGCCTGCCGGATTTTCGCCGACAAGATGCTCGACCCGAAGAACGACACGACGATCGGGCTCACGATTGCCGGCGCGATGACGCCGGCCGGGCTCGGCGGCTGCGTGAACGAGATGATGGAGCGCGGGCTGGTGGACTTTCTCATCAGCACGGGCGCGAATCTCTATCACGATCTCCACTACGCGCTGAATTTCACGCTCACGCGGGGATCCCCGTTCCTCGACGATCGCGATCTCTACGCCGCGGGCGTGATCCGCATCTACGACGTGCTGTTTCCGGCGACGGTCCTGCTCGAAACCGACAGTTACATTCGCGGTTTTCTGAGCCGCTCGGGCATGGAGGGACCGGTGGCGACGTCGGAGTTCCACTACCGGCTCGGACGCGACCTGATGGAAACGCGTCCCGGCTGCGAGGACTATTCGGTCGTCGCCCGCGCCGCCAAGCTCGGCGTGCCGGTCTACACGTCGTCGCCCGGCGACAGCTCGATCGGCATGAACATCGCGTGGCACGAGCTGATGAACGACAGCCGCCTGATGATCGATCCCAATCTCGATGTGAACGAGGTCTGCGCGATCATTCTGGCGGGGAAGAAAAACGGATGCGTCATCCTCGGCGGCGGCTCGCCCAAGAACTTCTATCTGCAGGGGCAGCCGACGCTCTGGGAGGTATACGGCATCCCGAAGGGCGGCAACGATTACTTCATCCAGATCACGACCGATCAGGTCGTCTGGGGCGGACTCTCCGGCGCGACGCCGTCCGAGGCGGTGAGCTGGGGCAAGGTCAACCCGGGCGTTCTGCCCGACACTGTCGTCGCCTACTGCGACTCGACGATCGCGTTTCCGTTGTTCTGCGAGTACGCCGTCGGGAGCCGGTTCGGCAAGCGCAAACGCAAGGGGCTGTACCACGAGCGCGAGGCACTCGTCGTCGAGCTGCGAAAACAGGGGAAAGCGGCCGCCGCGAAGCGAAGGAAAAGAAGCTCTTAAATTACCCATTACCAATTACCCATTACCAATTTCCATGGGTTCTCTGGCCGAACAGCTCCGTCCCATCGCCACCGATCTCGCCGCCGCGCCGCGCGTCTACGTGGACGCGAACCTTCCCGCGGGCGTCGTCGCGATGATGCGAAGCGAGCTCGGATGGGATGTGCTCTTCGTCCTCGAGGACGATCGGCTGCGCCGGGCCTCGGACGAGGAGCACTTCCGGCTCGCGCTCGAGTTCGGGCGCACACTGATCACGCTCGACTACGACTTCTGTGACGATCGCCGGTTTCCCTTGGCGTCCAGTCCCGGCGTCATCGTGTGCTCCGCGCCGGATGAGCCGGCGTTGATGCGCCTCCTGCGGCACGCCGACCGCGCGCTCCTTCGAACGGCGCCGGCTGCCGAGCTGCCGCTTCGCGGGCAGAAGGTCGAGCTCACGCCAGGCGTCTTCAGCGACTGATCGATTCCGTTTGCGCCACATGGCCTCGACTCCGACGCGCCGCACGTTTCTTTCCGGCGCCAGTCTCGTCCTGCCCGATCGCGTCGTGTCGGGGCAGACCCTCATGCTCGAAGACAGCCGCATCGTCGACTTGATCAGCGGGCCGCGGGAAGCCGGGCCGAACGAGGTGCGAGTCAGTCTGGACAGTCACTTCGTCGTGCCGGGTTTCATCGATGTGCACGTGCACGGCGTCCACGGCACCGACGTGCTCGATGGTGCGGGTGCCGTACAGATGGTCGCCGAGCGGCTGCTACGCTGGGGCGTGACCGGGTTCTGCCCGACGTCCATCGCGTGCCCGCCGGACGTCCTCGATCGATTTCTGAGAGCGGTGGGAGAACTGCGGCAGACGGCAACGGCGGGTGCGCCGCGATCGCGCGTGCTGCCAGCGCATCTTGAGAGCAACTTCCTCAACCCGGAATATCGTGGAGCGCAGCCGCTCGGCTGTCTCCGCACGCCCGTGGAGACACCCTTCGAGGCCAGGCAGGCATCCCGTCACGATTCGATCGGTGATTCCGGCGACTTCACGGCGCGCGACATCCTGAACGTCATCGAACGCCACCGGGCCGACATCGCCACCGTGACGCTCGCGCCCGAGATTCCCGGCGGCCTCGACCTCACTCGCACCCTCGTCGCGAGCGGCGTGCGCGTGTCGCTCGGTCATTCAGGCGCGACGTTCGAAGAAGCGCAGGAAGCGATCGGGTCAGGCGCCCGTCAGGCGACGCATCTCTTCAATCGAATGCGGCCGATGACTCACCGCGATCCCGGTCTCGTCGGCGCGGCACTGGCGAGCGAGGATCTCGCCGTGGAGATCATCTGCGATGGTCACCACGTTCACCCGGCCGTGATGCGGTTCGCCATCGCCGCCAAGGGCCCGTCGCGGGCGCTGGCGATCACCGACGGCACAGCCGGATCTGGCCTGCCGCCAGGGGCGAAGGCGACGCTCGGCGGTCAACCAATCACCGTCTCCGATGTCGCGCGCCTCGACGACGGGACGATGGCCGGAAGCGTGTTGACGATGGATCGGGTGTTTTCGGCACTGGTGACGAAATGCGGCCTTGATCTGGTGCAAGCCGCCGAGATGTGCGCGACAACGCCGGCGCGCGAGCTTGGTCTCGTGGGGCATGGCGTCATTGCCCCGGGCGCTACGGCCGATTTCACGGTGCTCGATTCGCGGCTCCAAGTTGCGCAGACCTGGATTGGCGGAGTCAAAGTGTGGGAGAAAGCCTGAAAGCCCGGAAGCCGGAGAGCCTGAAAGGCTTGAAAAAGGTCAAGGCTGGAACTCTATAACCTGTGTACGCGTCTTCCAGAATCATGAATCGTCCTTTGCACGCGTTGTGCCTGACGGCGGTCCTGGCGTCCACGGCCTGTGCCGTCAACATCGATCAGGAGGGGTACATCGCGCGCGAAGAAAAGCGATTCCCCGCGGAAACCGCGGTTGATTTGCACCTGTACACGTTCGATGGCGCCGTGGAGGTCCGCTCCTGGGATCGGCCGGAAATCCTGATTGAAGTCGAAAAGCGCGGACAGGATCAGGAGGCGGTATCGAAGATCCAAATCGTGGCCGATCGCTCCGGGAACCGCATCCAGATCGAGGCGCGGCACCCGGGGTCGCGATCCTTCGTCGGGATCGGCCGGTTCACGTCGCCGAGCGCCAAGTTCATCGCGAGCGTCCCGCGCAAGACCAACCTGGTCGTCCGCACCGGCGATGGGCCGATTGTCGTGGAACGGGTGACGGGCCGGCTCGAGCTTCGCACGTCCGACGGCAGCATCCGCACGATGGAGACGGCCGGCGAGCTGCTGGCTGAAAGCGGCGATGGCGGCATCCAGGTCGAGGAGGTCAGCGGACGCGTCGAGGCACGGACGTCCGATGGCACGCTTCGAGTCACGGGTACTCCTTCCGCTCTCCGCGCACGATCCGGAGATGGATCCATCGTCCTCCGGATCCGGCGCGGCACGGTGATGTCCGAAGACTGGATGGTCGCGACGGAAGACGGGTCGGTGTCCGCCGAGCTGCCGGAAGGCTTCAACGCCGAAGTCGAAGCGGATCCCGGGTCCGACGGCCGCGCGCGAAGCGATTTGACGCTCGTCAACATGTCCGGCGGCACGCGCAACGAGCGCGTGCTCCGCGGCCGTCTCGGGCAGGGCGGCTTCCACATGCTTCTCCGCACGGGCGACGGCAGTATTCGGTTGATTAATTACTAGACCGGGGACGAGCGGTTTCGACTTCGGTGTAGCGGCCGTGGCGGGGTCTGACCCCGCCGGGCGAGCGAGCACTTCCTCCGATGTGAA
>JBLNGH010000326.1:0-7719 GCA_050264575.1 Acidobacteriota bacterium | reverse complement strand
GTGCCACCGCTCTCCGGCCACGCGCTTCGAGGCCGCGTCGGCGTGGATGATCATCACCTCCGGATGGCCCTGGAGCCCGGGGTCGTTCGGGTGGACCACCAGCTCGCCGAACATTCGACCGAAGGCAATCTGCCGCTCGACAGGCAGATCCTGATCACGGAAGAAGATGACCTGGTGCGTCGTGAGAGCGCTGCGGATGGCGTCGAAGACCGTCGCGTCAAGCGGCCGGTTGAGATCGACGCCATGGATTTCCGCACCAATGGCCGGCGTGAGCGGATGTACTGAGAAAGAACTCATCTGGAATGTGCAATCTGGGAATCTGCAATCGTTGATCGGCAATCTTGCAAGCTGGCAATCTGAAATCTATCGACAATCGGTAATCTATCGGGAATCTTCAAATCTATCCAATCTGAAATCGCGGGAGATTCGCCCAATCCTTCGGTAGATTCCAGATTGCCGATTCTCGATAGATTGGAGATTGCCGATAGATTCCAGATTCCCCGATTTGCCGATTACCGATCAAGATTGCAGACTCCCAGATTGGACATTTCAGATTGACGGGCGCGCAGCGTTGCCATTACCCGCGAAGCACGATCACGGGGTCGATTCGCGCGGCGCGCCGGGCCGGCACCCAGCCGGCGAGGAGCCCGATCGTAAACAAGACGGCGGCGGCGACCGCGAGCGTCACGGGATCCCGCGGTTGAAGCTGGAACAGCTGGGTCTCGATGAATCGCGCCGCCCACAGGCTCAGAGCAATGCCGGCGACGATCCCGAGTCCGACCAGCCAGACGACGCGGCGCAGGACGATTCGGCGGATGTCGTGTGGGCCGGCGCCGAGGGCGAGCCGGACGCCGAGCTCGGCGCGCCGCCGGCCGACTGTGTAGCTCGTCACGCCGTACAGTCCGAGCGCGCCCAGCAGCAGCGCGAGCCCGCCGAAAAAGGCGCTGAGCCAGGTCACCAGCCGCTCCTGCACGACGGTCGCGTGATATTGATCGCCGAATCCACGGAATGAAAACGCCGCGGCGGGATCTTCACGCGTCAGCGCGCTCGCGATCGGCTGGCGGAGCGCCGCGGGCGCGCCCGATGCGCGCGCCGTAATCGAAAACGTCGGGAACTGCTCCTGTTGTGCCCACGGCACGTACATCGTCGGAGGCACCCCGGCGCGCTGCGACCGGTACAGCGCATCCGACACAATGCCGACAATCGTATGCATTTGATTGTTCGCCGTCCCGCCGCTGAAGCGCAGACCGATCGGGTTCTGTTCCGGAAAGAACTGCCTGACGAACGACTCGTTCACGACCGCGACCCGGTCGGCCCCGTTCACATCCTGCGGACCGATGTCGCGTCCGCGAATGAGACGAATGCCGTACGTCGACAACCACTGCGGTGACACGAGATTGACCCACGCCAGTCGATCCCGGCCGGGTTGCGCCGGTCCGCCGGAGATTCTGATCGGGCCGTTCCAGCCTCGGTTGGTGAGCGGCGTCGTGTACGACAGCGCCGCATTCACGACGCCCGGCACCGAGGCCACGGCGTCGCGAAGCCGTTCCGGGAGACGCGGAGCCGGCGCCGCGGCACCGTCGCGGCGATCGATGTCCACCGCCACGACGATCAGATGCTCGGCGTCGAACCCGAGGGGCACTGACGTGAGCGCGACGAAGGATCGCAGAAACAACGCCGCCGCCACGACGAGAACCAGCGACAGCGCGACCTGGGCGACGAGCAGCGAGTTCCGCGTGAGCGAGCGCGGGTCACCCATGACGCCGCGACCGTGCGACTTGAGCACGTCCCCCTCGCTCATGCGTGCCAGACCGGCTGCCGGCGCGAGCCCGAGCAGCACCGACGTGACGAGCGCCGCCGCGACGGCAAAGCCCAGCACGTGCCAGTCGATCGCAAGATCGAGCACGACCGGCACCGTCGACGTCGCGAGCTGACGCACCAGCAGCGCGCTTCCCCATCGCGCGACCAGCAGCCCGAGCGCCGACCCGGCTAGTGCGAGCAGCAGGCTCTCGATCATGAGCTGCCTGGCGATGCGCCAGCGCGACGCGCCCAGCGCCAACCGCAGCCCGAACTCGGTTTGTCTGGCCGTGGCGCGCGCCAGGAACAGATTGGCGAGATTCGCGCACGCGCTGAGCAACACGATGCCGACAACAATGAGGATGATCGTGAGCGGCGTCTCGTAGCGCTGCCGCAGCGTGGATCGCCCGTTCACGGCCGCGACGAGCGTGAACGGATCGCTGAGGTGCTGGTCCGGCCGCCGATCGTCCGGCTGGGTCGCCACACGGATCTGCGGTTGGGCCGCGCGGAAAATCTCCGCCGCCTGATCGATCCTCTGTCCCGGCTTCAGCCGCACCATGATGTTGATCCACGTGCTGGCCGTCCGAAGCTGCGCGCGTCGCATCCCGGCCGCGCTGCCGATCGGCACGATGACGTCGGCGACCCGGCCGACATCCGGCCCGAAGAAGGACGCGGGCAGCACGCCGACAATCGTGAACGGCTGGCGTTCGATCGTGATGGGACGGCCGATGACGTCGGTGGCAGCCGAGTAACGCCGCCTCCAGAATGCGTGACTGAGCACCGCCACGCGGCCATCAGGTCCTCCGCCCGGTGCGTCGTCGCGTATCTCGATGGTGCGGCCGAGCGCGGCCTTGACGCCGAGGACGTTGAACATTTCACCGCTTGCGTAGATGCCGTCAACGAAATCCATCTCGCCCGCCTCGGTGAGATTGAAACGCTCGACGGACCAGGCAAACGCCCCGTCCGTCACGCGCGTGGCGTACCGATCTCGAATCTCCTCCCAGACCGGATTGCTGAACGATCCAGGCTCGAGGAGCGCGAGACGGTCCGGATCGCGCACCGGCAGCGGCTTCAGGACGAGACTGTTCAGAATCGAGAAGAGCGCCGTGTTCGCGCCGATGCCAAGCGCGAGCGATCCGGTGGCGACGATGACGACCAACGGCGCCGCGCGAAGGGAACGGTAGGCCTCGCGCAGATCGGTCAGCGAGCCAAGGTGGACGCTCCGGCTGCTCGTTGGAGCAGCGGCGAATGTCGCAGGTCGCGGATGCCCGACGCGATCGAGCAGCCCGAACCAGATCGCCTGGCCGAAGCTCAGCGCAACGAACGCCACGACGCGGAGGGCTCCGCGCTGTCTGACTGCGTCGAGATCTCGCTCGAAGGCGTCGCACATGCCGACGCCGAACCGGGCGCGGATGGCCCGGGGATACGCCAGCAACACGAGTGCATAGGCGCGCGCCAGTGCCGCTGGCCGGTTCATGGCCATCAGTGCGATCCCTTCCGCGACGGGCGCAGCGGCCCAATGGCCTTGAGGAGATCGGACAGCCGCTGTGCTTCCACGGCGAGAGCCTCGCGGCCGCGAGGCGTCAGCCGATAGTAGGCGCCCCGTCTCGGGTCGTCATCTGCCGGCCGAACCGCGGCTTCGACGACGAGTCCCGTCGCCAGCAGCTGGCCCAGGTGCCGGTAGAAGGATCCGGTCTGGATCGGAATCCGGCCGCCCGAGAGCTGACGGATCGCCTGCATGATGGCATACCCGTGTTTGTCCTCGTCCGACAGGCTCGCCAGGATGTGAAAGGCGACGGGCTTGAGCGCGGGCAATGTGACCATTATGGATATGTCCATATTGGACGTATCAATCCTGCATTCGGTTTCATTCCGCGACGCGTCGGCCTCATGTGAGCTCGCACCGACGTCGATCTCCCGCCGACTGAAGAACTTTGTCTGACGATTACGTTTCGAGTGGCCAGCCGGCCGCACGTTCCGCATCACATAGCCCGATCCGGCTGGCTTGTGATTTGCGTGACCCCCACCTTCCGGAGGCATTAATGCGTCGAACGGCATTCATTATTACAGTCTCGTCGGTGCTGGCAGCATCCAGCATGCTGGGAGAGGCCCAGCGCCCAGCCGCGAGCTTTCCAGTCATCGTGGTCTTTCGCAGTGACGTCTCGCTGGCGAAAAACGGGCCGAACTACCACGCTGACGAGCGCGCGGCAGCGGACCCGGACGCCTGGGACTATCTCGACCACGACGTCGTCGGCAGCGTGATGGCTCTCGAACGCCGGCATGGGTTCCGCGCCGACCAGGTGTTCAGCGCCGCGGTCCGCGGCTTTTCGGCGCGATTGAATGGGCGTCAGATCGACGCGCTCGAACGCGATCCGGACGTTGACTATGTCGAGGCCGACGAGACAATGTTCGCCGTAGCGCAGACGGTTCCCTGGGGCATCGCCCGCGTCGATGGCGGCGCGGCGGTGACGAACGTGAACGTGTACGTCATCGACACCGGCATTGATACCTCGCACGCGGATCTCAATGTCGTCGGTCACGTCAAGTTCACGAGCGGGCCGAACTCGGATTGCAACGGCCACGGCACGCACGTCGCCGGAACGATCGCGGCGCGCGACAATGCGATTGACGTGATCGGCGTCGCTGCCGGTGCCCCGTTGACCGGCGTGAAAGTGCTGGGATGCGGCGGCTCCGGATCGACCTCGGGAGTCATCAAGGGCATTGACTGGGTGACCTCAAACGCGGTCAGGCCGGCGGTCGCCAACATGAGCCTCGGCGGCGGCGTCAGCACGGCGCTCGACAACGCCGTCAAGAATTCGGTCGCGAGCGGCGTGTTCTACTCGGTTGCCGCGGGCAACTCCGGCGCGGACGCGTGCACGTCGTCTCCGGCGCGCGCCGGCGCCGGCACCTCGAACGGCATCATGACGACCGCGGCCACCGACATCAATGACAACGAGGCGTCGTGGAGCAATTTCGGGTCGTGCGTGGACATCTGGGCGCCCGGCGTCGGCATCCTCTCGACCCGGCGTGGCGGCGGCACGACCTCGATGTCCGGCACGTCGATGGCATCGCCGCACGTTGGCGGCGCGGCCGCGGTCTACCTCTCGTCGCACCCGACCGCCGGCCCGGCCGCCGTCGAAAGCGCGCTCAAGTCGGCCGCCGTGGCGACCGGCACGACGAGCAAGAACGGCGCCGCAATCAAAATGGTCTGTGCCGGGACGTGCGGATCGTAGTTCGATCCGGGGGGCGCGCGTGTCCCGCGCCTGAGGTTTGTGCCATCGATTTCATAGACGGAAGGGCCGCATCAAGACCCGCGGCCCTTTCGTCTGTACCTGCGCTACTATCGCAGGATGATTCTCCTTGCGCTCTTTGCGCAAGCTATCGTGTCAGGCACCGTGACATTCACCACCGTCGCGCAGGGGACCCGCAGCGAGATCTCGGAGTCCCGGCTCGTCATCGCCCGCACGGCGGCTGAGTGGCAAAAGCTCTGGAAGGAGCATGACTCTCGGCCAGTGCCCGAGGTTGACTTCTCGCGCTCGATCGTCGTCGGCGTATTTCTGGGAACGCGGCCAACGGCCGGATACGGCGTCACGATTACCGCCGTCACGGCGAAAGACGGCAGCGCGATCGTCGACTACGCGGAACAGAAACCGTCTCCGGGCCGGATGACCGCTCAAGTGCTGACGTCACCGTTTCATCTTGTGTCGGTGCCGAAAGAAATCGAGAAGGTTGAATTCCGGCGCGTCGAGAAGCAGTAGGTTGAACCGGTAGGCTGGGGCTTTAGCCCCGGCGGGAGGCGGCCCTGAAGGGCCGCGCTACGACCCGCGGTACGTCGCATATCCGAATGGCGCAAGCAGCAGCGGCACGTGGTAATGGGTCTCGCCGGGCGCGACCTCGAAGACGATGATCACCGACGGATAGAGTGTCTGGACGGCCTGCTCGTTGAAGTACGTTCGCGTGTCGAAGATCAGTTGATACTGGCCCGGTTCGAGGAGCGCGCCTTCAGGCATCAGGGTTCTGAGTCGTCCGTCCTCGTCGGTATTGCCGTGGCCGACAGGTTTCCACTCTCCACGATTGATGTCCCGCCGCTCGAGCAGCACCGCGATTCCCGCGCCCGGACGTCCGCGAGCGGTGTCGAGCACATGCGTGGTAATCGCACCCATTCCGTTCGGCGAATCTTACACGACGCTCCCGTGTTTCATCGCGATTGAAGCAGGGCCGTCGCGTTTCGCTTCGGCACCTGGCCGACCGGAATCCGCGCCACCTCCTTGATGTTCTTCACGTCCACGACGAACACCGTGTTGTCGCCGGCGGCGGCGACGTAGATGAACCGGCCGTCCGGCGTGAGCGTCACCCATTCCGGATGCTGACCGACGAACACGCGTCCGATCTCCTTGAGATCCGGCAGCGAGTACACATACGCGTACCCGTAGACCTTGCTCGTGGACCAGAGCATCTTGCCGTCCGGCGTCACGGCAAGGCCGTGCGCGGGCGCGCCCTGCAGGCCGTCCTTGTGGGCTTCTACGCCGGGTACCGGCGGATGTTCGATCCGCGCGGTCTCCTTCCCGCTCGCGAAGTCAACGACGGCGAAGCCGTGGAAGTTGGAGAGCTGCACGTAGATGTTCCTGGTCGAGCCGTCAGGATTGGTGTCGAACGCCATCGGCCGGATGCCGGCGTCGAGCTCGATCGCGCGCGCGAGCGTCTCGGAGGCCGCGTCCACGATGCTGATGACACGCGCCCCGATCGATCCCGAGACGACGTATTTCCCGTCGGGCGTGACATAGACGTTGTGGACGGCGCCCCGAACCGGAATGCTTTTGACGTTCGTCAGCGTCGCGGTATCGATGACGTCGAGCGCGCCTGCCCCTGCTGCAATCCCGACGTACACCTTGCGCCCATCCTTTGAAATCGCAACGTTGTTCGGACGTCCGCTGAGGTGAATTCGCTGCGTCACCCGGAGCGTCCGCGCGTCGACGACGTCGAGGGTTTCGAGCGATTCGTCCGAAATGTAGATCCGCGACCCATCGGGCGCCGACGTCACGCCGTGCGGCACTTCGATGTCATTGATGATTCCCACGATCTTGTTGGTCACTGGATCGATGACGTGCGTGTTGTCCCCCGCCGCGTTGGTCTGGATGATGCGGACTTTCGTCGCCAACGGCGCCATTGCCGTTTTGCCGGCTGCCCAGGCCGCGAGAATCTGCCATTCGGGATCGTCCTGCGACATCCAGTGCTTGCCGCCGCCATGGAAGGGATCGCCGCCCGCGGCGCGGGCAAGCGGATGCGTGAGCAATCGGCTTGCGAGCGGGCCCGCGCCGGCGCTCACGAATCGCTGCACCGCCTGAAAGTTCTGGCGCGATTGTTCTTCGGTCCAGGATGTCGCGCCGGGCGAGAGCGGCTGCAACCGCAGCGCGCTGCTCGCGCCGCCGGCGTGGCAGGTGACGCACCGGACGTTGCCGGGCCGCTTGGCGAGGAAAATCGGCTCGACCGCCACGCGATAGAAGCCGAAGTCGAGCGCCGGTGTCGCCGGCGGCGCGGGCGACGCGGCCGGCTGCTGCGCGAGGCACGCGGCAAGCAAATACAGAAACCACGTCATGTGAGACTCCTCCGGCCGGCTACGCCGTGCGGCGAGGCAGGACCGTATACAGGCAGCCGATGAAGCTGTGAAACTCACGCATGTAATGCTCGAGGAACTTCGCAACCGATTCGTCCGTGACCTGACCGTCGGGCGTGACCAGGCCGGGCGTGAACTGCACATACGCTTCGATCGAGTTCATCAGCGGTGCATTGCAGAACGCGAGGATGCTGCGCAGGTGTTGCTGGGCAATAGCGGTCCCAATCTTGCCGGGGGAGGCGCCGATCACACCTGACGGCTTGCGCGCGAACGAGTTCTTCCCGTTCGGCCGGCTGGCCCAGTCAATC
>JBLNGH010000325.1:0-7383 GCA_050264575.1 Acidobacteriota bacterium | reverse complement strand
GGCCGCAGATCGCGCCGCTTGCCGCGCCTAGTCGTTCCAGCAGCCGGATCGAGGAAGGCATCCGAGACTCGGACGCTCCTCCTGAACCCTCCGTGAGACAAAAATAGAGGGGCCGCTCTCGTTCCATCCAGTGATGGACGCGCAATTCGTGGCCTGGGTGCGCCACGATGATAGCTTTCACGACGGACCCTCCACGTCGCGATGCGGGGGGAGCCGGCGGCGCGACGGGCTGACCGCGAGGTCCGCGGCGCGCCCGCGCGTATTGTAGGGCGGGAACGGCAGCGACGCTACGATTTCTGCACGCCTAACGCGCGACGGCTGGAATCGCCTCGGCGATGATCGCCGTCATGCGATCGATCTCGGCCTCGGTCACCACGAGCGGCGGGGCCAGGCAGATGCAGTCGAAGAGCACGCGCGTGTAGAGGCCGCGCTCGAGCAGCGCGTCGTACAACCGCTGGCTCACCGACGCCTCGGGCGGGAACTGTGCTTTGGTTCTCTTGTCCGCCACCACTTCGACCGCGGCGATCAGGCCCTGGGCGCGAACATGGCCGACGTGCTCCATCGTCGCGAGCGGCTGGAGTCGGGCGGTAAGATGCGCGCCGAGCGCCGCCGCCCGTTCGACCAGCCGTTCCGCGTGAAGGATTTGCAGATTGCGCAGCGCGACCGCGCAACACGTCGGATGGCCGGAGTACGTGTACGCGTGCATCCAGCGTTTCGCGGGCGGGACGCCGTTCATGACGTCGCGGATCGCGTTCGATACGCCGATGCCGCCAAGCGGGACGTAGCCGCTCGTCACGCCCTTGGCGAACTGCATGATGTCGGGCTCGATGCCGTAGTGCTCGAGCCCGAACCACCGGCCCGTCCGCCCGAATCCCGTGATGACCTCGTCCGAGATGAAGAGGACGCCGTGCGTGTCGCAGATCTCGCGCACGCGGGCGAAATAATCCGGCGGCGGGACGATGACGCCGCCGGCGCCTTGAACGGGCTCGGCGATGAACCCCGCCACGGTGTCCGGACCTTCGTCGAGGATCGCCCGCTCCAGTTGATTCGCGGCCGCGACGCCGACGGAGACGCCTGCGTCATCGCTCACGAAGCGGTACGGGTCGGGCGCGTCGATGTGTACGAAGCCGGGCACGCGCGGCTCGAACATCGGCCAGAACGCGGGGATGCCGGTCGCGCTCATCGCGGCCATCGTCAGGCCGTGATAGCCGCGCCGCCGCGAGATGATCTTCGTCTTGTCCGGCTTGCCAACAGCCTTCCAATAGAACCGTGCGGTCTTGATCGAGGTGTCGGTCGCTTCCGCGCCGCCGCTCGTGAAGTAGAAGGTATTGATCGACGGGTACGTCACCTCACTCAACCGCTCGGCCAGCTCGATCGCGGGAAAGTTCGTCGAGCCCGCGTACGACGAGCAGTAGGCGAGCGCCGACATCTGGTGCATCGCCGCCTCGGCCAACTCGCGCCGGCCGTGGCCCACGTTCACGTTCCAGAGTCCGGCGAGACCGTCGATGTACTCGCGGCCATCGGCGTCCTTGACGGTCGCGCCGCGTCCTTCAACCCAGACCTTCGGGTCCTTGTGGAATGACGGATGATGCAGGGGATGCAGGAGATGGGCGTGATCGACGGCGACGAGATCTCGAGTGGTCGGCACAAGAGGATCTTACAGCCTGGACGCTGGATTATCCTGAGGCGGCAAAAGCCGCTTGTCTTTCGGATCCGTCGGTGAGTCTGGAGGCGTCATGAGACGAAGTAGTGTGGCGATGCTCTCAGCCATCGGGTGCGTCTTGTTTCTACGCGCAGCTGCGATGGACCACGTGATCCACGCTCAGGCCGGCCAACAACCCGGTCGCTCGATCGGCACGATCACGACGCGAGGCGACCTGATCGTCTTCGAGCTGAACGACGACGCCCTCGGCCGCGCGAACATGTTCGACCTCGAGAAGCGAACCGTACGGTTCTCGCCAGTGGCGGCCGGGTATCAGGTCGAGACGGTCCCATTGCAGTGGGATTCGGAATTCGGAACCGAGATGACGGGCCCGCTGGTAACGCTCCGGAATTTCTCGTTTCCGTTCTCCGCGAAGAACTGGGATGCGTTCACGGTCGGCGTGACGGGTTCGATTGCGTTTGCGCCGCTTCCTGCAGCCCAGCCCGCTGCCGGAGCGGCCGGTGGGGGTGGCGCCGGCGGCGGCCGCGGCGGCGGCGTGCAGATAGGGCGATTCGATCAACTCCAGGTCGCCGCGGGCCAGCTCCTCAACTCGCAGCCGGCCATCTGCGTGTTCATGAAGCCAAGAATGTCAGGCGCTCGCCACGTGAAGGAGCTCGCCGATCGTGTCGTCATCACGTGGAACATCAGCGAGCCCGCGGCGGGCATCCAGGACTTCACCTGGGTCCCGACCGTCAATCGATTTCAGGCGGTGCTGCACAAGAACGGCGCGATCGAGATGTCGTACGACCAGTTGGCGGCGAAGGACGCCATCGTCGGCGTGTATCCGCTGGTGAACGCCGGCGTCGAGAAACCGATCGCATCGCTGAGGGACCGCAACGACGCAACGCTGCCCGCGCACATCGACGTGACCACTCTCCGTCTCACAGCGATGGACGGCCTCTATCTCAGAGTCACCTTCGAAACGCGCGGCCCGGCGTTGCCGGAAAACGATCCTGGACTGACTGGCCTCACCTATCAGGTCACGCTGAAAAACAACACGCCGGGTGGCGGGACCGTCGACGATCTCGTCTGGACCGTTCGCGGAACGACTCCGGGTGGCCGTGGTGGCGGGACCACAGGTCCGGCGCGATATGTCGCATCCGGCCCAGGCGCGTCTTCGACGGTGACCATCAAGGGCAACACCGTCTCGCTGCAAGGCCTGCTGCCGAAAGGATTCCACACGCGCGACAAGGTTCTCGTCTCTGCGCGCGTCGCGTCGGGCCAGGCGGGCGCACCGTCGGACGACGTCGCGCCGCAATCGGTGGCGATCTCCGGCGTGCAGAGCGCTCAGCAGGACTTGTCCGCGTTGACCTCGAAGGATGGCGCGTTCCCGGCGATCTATGAGTCGTTTCATTATTTGAGGCTGCCGAACCCGCGCGATCTCACGTGCACGGTGATTCAGGCGCTGGGAGACAAGTTCGACTTCCTCGCGTATTACTCCGACT
Source organism: Acidobacteriota bacterium (assembly GCA_050264575.1). GTDB lineage: Bacteria > Acidobacteriota > Vicinamibacteria > Vicinamibacterales > SCN-69-37 > DASQFI01. The sequence goes on along the minus strand of JBLNGH010000325.1, from coordinate 4,236 downwards.
TTCGCGTCGACAATCAGGAAGCGGGCACGCCGAGCAACGGGCCGCTCGGCGGCGGACCGGATGGCGGAGCGGTCACGGGTATCGGTGCCGTACAGCGGGGGCTCGACAACTACTGCACGGCGGGCCGGTTCCAGTGGCAGTTCATTCAACCCGTCTACGTGGGATCGAACCAGATGCAGGAGCGGCCGCCGGACGGCGTTCGCGATACGAGCACGCGCAACATCATCTCTTACGCGAGCCAGATCGGTGAGCGCGCGCCCGATCGCCGGCTCCTGCCGTACAACTACGGACTTTCGCAGATCGCGCACGAGATGGGGCATCGCTGGAGCGCGTTCGTGTCCGCAAAGATCGGGACCGAGACGATTCCACTCGGACCGACGCACTGGGCGCGCGGCCTGCACGCGCCCGTGGCGTTTCCATTTCAACGTCCGACGGAAGCGTCAGCCATGGGCGGCGGCGTGTGGCAGGACAATTTCGACGGCACCTTCACGCAGCTCGACGATGACTACTACGTTCCGGCCACGGGTTGGTCGTACCTCGATCTCTATCTGATGGGACTGATCACCGCGTCAGAGGTGCCGGACTTCTTCATCCTTCGGAATCTGGCGGCTGCCGGGCGGGATTCGGCCGGCCGGCCCATCTTCAAAGCCGATCGCACCAAAGTCACCATCCAGGATGTCATCGCCGTCGAGGGCCAGCGGCTGCCCGATGTCGATCGCGCCCAGAAACAGTTCAACACGGGAATGGTCGTCATCGTCGAGCACGGAAAGACGCCAAGCCAGGCGCTCATCGATCGCGCGAATGGCATCCGTCTGGCGTGGATCGACTACTTCAGCACGACGACCGGCCACCGGGCATCGATGACGGCGACCACGAAGTGAGCACCGCCACGTCCGCTGGCTCTCGCAAGCTCCTCTCGACCGCGCTGATTGTGAGCGGACTCGTGGGTGCGGTTGCGGTCGGCGTGGCGAACGGCGCCCGGCAGTCCATTCAATTCGACCTCCGGGTCATCGGGCAGAGCATCTACGAGGCGCACGAGGCGACCGGCCGGTGGCCGGCCCGCGTGGCCGATCTCGAGGGCACGGCGTACCTGAAGATGCCGTACCGGCGCGATTTCCTCGAGCAGGGTATCTACGTCGTGGTCTGGCAGCAGGACCTCAGCGCCGACCGCGCCGCAAACCGTCACCGCATCCTCGCCTATGACGGCACGAGCCGGTTCGCGCGCCTCGGTTGGATTTGGGCGTGCCGCGGTGACCTCAGCATCGACCGGCTTACGAGCCGGGACGTCGGCGCACTGAAGGCGAGTGGCCGGTGATGGGCCGCCGTCGCGGAACTGGAAAGAAGTAGACTTTCGAGCGCCAGCCAGGACTGCAGGATGCCGACTCAAAAACCGCGCGCTCGCCGCAAGAAAGTCACGGCACTTTCGACGGGCCTGACGGCGCCGGAGACCGCGGCGGACCGCCTCCACGATCTGGACGCGCTCGCTCGCGAGGTGACGGGCGATGGCGGCGCCGTCCTCGCGCGGTACCGCGATCCGGTGGGCGGCAAGCCGCTCCTGCTTGCGGCGCTTCCGGTCGATCGCGTCGAGCCGACGCCGTATCAACGGGACGCGTCAGAGCCGCACGTCAAGCGCCTGATGGGCGTCGTCGAGAAGATCGGACTCTTTCTCGATCCGATCATTGTCATCCGGCGGGACGCCGGCTATTGGACGCCGAACGGAAACCACCGGCTCCAGGCTTTGAAGAAGCTGGGGTACCGCGCGGTGACGGCGCTCGTCGTGCCTGACGCCAACGTGGCCTTCAAGATCCTCGCGCTCAACACCGAAAAGGCGCACAACCTCCGCGAGAAATCGCTGGAAACGATCCGGATGGCCCGCGCCCTGGCCGGTTCGAGCGACGCGGTCGAATCCAGCTTTGCCTTCGAGTTCGAGCAGCCGTCGTTCCTGACCCTGGGCGTGGCCTACGAAGAGCGGCCGCGGCTGAGTGGCGGCGCGTATCAGTCGATTCTGAGGAAGACCGACGCGTTCCTCCACGTCGCGATCGGCAAGGCCCTCAAGGAGCGCGAGCGGCGGGGTCAGCGGATTCTGAGGTTGGACGACGCGGTCACGGCGGTGGTGGATCGGCTGAAGAAGAAAGGCCTCACCAGCCCGTACCTGAAATCGTTCGTCGTCTCGCGGGTCAACTACACGCGGTTTTCGAAAGCGCCGTCGATCGACTTCGACGAGGCGTTCGACAAGATCACCGCGAGCGCGCAGAAATTCAACGTCGATCGCGTGAAGCAGGAAGACGTCGCGAAATCGGGCGGCGCACCGGACGAGGAGGGCTGATCGCGGCGCGCCGCCGGCACACGATTAGGGGGTGCAGTACACGCCCTGGCAGGGCGGCGGGGTGCCGCCGGCTTCAGGATTGACGGCGCCGATCATCGTCGGGTGAAGATCGCAATGGTAGTTCGAGCCTTCACCCGGCATCCGGAACGGCTGACTGGTTTGGCCGGGCTGGATCGTGCCCCAGTCGACCGAGAGATCATTCAACCGCACGCGATGCTCGACGGTATCCATATTGCGGAAGACGACGAGTTGCCCGCCGGCAGTCGCAGGGTTCGGCGAAAACGACTGCGCGCCCCGCTGACCGACGATGTTAATGGTCAGGACATTTCCACCTGGATTGGGCGATGGGCTGGGCGACGGATTTGATCCGCCGCAACTCCATCCGGCCAGAACGGCGACTCCGACCGCGAGGACGCTTGCACGCAAAGACCACATATCTCGGCTCCTTGGTCACGCAGATCTGTGACCACGGCGTTGCTTGTGCAACTTGAATACCACCCGAAACCGGAGCAGAGTGCCGGCGGCAGGCGCGTCGGATTTACTGGATTCGTAAGGGTTTTCGCGATTCGTCGGCGATGGACGCCAGCCGCCGCCGGCTACGCCGGATACAGCCGTTCGAACTCGGGCTCGCCGTGCAGGATGGCGAGATCGGGATCGCGTCGCGCCCAGACGGCGTCTTTGAAACCGGCGTCCCACGCCTTTTTCAGCGCCTGCAGGGCTTCGGGCTTGCGGGCGAGCATGCAGAACGTGCACGCGGCGTTGTACAGCACGGTCGGTTCGTTCGGGCGCAGGACGGTCGCCAGGTTGGCTTCGCGCATCGCCTCCTCGGGGCGACCGAGTGACGCGAAGGTGATCGCCAGCTGCATCCGGGCGCGCGCATCGTCCGGGACTTCGCGCAGATGGGTTTCCAGCGCTTCGGCGCGGCGGACGTTCATGTGACGTTCGCTGTCCGTCTTCCCGAGCGCCTTCAGCGCGTTGATGATGGGCACGTAGATGTTGTAGTCCGATCCGCTCACCCGGACCGCTTCGTCGGCAATCTCGAGAATCTCCGGGTAGCGGCCCGCCGCGAACAGCGCCCGGCCGAGCATGTAGTACACGCCTTCACAATCGGTCTTCTGCGCGATCGCCATCCGCGCTTCCGTGACCGCCTCGTCGTTCTGCTTGTTCGCGTAGAACACCCAGCCGCGGCCGACGTGCGCTTCGGGCAGGTGCGGCTGCAGCGACACGGCCTTCTCGGCGGCGTCGCGCGCGCGATCGAGCCAGCCGGAGCCGGAGCCGTGACGGTAGTGATGCTGCGCGCACACGTTCGCGATCCCGGCGTAGGCGAGCGCGAACCGCGGATCCAGGCCGACGGCGCTCTCGAACATCTGCAACGCGAACTCGAGGTCCTGCTGCGTGAGCCGCCGCGCGTAGCTCTTGCACCGCAAGTACAAGTCGTACGCCTGCAGGTTCTCGGTCGGCTTGGCGGAGATGGCCGCCTGCTCCTGCGGCGACAGCGTGATGCGGAGCGCCTCGGCGATCTTGCGCGCGATCTCGTCCTGCACCTCGAACACGTCACGCATTTCACGGTCGTATCGCTCGGACCAGAGCGGGAAGTCGGTCCGGGTGTCGACGAGCTGCGCATTGATCCGCAGTCGCGTGCCGGCGCGCCGGAGACTGCCGGTCAGTACGAAGGCGGCGCCGAGCTGCTGCCCGATCTGTGCGGGCGTCACCGCCTTGTCCCGGAACGCCAGGACGGTCGGACGTGAAAACGTGTTCAGCCCCCGGATCTTCGAGAGCTCCGTGATGATGTCCTCCGTCACGCCGTCACGGAAGTACTCGTCCTCCTTGACGCCGCTCAGGTTCTCGAAGAACAGCACTGCGATCGATCGTTCTGCCGCTTTCGCGGCGCCGCTCGGGGTATCTGCGGC
>JBLNGH010000324.1:0-9269 GCA_050264575.1 Acidobacteriota bacterium | reverse complement strand
GAATGTGTCATTACATAGGTTCGCGGCGGCGATCTGACCCGTCTGCGAACATGACACGACAGCATAGGAGCCCGACCATGAGCCCTGATAGTTAGGCAATCCACGGATCGCCTTCGTTCCGCGGACGCCTTTGTAGTCAACCCAAACCGTCGTTTGGCCGGCGCCAACAACGGTTCCTCGACCGGTTAAGGCTTCAACGGAGATAATTCCGGGCTGGTCGCTGCCCCAGGAGCCAGTCGTGACTGCCTGTGTCGTGCCATTGCTGAGTGTTGCCGTCGCGGTAAAGGTTTCCGCTGTACCGATGAAAAGTAAGTCTGATGAGGCGGCCACCAAAATGCTACTTGTCGTTACGGACGGCTTGGCACTGCCTCCACATCCAACGGTAATTGTGAGTAGTACACTTACGGCAACTCTGCGCATGCATCGCTCCAAGTGTTCTTCCGGAAAGTGCTGCTAGATTGCTTGCCTAGTCGACAGCAAGTTGTTGCTTGACTGCTTTTGAACTGGGCAAGTCTCGTGCCGAGACGATCCGGCCGGATGGGTAGTGCAAACACCAGTTAAACTACTTGGGATACTTCCGGAGGAGTCGCAGTCGTCTAGTCGCTTACAGATTTGACGGCGTTACCGTTTTGAGACGACAAGAGCAGCGTCTCGGATATCTCTCAATGAAAATCGTGCGAATCAACGCGCGGCCCCGTATGTTTGAGCCCCTCGACGCGATCCGCTTTCACGGACACTGCCCCATCCTGATTCTGCAGCGTGCCCTCGACCAGTAAATACGGCTCGTCCACGATCACGCGCTTGTAGATTGCGAAGACATCGGGATTGACGATGATGTTCGCGATGCCGGTTTCGTCTTCGAGTGAGAGAAAGACGAACCCTTTCGCCGTGCCGGGCCGCTGACGCGTGATCACCGCGCCGGCGACGCGGACGCGGCGGCCAGGACGGCCGCGCAGCAGATCCGACGCGCGCTGAACGCCGCGGGTCGCGAGCGACGGCCGCGCGAGCGCCATGGGATGCGGGCCGATGGTGAGCCCGGTGCCGTCGTAGTCGGCACGCACGCGATCGAGGAGCGACATCGACGGCAGTGGAGATGACTTGTCAGGCCGAAGGCCGAGGGCCGAAGGCCGCAGGGAATCTCCCGTCTGCTCTTCATCACTCTCCCTATCGAGCAGGGGCCCGGCCGGACGGCCGGCACGTTCGGCCTGCCACAGCGCCGTCCGCCGATCGCCGCCGAACGACGCCAGGGCGCCGACTTCGGCCAGCGAGCGTCCTTCGTCCTGTCGCAGCCCGGCGCGGTGCACGAGATCGTCGATAGATGTGAACCGCGTCAGGCCAATGGCCGAAGGCCGAAGGCCGTAGGAAGCACTCTTGTCCGGAGTTTGAAGTTCGAAGTTCGAAGGCCGAAGTTTGACACCAGCGATCTTCCTACCGGCCTCCTCTCTCAACCCTTTCACGTACATCAGCCCCAGGCGCACGCAGCCGTCATCTTCGACCCGGCACGTCCAGTCGGACACCTGCACGTCGATTGGCGCAAATCGGACGCCGTGCCGCTGCGCGTCCTTGACGAGCGTCGCCGGATGGTAGAAACCCATCGGCTGGTTGTTGAGAAGCGCGGTGTAGAACGCCGCGGGGAAATGCGCCTTGAGATACGCGCTCGCGTAGACGATGAGCGCGAAGCTCGCCGCATGCGATTCGGGAAATCCGTACAGCGCGAACGACGTGATCGACTGCACGATCTGATCGGCGGCGGCGTCGGTGATGCCGTTGAGGGCCATGCCGGCGCGCAGCCGCGCTTCGATCTGCTGCATCCGCTTGACCGATCGCTTGAAGCCCATCGCGCGACGCAGCTCTTCGGCTTCTCCGCCGCTGAATCCGGCGACCACCATCGCCATGCGCAGCAGTTGTTCCTGGAACAACGGCACGCCGAGCGTCCGTTTGAGCACCGGCTCGAGCGACGGATGCGCGTAGGTGACCGGCTCGTCGCCGCGCCGGCGGCTCAGGTACGGATGCACCATGTTGCCGACGATGGGCCCGGGCCGGATGATCGCGACCTCGACGACCAGATCGTAGAAATGCTGCGGTTTGAGCCGCGGCAGCGTCGCCATCTGCGCACGCGATTCCACCTGGAACACGCCGATCGTGTCAGCGGTTTGCAACATCTTGTAGACGGTCGGATCATCTGGCGGCAGGCGCGCAAGATCGAGCTTGGGTTGGAGGCTCTTGTCAGGCCCAAGGCCAAAGGCCCCTGGCCCGAGAAAATCGCTTGTCTCAGTCGAATTGCCTGCAGGTGACGAGTTGCCGACATCCGACGCTCGAGGTTCGACGGTCAAAGTTCGAAATTGCTCTTCACTTGGGCCTTGGGCCATGGGCCTTGGGCCTTCGTTGACAATGACCAGCGCCTCTTCCAGCACCGCCATCATCCCCAGCCCCAGCAAATCGACCTTCACGATCCCGAGGTCCGCGCAGTCGTCCTTGTCCCATTGCACGACGACGCGGCCCGGCATCGCCGCGTTCTCGAGCGGCACGACCTCGTCCAGCCGTCCCTGACAGACGACCATCCCGCCCGAGTGCTGGCCGAGATGCCGCGGCAGGTCCTGCATCTCGCACCACAGCTTCGCGAAGCACCGGTACCGCTCGTCGTCCGGATCGATGCCGGACTCGCGCATGTTCCGCGCGAGCGTCTCCCCGGGATCGACGAACTCGAACTGGCTCATCATCCGCGCCAGGCCGTCGATCTCATCTTCCGCGAGGCCGAGCACTTTGCCGACTTCTCGCGCCGCGCTCCGGCCGCGGTAGGTGATGACGTTGGCCGTCATCGCCGCGCCCATCTTGCCGTAGCGCTCGTAGACGTACTGGATCACGCGCTCGCGGCGATCGCCGCTCGGCAGATCGAGATCGATGTCCGGCCACTCGCCGCGCTCTTCCGAGAGAAACCGCTCGAAGAGCAGATCCATGCCGACCGGATCGACCGCCGTGATGCCCAGCGCGTAGCAGACGGCGCTGTTGGCCGCCGATCCCCGTCCCTGCACGAGAATCCCCTGCTGCCGGCAGAAATTGACGATGTCCCAGACGATGAGAAAGTAGCCGGCGAGATCGAGCCGGTCGATCAGATCGAGCTCGCGCGCGATTTGGGCGCGGGCGCGATCGTGATACGGCCGGTATCGATCGCGCGCGCCCACCTGCGCCAGGCGACGCAGAAACGACCCCTGCGTCTCGCCGGCCGGCACCGGATATTCCGGAAAGCGATACCCCAGATTCGCGAGCGTGAACTCCAGCCGCTCGGCAAGCGCCTCCGTCCCGGCCAGCGCCTGCGGCAGATCCGAAAACAGCCGCGTCATCGTCTCCGGCGGCTTCAAGTACCGCTCGGCGTTGACCGACAGCCGTCGTCCAGCCTCGGCAAGCGTCGTTTTGTGACGGAGACACGTGAAGACGTCGTAGAGCGGCCTCGATTCCGGAGTCGCAAAGCGCACGCCGCCCGACGCCATCACCGGCACGCGGAACGCCGCGGCCAGATCGAGCAGCGATTGAATCGCCGCCTGCTCGTCGCGGCGGAAATGACGCTGCAGCTCGATCCAGACCTGCTGCCGGCCGAACACACCGACGATCCGGTCGACCAGCCCGCCCACGCCATGACGCTCGGCCTGCAGCGCCTGGCGTCCGGCGAGCGCGATGAGACCGGCGGTGTGCCCCGCGAAATCCTCGAGCTCCAGCGCCGACGAGCCTTTGGGCGCGCGCAGCTTCGCGCGCGTGATCACGCGGCAGAGATTGCGGTACCCCTCGGCGGTGGCGACGAGGACCGGGAGCGTCCAGGGGGCAGGCCCCAGGCTAAAGGTCCCAGGCCCAAGTTTCGGATCGGACGTAGTGTGGACCGCTTTCGACTGCAGATCGTTACCGGGGCCTTGGGCCTTGGGCCTTGGGCCTGACGGCCGTACGCCAATCGTCAGTTCCGCGCCGACGATTGCCTTGATGCCCGCCGCTTTCGCGGCGCGATAGAACTGCGGCGCGCCATACACTCCGTCGCGATCGAGCAACGCCAGCGCGGGATACCCAAGCTCAGCGGCGCGATCGACGAGCGTGCCGGGCAGAGAGGCGCCATCGAGAAAGGAAAAGGCTGAGGATGTATGCAGTTCGATGTACGCCACGGCATTAAGACCAAGAACATCGCCTTCCTATCGGTTCCGGAGTTCCGGAGTTCCGGAGTTCTTGGAATCCCGGAACCCCGGAACCCACCGCTCTTCAGTCCATCTCTCCTTCGATTTCCCATCGCCCCGTGAATCGATCCCGCACCAGCCGATAGCAGCCGCCAGACACGAGCTCGATATCCCACTCGTCACGGTCCCACGGCTGGCCCCCCGCCGCCCACCAGTAGCCCGACGTCCGCCACGGACCGGCGACGTTCACGATGTCGCCGCTCGGAATCCCGCGCGCAGTTGATCGCACGGAAACCGGCCGGCCGCGCTCGACATCGACCATGACCGCAAGCGGGATCCGATAGCGGCGCAAGCACGGCACAAACGCCGGGTCTGAGGCTCGAGGCTCGGGGCTGGGGGCTTGAAATGTTTTGCCTTCTGCTTTCTGTCTTGTGCCTTGACCCGTGAACTTCTCCATCGTCGACCGTCGTTCGTCATGACTGTCCACGAGCGCCGGCGCGCCGACCCGTGTGTCGCCCATGAGCGCGCACAACCGCGATGTGAGCGTCGCCAGATCGTCCGGTGACGGCAGCGCGCGTGTGAGGAGCGCGCCCTGAACGATCAGCCCCGGCACGACGCCGAGCTCGAGCTCGACGACATCGATCGCCGCCGGCGGAGGATGCGACTCGAGATCGAGCAGCACGAGCGTCCTGAGCGTGCGCGGATCCCGGATCGGCGACGGCAGCTGGAGCGTTCGCACATGCTCGGTCCGCGTCACCAATCGCAGCCTCGTCGTCACGCCGACGGCGCCGCGATCGGCGCGCTCGAGCGCCGACGACAGCGCGTCGCACTGACGCGCCAGTACGAACGAGAGCGGCTCGAGCCCCTCGATCGGCCATTCGAGATCGAGCCGGTTGACGAATCGACGCGGTTCCTCGAGGGGGACGAGCGGCGACGTGTCCTCGCCCGACGCCGCCTGGTGCAACCGGACTCCCAACGGCCCGAGCCGGGCGTGCAGATCGGCGCGGCGGAGACCCGCCAGATCTCCCAGCGTGCGAAGCCCCCAACGCGCGAAGATGGCGAGGACGTCGGCAAGATCAGGCCCAAGGCCGAAGGCCGAAGGCCCCAGCGAAAACCCGGAAGTTCCGGTATCTGGCCCGAGACCTAGCGAATTTTTGTTTCCTGGATCTCCTTGCGGTCCCGGTGCCATGCGGTAGTTGCGAGCTCTCGCTTGTCGTCGAATATCTGTCTGGCTCCCGCTCTTCCCCACTTGGGCCCTGGGCCCGGGGCCTTGGGCCTGATTTCCTTCGGCCTGATCGATGAGCGCCCCCCGCCATCCCAACGGCAGCGGCGCGCGCGCCGCCGCCTCTTCTCCCGCCGCAACGATGGTGACGCCAAGACGGGCGTGTGCCAGCAGCCACGCCGTCGTGATCGACCCGGCGATCGCCACACGGACGATGAGACCCTGCTCGGCCGCGACGCGGCCAACTTCACGCCCAATTTCCGGCGGCGGACCAATGACACGCGCGAGTCCGGTCGCATCGAAGGCAATGCCGGCGTCTCCTTGACGTTCCACGCGCGGCGAGCAGGCACGTGCCACGGCCTCGAGCGCCCCGGGGACGACAGGACTCGACGGATCACGAACGACACAACAAAACATAAAAGAATCGATTTATCGGGCTATCGATCTATCGATCTATTTGAAAATCACTCGTCACGCGGCCAGAACGCTCTTCAATAGATCGATAGATCGATAAATCGATAGATCGATCCCATTTGAATCCATTGAATCTCCGGCTCTGGGGACTCGCGCCGATCCACTGCGGCGACGCGCGGAGATGAACCGAGACGCCGCGGGCGCTCCGTCCCACCGCGATGTCACCGACGATCAATCCGACCGTCTGCCGTCCTTCGTTCGCATGCGCCAGCCGCATCCATGTCGTGAACGGCAGCATCTGCACCACGCGCGCGGACACGCCGGCCAGATCCAGTGCGACGACGCCGAATCCGCCGGCGCGAATGATCAGGTCGAACGCGCGAACCGCGCGCTGCACCGACTGCTCGATCATCGCGGGTCTCGCGCGCTCGACCGTGAGCGTCGCGCCGCGGACCCAGAGCAGGCGATCGAGATCGACGCCGGCCGCCGCCGCGACCATCGGATCGAAGCGATCGAGGGCGTCGACCAGGCCGACGATCTCGCCGCGCGCGGTCGCCGCAGCCAGCGTCGCCATCAGCATCGTCGTGCGGCCGGACGACCGCGGGCCGGTCAGTTCGGAGATTTCCCCTACCCGCCAGCCGCCGCTCAGGGCCGTATCGAGGCTTGCCACACCCGTCGACACGGTCGGCCAGGGCTCATCGGTCCGCGCGAGCGTCCGGCCGAGCTTGCTGGCCTGAAGCAGCGATTCCAGGCGATTTACGGCGGCAGATTTCATGTTTCGCTTTTTGTTCGCTATTTGACTTGCAGTATAGCGAACCCCGGGACTGTGATCAACGCCTTCCAATGAGGCTCGGCTTTCTAGTTTTCCGGCTTTCCAGCTTTCTTGCTTTTCCAGCTTTCCGGCTTTACAGCGTCCCCGTCTTCCCCGGCTCCCAGGCTCCCAGGCTCCCAGGCTTTAAGATTGGCTGGCTTGTCCACGCAGTCCCCAGTTGGCCTTCCCGGCGACACCGAACTTCCCCGCGGCTGGCAACACCGCATGGTGGCCGCGCTCGCCCACCGAAATTTCCGGATCGTGTGGCTCGCGGCGCTCGGCTCGACGATCGGCACGTGGATGCAGCAGTACGCGCAGAGCTGGCTCGTGTACCAGCTGACGAAGTCGAACTTCTATCTCGGCATCGACTCCTTTCTCGGGCAGCTGCCAATCCTGCTCCTGATGCTGATCGGCGGCGTCATCGCCGATCGGCACGATCGGCGGCGGCTCCTCACGACGTCGCAGTACATCCAGGCCACTGCGGCCTTCGCTCTGGCGACGCTGGTCGCGACGAACAGCGTCAAGGTCGGCTACATCTTCATGCTCTCGTTCATCGCGGGCTGCGGTCAGGCCTTCGGCGGTCCCGCGTATCAGTCGCTGATTCCGTCGCTCGTGCCTCGACGCGATCTCCCGAGCGCGATCGGCCTGAACTCGACGCAGTTCAACCTCTCACGCGTGCTCGGCCCGGCCCTGGGCGGCACGGTGCTCGCGACGATCGGCTTGGCCTGGTGCTTCGCGTTGAACGGCGTGTCGTTCTTCATCGTGATCTTCGCGCTCGCCTGGCTGCACCTGCCGAAGCACACGCCGGCCAAATCCCACAAGCCGATTCGCACCGATCTGCAGGTCGGTCTGCGCTACGTCCGCAATCACCGGCTGGTGCTCACGCTGACGGTCCTGGTGTTCATCAGCACGTTCCTCGCGATGCCGTTGATCACGTTGATGCCGAGTTTCGCCACGGACGTGCTCCGCGGTTTCGGCACGCCGGCCGCACGGCTGTCGCTGCTGATGGCCTGCCAGGGGCTGGGCGCGATCACGGGGGCGCTGATCGTCGGGACGCTGGGACAGTTCAAGCACATGGGCGCCGCGCTGCTCGGCGTGCAGACGATGCTGGGGTTGCTGCTCGCCGCCTTCGCGATGTCCCGGATGCTGCCGCTGAGCCTCGTGCTGCTGTTCGTCGCGGGAATGTTCTACATGTCGACGTTCTCGATCAGCTTTTCGCTCGTCCAGCTGACCGTGCCCGATGAGCTGCGCGGACGCGTCGTCAGTATCTACATGGTCGCGCTGCGGTCGGGCGGCCCGATCGGCGCGCTGGTCGCCGGCGCGCTCGCCGATGCGTTCACGGCGCCGACCATTATGGCGATGAACGGGCTCGTCCTCTCGCTCGTCGCCGTCACACTGTTGTCACTCGGCCGCGGAGCGAGTCTGAGACAGGTGTAGGCCGAAGGCCATAGGCCACGGGCCAGAGAAGATCGTCGGAAAACTGTCACAGCCGAGTTCTTCCTGCGCGCTGGTGTCGCTTCGGCCATCGGCCTTTGGCCTGCGGCCTTGTAAGATGCTCTGCGTGCCCCGGCTGCTCGTCATCGAAGACAACCAGGACATCGCCGATCTCATTCGCCGGTACTTTGAACGCGCGGGCCACACCGTCGAGCATCTGACGACCGGTCATGACGTCGTGGCGCACGCGCTGCGGGCCCAGGCGGATCTCGTCGTGCTGGACGTCATGCTGCCGGGGATGGACGGAATGCTCGTCTGTCAGGCGCTCCGCAGCGATGCGGCGACCGCGGGGATTCCGATCATCATGCTGACCGCCCGCGGCGAAGAGGCCGATCGCGTGCGCGGGCTCGAGCTGGGCGCCGACGATTACGTCACGAAACCGTTCAGCCCGAAAGAGCTCGTCGCGCGCGTGGGCGCGCTCCTGCGCCGTGTGCAGCGGCCAGCCGGGCCCGCGAAACCGCTGCGATACGGTCCGCTCAGCATCGATCTCGATCGTCACCAGGTCTTGGTCGAGGATCGCGAGATCCGGCTGACCGCCAAGGAGTTCCTGTTGCTCCAGTACTTCCTCGAGCATCCTGGCCGCGTCCTCTCGCGCGATCTGCTGCTCACCGACGTCTGGGGCTACCAGTACACCGGCGGCACGCGAACGGTGGACGTCCATGTCCGCCGGCTGCGCGAGAAGATCCCGCTCTTCACGACGGCGCTCACCACCGTCAAGCAGTTCGGATACAAGCTCGAAGACGCGCCGCCTTCGCCGGGCTTCGGCGGGCCAACGCCGCCTTCTGCTCCGTGACCTTCCGGACCCGCACGTTTCTCACTGTTTTTGTCGCGTCGTCGCTGGCGCTGGTGGTTTCCACGCTGCTCGTCGAGCGGTCGCTCCACGCGTACATGTATCAGGACATCGAGCAGGGACTGCTCAATCAGGCGCGCCTCGCCAGCGCGCTCCTCGCGGATCTGACGGCATTGGCAGACCCGGACGCCGAAGCCGATCGGCTCGGTCAGCTCGGGCGCGCGCGAGTCACGCTCATCGCGAGTGACGGTTCAGTGCTGGGCGATTCCGAGGTCGCGCGCGGCGATCTCGGCACGCTCGAGAATCACGCGACGCGCGAAGAAGTCGTCCGCGCGGTGCAGTCGGGCGAAGGCACGGCCCTCCGGCGCAGTCACACGACGGACG
>JBLNGH010000323.1:0-2991 GCA_050264575.1 Acidobacteriota bacterium | reverse complement strand
GCAGCGGGTGTTGATGGTTGTGGACGTGGTGTTCCCCGGCTGGATGCCCTGGCGCCGGTTCGCGGTGGCGCACGACATCCCGGGCCACCTGCTACAGGTGGAGGAGATTCGAAGGATGGACTGGGAGACGCTGGTGGGCGGGCACGTGGCGCGTACCGGGACCCACGCCGACGTGGAGGTACAGGCCGAGTTCAATCGGGACCTGAAGCAGGCCGCGGTCTCCGCATTGGCCGCCACCAGGGTTGGCGAGGGGCTGGATCCCCGTGACAACGCCAATCCATGGGCGGTGTTCGACAACTACATCGACAGGGTCGCAGCCCAATGCGTCAACTCGCTGACTCCAAAGTGGTCGACCAAGCTCGCGGCGTTTGACGTGTATATCTGGGACCAGTGTTACGCGATGGAGCAGAGCATCCGAATCGACTAGCGAGCGGCGACGATCGCGACAGATAAGGCGGGCGTCCTGAAAGTCGAAGTGCCGGGGCGCTCGCTTGTTTTTTTCTCCCTCCCCAACTGATCCGCCAACAGCCCCTACCAAGGTATTGGCGATACCATCGTCCTATAGGTCACCGTGTGGACTGCTTCTAACGTGGTCGAGTCGATTCCGCGCAGCGCGCACAGCGGACACTCATTCCACAAGGAGTGCAGTATGAGAAATCTCAACGGCGAGCCGAGCAGCGGCATCCGCGACGGTTGGCGAGTCCGGAGCTGTGGCCGACTCCTGGGCATCTGCTTGTTCACCCTGACGATGGGCGCGTCGGTCCCAGCCATCGTGCACGCCCAAGCCGTCACTGCGAGCCGCGATGCTCGCGCCACACTCAACTGGAGAAGGAGCATGACACATCTCAGCACGGCAGACGCGGCGCTCGCGACACCGGCGACTCGTGCGGCAATGGCAGACACAACCATCCGTCCGTTCCGCGTGCAGTTTTCGAAAGAGGCCCTCGCCGATCTGCGTCGTCGGATTCTCGCGACGCGCTGGCCGGAGAAGGAAACCGTCACTGATCAGTCGCAGGGGGTGCAGCTCGCGACGATTCAAAAGCTCGCCCAGTATTGGGCCAGTGAATACGACTGGCGCCGGGTCGAAAGGAAACTGAACGCCCTGCCGCAATTCGTGACCACGATCGACGGCCTGGACATCTACTTCATCCATGTCCGCTCCAAGAATCCCAACGCGTTGCCGCTCATCGTCACGCACGGATGGCCTGGCTCGGTGATCGAAATGCTGAAGATCGTCGATCCATTGACGAATCCAACGGCATATGGCGGCAATGCCTCAGACGCGTTTGACGTCGTGATTCCGTCGCTGCCCGGCTACGGCTTTTCTGGCAAACCGACCGAGGCCGGCTGGGACCCGGCTCGCATCGCCCGTGCCTGGACGGTGCTGATGAAGCGTCTCGGCTACACGCGGTTCGCGGCGGAGGGCGGCGATTGGGGTGCGATGGTCACGGATGTGATGGGGACACAGGCGCCGCCGGAATTGCTCGGCATTCACCTCACCTGGCCTTTCACGGTTCCACCTGAGATCGACAAGGCAGTCCAGACCGGCAGCCCGCTGCCAGCTGATCTCTCGGCAGATGAGCGACGCGCGTGCGAGCAGTTGGCGTTCTTCTACAAGCAAGGCGTGGGTTACGCCCTGGAGATGGCAACCCGCCCGCAAACGATTTACGGGTTTGGGGACTCACCAGTCGGGCTTGCCGCCTGGCTCATCGACCACGACGCGGTCAGTTACGCGCTCATCGCACGCGTGTTCGACGGACAGCGCGAGGGGCTCACGCGAGACGACATCCTCGACAACGTTACGCTGTACTGGCTGACGAACTCCGCGGTCTCGTCGGCGCGGATTTATTGGGAAAACAAGTTCGCCTTCTTTGCACCGAAGAAGGTTGCGATCCCGGTGGCAGTGAGCGCCTTTCCGGACGAGGTCGTTCAAACGCCACGGAGTTGGGCAGAGCGGGCGTATCCCAAGCTGATGTACTACAACAAACTCGACAAAGGTGGGCACTTCGCGTCATGGGAACAGCCGGAGCTGTTCGCAGCGGAGGTGCGTGCGGCGTTCAAGTCGCTGCGCAATATGCAAGTCGGTCAGAGTAGGTAGACGAGCTAACGAGAGGGCCTCCACTCGGTCGAGCGGAGGCCCTCAACGCTGCCAAGGCGCAGCCGACTTCAAGCACACGACTTCCGCACGGAATCTCCTGAACTCTTCGCTCGTTGTTTGCCGGCGTCTCTCGTTTGACTATCTGAGGCGAGGCGGAGTCTCGCAGCCATCCCCACGAGCTCGGCGAGCGAGGATGCGTGCATCTTCCGCATCACCTGGCCGCGATGTGCCTTCACTGTGATCTCGCTGATGCCCAGCTCGCCTCCGACTTGCTTGTTCAACCGACCCGCCACAACGAGCGCCAATACCTCGCGCTCGCGCGTCGTGAGTGTCGCATATGCGGCTCGAAGCTCGTCCATGCCCGCCTCCCGTGCGAGGATCGCCCGGCTGCGCTCGAGCGCGCTGCGGATGGCCGCGACGAGCACCTCATTCGCAAGCGGCTTGGTCAGAAACTCGACGGCGCCTCCCTTCATCGCCTGAACGGTCACCGGCACATCGCCGTACCCGGTGATGAAGATGATCGGCATCTCCGTCCGCTCCGCCGCGATGCGCTGCTGCAGTTCGAGGCCGTTGAGACCAGGGAGTGAAAGGTCGAGCACAAGACAGCTCGGCACGCGGACCCGTGAGCGCGCAAGGAACTCATGGGCCGAGGCAAAAACCTCGGGCTGCCAACCCTCGGCCTGGATCAACAGCGCCAGCGATTCGCGCACCGAAATGTCGTCGTCGACGACCAAGACGATGGGCGTCTTCATGCGAGGGCGGCGTCGAGCGCTGCGATGAGATCCCCCTCTGTAATGGGCTTGAACAGACACTCTACCGCGCCTAGTTCCAGCGCGCGTGGGCGGACCGTCTCATCGTGGTGTGCGGTGATGAAGACAATCGGGTTGTCGTGC
>JBLNGH010000322.1:0-13116 GCA_050264575.1 Acidobacteriota bacterium | reverse complement strand
TCGACCAGGTTGCAAGGCACTGAGACGGCGGCGCGTCGAACCTGCGCCTGGAGTCCGAACCGTTCTTCGATCGGAAGGACGGCGGTCGCGCGATAGACCTCCACAACCAACGCGTCGGCCTGACGTGCCCCCCGAAAGTTGATCCACGCATAATGTGACTTCGCGCCGGTTCCTGAGGAGGGACCATGCGACGAAGTCGGTTCACAGAAGAGCAGATTCTGAGCATCCTGCGTGAAGGCGAAGCCGGCCGGAAGGTCGACGAGCTCTGCCGCGCGCACGGTGTGGCGAAGCACACCTATTACCGCTGGAAAGCCAAATTCGGCGGGCTGCAGCTCAGCGATGCGAAGCGGCTGCGGCAGCTCGAGGACGACAACCGTCGCCTGAAGCATGCCGTGGCCGAGCTGACGATCGACAAGCAGGTACTGAAGGATCTGCTCGGCCGAAAGTGGTGACGCCCGTGGCGCGACGCGAGGCTGTGCGCCTGGCGGGCGAAGTTCATGGCCTCAGTGAGCGTCGGGCGTGCCGACTGATCGGCGCGCCGCGGGCGACCATGCGGTATCGGTGTCGAGGACTGACGGTGACACCGCTCCGTGAGCGGATGCGGGCGTTGGCGGCGCAAAAGCCACGCGCGGGCTATCGGACATTGTGGCGCTGGTTACGGCGAGAGGGCTGGCGGGTGAATCACAAACGGATCCATCGGCTGTATCGATTGGACGGCTTGACGGTACGTCGGCGTCGACGGAAGCGTGTGGCCGTTCAGCGGCTACCGCTGGTAGTTCCCGTGCGGCCGAACGTACGCTGGTCGATGGACTTCATGCGGGACACGCTCGCCAATGGCCGACCGTTTCGGACATTCAATGTCGTCGATGACGCGACGAGGGAATGTTTGGCAATCGAAGTCGATCATTCGCTGCCAGGCGCTCGCGTGGTGAGCGTGCTCGAGCAGATCATCGGTCGGCGCGGCAGTCCGCAGGTCATCGTTGGTGACAATGGGCCGGAGTTCATCTCCCAGGTCCTCGACGCTTGGGCGTACCAGCGAGGGGTCACGCTCCACTTCATCACCCCCGGTAAACCGACGCAGAACGCGTTCGTCGAAAGCTTCAACGGACGCTTCCGCGACGAATGCCTCGACCAGCATTGGTTCGTCGGTCTTCATGATGCGCGCGTGACGATTGACACTTGGCGAGTCGAGTACAACACGGCACGACCTCATGGGTCGCTGCATGATCTGACGCCGGAGGAATTTGCGATCTCGATGGTGGCGGCTTCACCGGCTACGCCGGTTCCGCCGCAAGATCAAGAGCCCGGAGTAACTACGGCCGAAGTCACCCTATGACTGGATCAACAACTGGGGGCACGTCACCTCCGGTATTTCCAATGTCGTGAAGTGGGTGGCAAACGCATCTCAACTGCCCTGGCGACAACCTTCGTGCGCGAAACGGAACTAAACGCGGTCATCCCAGCGGCTCTGCTGCAACAGCCGGTCACGGCGCGACTGTTGGTCGAGAACGTCGAGATTTCGAGCGGGACGGACACGTCGCAAGAATCAAACCCACTGAGTTTTGCCGTAGTTGCTGAACTTGGAATCACTTCAATTTCGCCCACGAGTGCAGTCGCTGGAAGTCCCGATCTCACTGTGACGGTGACCGGAGGTGGCTTCTTCCGCTCCACCGTCTGCCACTGCTTCACCTCGAGTTACGTGACGTGGGCGGAAAAGGGCGAGGAGACCCTCCTGTCGACCACGTTTGTGAGCGAGAAGGAACTGACCGCGATTATCCCCGCAGCGCTGCTGAAAAACGTGGTGACCGCGCAGCTGTATGTCCGAAACGCTGACATCACCGAACCCGACGCCTATACGAAATCAAACCCAATCAACTTCAGCGTTCTGCCGCGGGCAATCGCTCGATAGTGAACCGGCCCTCCCAGCAAGAAGCCCGTCAAAGGGATGACTGGCGGGAAGACGATGACTTCGGAGTGATCGGGGAGCGGAGGCGGCGCCTCGATGTAGTGTTCAGGCATGAAGGCGGCCTACACCTTCTTGTCCCTCGTCCATTGCCCGATGCGAAAGATCACGAACTCGGCGGGCCGGACCGGGGCGACGCCGACGAGACACACCAGACGGCCGTTGTCGAGATCGTCCTGTGTCATCGTGGTGCGATCGCACCGCACGAAGTAGGCCTCGTCCGTCCGCGATCCAGAGAGCGCGCCGGCACGCCATTGCGTGAAGAGAAAATCCTCGACCATCCGCTGAACCAGCGCCCACAACCTCTCATCGTTCGGTTCGAAGACGACCCATTGGAGTCCGCGGTCGATCGACGCCTCGAGAAACAGCAACAGCCGCCGGACGGGGACGTATTTCCACTCCGGGTCTGCGCTCAATGTGCGGGCGCCGCGAACCAGCACCCCCCGGCCAGGAATGCGGCGCAGGCAGTTGACGTGGACCGAATTGAGATCCCTTTCCTCAGCCAATGAGCTCTCGCGCTCCAACCCCGCCGCCATGGCGAGCCCTTCGTCTGCGGGAGCCTTCCAGACGCCACGCTGAAAGTCCACACGCGCGAAAATGCCACAGATGAACCCGCTCGGCGGCACGTGAAGCTCCCGTCCGGAATTCGGATCGACCACGCGCACCCAGGGGTAATAGAGGGCTCCCGACGGCGAGTCGAATGACGCGCGCATGGCGGCGACGGCGGCCGGCGACTGCTCATCGCCGCAATCGATCACGGCAAAGCGATACCTCACGCGCGCGGCGTGATCGAGCACTGCTTGAAGCTTCGCCTCCTGACCTCCTTGGGGGTCCCGCTCGTATCGGAACGTCGCACCTGGCGCAGCGACGATGGCCGGCTCCAAGACGCGCTCGAGCTGTTCGAGGGCGGCTTCGAAGTCAACGATGTTCGCCGGCGCCGCCTCTGTCCCGCAGGTCCGCCCGACATACAGCCGGCGGCCGCCATTGGCGAAAAACGCCCGCGCGGCGTGCCACACGAAATTCGGCGTGCGCGTGCCGTCCACGTAGATCAGATCCGCCCCGTCGCCGTAGTGCCGCTCGAAGTCACCGACGCTCGTAAGCCGTGGGAGTTCATCGTCTCTCGGACCGATCTGAGTCGCGCCGACAAACGCGGCAGCGGACGTTCCGACTCCGTCGATCGACCTGCTACGGAACGATCCTTCTTCGACGTACACGCCAGGCGCAATGAATTCGGGCATGGGTGATGGCCTATTCTCACTCGGCGCTCTCGTCAGTACGTTGTCACAATGCGACTGGGCCAGTGGATTCGGCCGAATCCGCGCGGAAGGTCGCCGATGTCGTCGTGCAATACCTCTGGAAGAAGCCGCCCGTCAGCATCGCGCGCGGACTTGCCCGGTAGCGGCGGTCTATGCTGAAGGGATGTTCAAGATCCAGACGCTCAACAGCATCTCTCCACTCGGACTGACTCGGCTCCCGTCGGACAAGTTCGTCGTCTCGGACAGCATGACCGAACCGGACGCGATCCTGCTGCGCTCGTTCAAGATGCACGACATGCCGATTCCGGCGTCGCTCAAAGCGGTCGGCCGGGCCGGCGCCGGCGTCAACAACATTCCCGTCGAGGCCCTGACCAACCTCGGCATCCCCGTCTTCAACACGCCGGGCGCGAACGCCAACGCCGTGAAAGAACTGGTGATTGCCGGCATGCTGCTCGCGGCGCGCCACATCGGACCGGCCTGGCAATTTGCCGAACGGTTGACCGGCTCCGACGCGGAGATCGGCAAAGCCGTCGAGGCCGGCAAAAAGGCCTATGCCGGATTCGAGTTGCCGGGCCGCACCCTCGGCGTGGTCGGGCTCGGCGCGATCGGCCGGCTCGTCGCCAACGCCGGCGTGGCGCTGGGCATGAACGTCATCGGGTTCGATCCGGGTCTGACGGTCGAAGGCGCCTGGCAACTCTCAGCGGCCGTGAAGAAAGCCGGCAGCCTCGACGACCTGCTGCGCGCCGCAGACTTCGTGACCCTTCACGTCCCGCTGGCCGAGGCGACGAAGAACCTCATCAACGCCGATCGGTTGTCGGCGATGAAGAACGGCGTGGTGCTCCTCAATTTTGCCCGCGAGGGCATTGTGCACGCCGCCGCCGTGAGCGCCGCCATCAAGAGCGGCAAGGTGTACGGCTACGTCTGCGACTTTCCGTCGAACCTACTCCAGCATCACGAGCGCGTCATCGCGCTGCCGCACCTGGGCGCGTCGACGGGCGAGGCCGAGGACAATTGCGCCGTGATGGTCGTCGATGAGGTGCGCGACTTTCTCGAGCAGGGCAACATCAGGAATGCGGTCAACTTCCCGGATGTGTCGGCGCCGCGGGAGACGGCGCACCGGCTCGTCGTGGCCAACGCGAACGTGCCGAACATGCTCGGCCAGATCTCGGAGACACTCGGCCTGGCCAAGCTCAACATCCACGACATGCTCAACCGGTCGCGCGGTGACTACGCGTACACGCTCGTGGACCTGGACGACCCGGTCCCGCCGGACATCGTCCGGAAGGTCGCCGCGATCTCGGGCGTGCTCATGGCGCGGGTGGTGTGAGCAACCATCGGTCGATCGCACGATCACCAGGCGATCTGACGCTTGTTGCTGAAGAACCTGCCGGTCGGACCATTCGCGCCGAACGTAGCCGCCCAGACGATTGTCTCCGCGCCCTGCTCGACGGAACGCGGAGCGCCCGCCCCGCCCATTTGCGTGCGCACCCACCCGGGATCGACGCAATTCACCAGGACACCACTGCCTGTCGTCGCCGCCGCCAGCTGTATCGTCAGCGCGTTCAACGCTACCTTCGAAATCGAATAGGCCGGCGCGTACGTGCCCATCGACGACAGTTGTCCGGCGCCGGATGACACGTTCACCACTCGGCCGTATCGCCGATCGATCATCGACGGCACGAACGCCTGGCACACCATCAGCGGTCCCCACACGTTCGTCTCACACGTCTCGCGGAAGGCCTCGAGCGGCGTGTTCAGGAGTTCCTGATTCTCGGCGATCAGCACAGCGGCGTTGTTCACCAGCACGTCCACGTCGCCGATCCGGGCGGCGACGTCGCGCGCGCAGGCGCGAATGCTCTCCGGATCGGCGACGTCCATGACGGCGGCGACCACCTCGAGTCCCTCCGCCTGCAGCTTCGCGACAGCGGAGTTGGCCGCGTCGGCACGCCGTGCGGTCAGCACCACGCGCAGGCCGCGTGCCGCCAGCTGGCGACAGACCTCACGGCCGATCCCCCGGTTTCCGCCAGTCACGAGTGCGACGCGCTGATTCATGGCTGCTCTCTCAGCAACATACCGCCACCCGGGAGAAACGCGCGACGCCAGGGAAGGTACAGCTTGGCGTCATCCAGGTCGCCGGCGACAAACTGACTGCCAACTTTCATGTTCTTGGTGCTCCCAGTACGAATTACCGATTACCAATTACCAATGCTAAAATCGCCTCCGCAGTTGCAGGCTGCATCCCGTCCGCGGAAAGGGATGATCCCACCTGCGTTTTCCGCGTCAGCCCCGAGCCATCGACTTCTCTGAGCCCGTCCAGCGGACACAGGGCGACATCGGAGGGGTGTATGTCTCGACAGCTGCCCGCGTACCCGAGTCTCGAGCACCTCAAGAAGCAAGCAAAGGACCTGCTGCCGGCGTTGCAGCGGGAGAATCCCGACCGCAAGCTTGCCGACGCGCAACACGCCATTGCGCGGATGTACGGATTCGGCAACTGGGCGCAGCTCAAGGCGCACGTGGAATCGCTGGCACGCCCGGCGGATGCCATGGCGACGACGGCGGCGAAACGGCATGCGCTTGCGGGCCTCTGGAACGCCAACGTCGCGGAATCAACACGGCATCCGGACAACCCGTTTCGCAGCGCGACGCTCGAATTCGCGGTCGAAGGCGATCTCGTGACGATCACCGACGTCGTCGTCGACGCGTCAGGTCGAGAGGAGCGCGGCCGCAACACGCTCCACGCGGATGGCGTCGAGCGCGGATACGAGCATGGCTACGTCGTTGCCGCGAGGTGGCTGACCGAGCGCACCCTTGAAGCGACGGTCACAAGGCACGGCGAGCTCGAAGGTCGCGTGAGGTACGACGTGTCGGGCGATGGCAAAACGCTGACGCTCACGACCGGCGACCAGCGGACGGCGTTCGAGAGAATTGGTAATGGGTAATTACCAATGCTCTGTCAGTCATACCGGTTGGCCTGCCTGGCCTGATGATCGAGCAACGCGCCAAGGACGATCGCGAGACCCTTGTCGAGCCGCGCGTCGACGTCCTGCAGAAACTCGATCTGCAGCTCGGCGCTCGCCGCGGTGAGTCCGGTCCAGCCCCACACGAAGCGGCAGAGTTCCTGGTCGCCCGCTTTGGCGACGAACCGGGCACGACCGATCCTCATGTCGATCTGCAGCGCGTGAGCCACCGCCTGGCCCGTAGCGTCGCGCACTTCCCAGTCGGATCCGACGGGTACGAGCGCGCCAATCGTCGAGCCGCTCCGCGGGTCACGGACCTCGAGCGAATAGCCGTCGAGCAACCCGCTGGTGATCGCGGTGATGGACAGGATGTCCGGTCCCTGTGGCTCGCGGCGAACGACGCCTGATTCGCCTGTCCACGACAGTGAGAACCGGCTCCGCGAGGTCGGTGGAATCGACGCAATGTCGTACGTCGCGCGTCGTGAGACCCACGGCCCAAGCCAGCCCGACCGCGGCCGCACCGAATAGGCAGACTCCTCGAAGTCCGTCGTGATCGCGACCGGAGGCGTGCCGGCAGAACGAAGTTCCGAGCCCGAGAGAGGTTCCGTCGGAGGCATGGGCTCAGTCGCCAACTCGCGCTCGAACGCGTCGCCCTCGTCTTCGATTGATGAGCGACGACGGGTCATCACGCTCGACAAGATGGCTGCGAGGACGAAGCCGCCCAGCAGCCACAGGAGCCGACCGCGAAGCGCTCCGGGCGCAGTGTCGTACCGCGACAGCCAATCTGCAAGACTCGTCGACGCGGCCGGATCGGACGCGCTGTCCACGAAGCCTTGAATCCCAGCCCCGAGTGCCCGAAGGCCGCGATCGACCGTGTACAGTCCGCCGACCAGGGCCCCCTGCGTCATCAGACAGGCGGTCAACACGCGAGCGATCAAGTTCTGAGGCGACACGAGCGCGAGGACGCCGCCGATCGCGAACGCGAGTACACCGAGTGTCGCGATGGACGCCGTCGCGACCAGCAGCGTGGTCGGCACGAGATACAAGCCAAGGGGATCCGAAGTCCCAATGAACGCCTGCGCCAGCTTCAAGTCGGCCGTCCACCACGCAGCGAGCGAAGGCATCTGAAGAACCGAGACGCCGGTCAGCGCAGCCAGAAAGAGCACGAAGGCAACCGGCACCGAGGCATCGCGATCTCGAGGCAGCTGACGAATCAGCGCCGCCGTGCCGGGCATCAGCATAATCGTGCCGACGGCGCCAGCGCCGAAGATCACCGCCGACGAGATAACAAACACAGCAACTGGGCGCAGAAACTCCGAGCGGCTGCCTGCGGACAGGGACAAGGCGACCGTTGCCGCACACGCGCCGGCCGCTGCAAAGAACATGAGGCCGGTGATGAGGCGCAGGCCGACGAGGGCCGGCAGGACGATCAATCGCACTCGGGGTTCCGCGGCGATGCTACCACCGCCGCGCGGATAATTACCGCCAGGTGCGTTCTTGAACGCCCCGGGCTCGGCGCGCAAGCATGTCTCAGGTGACAGCGATGATCATCGAAATGCGGACCTATAAGATCAAGCCGGGCAGGCGTGCTGAATTCCTCGAGATCTTCCGCACGCGATCGATGCCAGCGCACGCGACGATCGGCATGAAGATCCTCGGCCCCTTCCTGTCGATCGAGGACGAGGACACGTTCTTCTTCATGCGGGGCTTTCCGGACGTCGCCGCGCGCGAGCCGATGAAAGCGCGGTTCTACGAAGGGGATCTCTGGAAACGAGAGCTCGAAGCCATCCTGATGCCGATGATCGACCGGTACGATGTCGTGCTCGTCGATGATCCGGAAGGGCTGATTCGGTGGTAGATCTCATCTGACACCGATGGACTCGCTCATTCGGGACGCCCGCTACGCCCTGCGGCTCCTGGTGCGCGCTCCTGGATTTACGCTCGTCGCGATCCTCACGCTCGCCGTGGGCATCGGCGCAAATGTCGCGATGTTCAGCGTCGTGTACGGCGTGTTGCTGAGACCACTTCCCTATCGCGACGCCGATCGACTCGTCGTCGTCCACGCAGAAATCGACTACGTCGGCGCGAGCCGCCCGGTCCCGATTCTCATGCCCTGGAACGAGATGCCGAACTGGCAGCGGCCGCTCGACTCGGTGGAGGCCACGGCGCTCTATGCCCCGGACGTCGTCGCGCTTTCAGGCGACAACGGATCCGACGTGCTCGATTCGGCGATCGTCTCGAGCACGTTCTTCTCGACGATGGCGGGGCCGTTCACGGCGGGCCGGCCGCTCGGCATAGACGACGACGGGTCGGCGACAGCGGTCATCAGTGAACGGCTGGCACTGCGTCTGTTCGGCGGCGCCGCTCGTGCGGTGGGCAGCCAGGTGACGCTCACGAGACGGGTCTACACGGTCGTCGGTGTCGCGGCGCGAGATTTTCAGTTTCCGAGCGCCGGCGTCGACGTCTGGATGCCGGCAGGGTTCGCGCACGCGGCGAATCCGCGATGCTGCAGCTTTCGCGTCATCGCCCGGCTCGATCCCGGCGGCACGCCCGAGCGCGCGCGCGCAGCGATGATCCCGCTGTTCCAACCCTTTTCAGGAGGCCAGGGACCTGCGGGCTCCGGCATCCGGACGAGCGTGGTCCGGCTGTCGGACGACACCGCCGCCGCGGTTCGCCCGGCGTTGCTCGTCCTGTTTGCTTCGGTGCTGATGGTGCTCGTCGTCGCGTGCGGCAATCTGGTCAACCTGGTGCTCGCGCGGAACGCCGGTCGAGCGCAGGAGTTCGCCGTGCGGCGGGCGCTCGGCGCCTCGGCGGCAAACCTGCTGAGGCAGCTGTTGATCGAAGGCGCCCTTCTTGGCGCCGCCGGCGCGGCGGCGGGGGCCATTCTGGCGCGTCTCGCTCTGCCAGCATTGTCGCGCTTCGCCGGGGACGTCCTTCCGAGGATCGATGCAATTCACATCGATCGGCCGGCGCTGTTGTTCGCCGCGGGCCTCGCCGTGGTCGTGACGATCCTCACAGGCATCACGCCTGCGGTGCGGGCGATCCGCGCCCCGGCGATGGCGACGGGTGTCGCTCCCAGGACGGCGACGTCCGCGGGCGCGCGGCGTCTGCAGCGCGTCCTTTGCGTGCTCCAGGTGGCTCTCGCGGTGATGCTCCTCATCGGCGCGACGCTGATGGGACGCAGCCTCGCGCGGCTCCTGCGCGTCGATCTGGGCGTTGCGACCGACCACGTCCTCACGGCATCGCTGAACCTGGCGTTCGGCGAGAGGCCGGCGGACCGGGAGACGATCGGACGCATCGATCGCGTGATCGAGGAGGTCCGGGCGCTGCCCGGCGTGCACGACGCCGGCGTCGGCACCAGCGTGCCCCCCACGCTCAGCCGCATGCGCGTGACGCTTCGACGCGCGGGCGATGTCGTGGACTACCAGGCCGCCGCTGTTCCCGCGACACCGGGGTATTTTTCGGCGCTGCAGATGCGGCTGATCAAGGGCCGGTTCTTCACCGACGCCGACGACGATCGCCATCCGCCCGTCATGATCATGAGCGAGGCGACGGCGAAGCGGTTCTTCGGCGCCGGCGATCCGATCGGCCGCACCATGACGCTGCCACTCCTGCGGGACGGTGTACGCAGCAGCATCGAGATGACGCTCGTCGGCGTGACCGCGAACGTCAAGTACGCGGGTCTGGCCGCCGAGCCGGACGACGTGGTGTACAGACCCTTCGTGCAACAGCCTTGGGCGGCGCCGTATCTGGTCGTACGGACCAGCGCCAACCCCGCCGATCTGGCCGTGACGCTTCGACGCCGGCTTGCGGCCATCGACCGCGCCATCGTCGTCTCATCAGTGACGACGCTCGACAAACTGGTGCTCGACGCATCCGCCGAGCCGCAATTCCGCACGGTTCTCCTCTCATCGCTGGCAGCGCTCGCAATCGGCATTGCCTCGATGGGACTCTACGGCGTCGTGGCGTACGCGGTCTCGCGCCGCACCAGGGAGATCGGAATTCGCCTCGCGCTCGGCGCGACGTCCCGTGAAGTTCTGACGATGGTGGTTCGCGACGGGTTAACGCTCGCCATCGCGGGCGTCGTCTTCGGCGTCGCGGGCGCGTTCTTCCTCGCGAGGCTACTGGCGCGACTTCTCTATGGCATCACTCCGACCGATCCCGCGTCGTTTCTGCTTGCGTCACTGGGGCTCCTGGCGCTGACGCTGGTCGCCAGCTACCTTCCGGCGCGAAAGGCCGCCCGCATCGAGCCGGTTCGCGCGCTCAGGACAGAGTAGAAAGACCTTGCAGCACGGTGCGATCGACTTCCGGCAGCGCCTGCATCCGCGTCAGCCCGTCCTCGAGCGCGCGCCGGCCGGCCGCCGATCGCTCAGGTCCCGGACGCAGATCGCGCATCGTGTCTTCCAACGCCGCGGTCCGGCCGCGCTCGCGCAATCCCGCCCGATAGAGGTTGCGCGCAATCATGAAGAGGTACGCCTTGACGGTGCCGACGCGAATCGGCTGCCGCGACGTCCAGGCCCGCACGAACGTCTCGGCCGTGATGTCGTCAGCCTCGTCCGGGCGCCCCGACCGGTGCAGCGCGAACCGGTAGACGTCGCGCGCGTACCGCTGGTACAGCGTCTCGAAGTCCATACCGCTCAGGCGGCGTCAGCAGGCCGCATTGCTGACAATATTCGGGAGGGGCAGAAAGGTTACAGAGACGCGAACGACCGGGGTGGCATCAGTGCGCCCCCGCCGGCAGAAAGTAGAAGAGGATCGCGATCATTGCGTAAACGAGGATGAGCTGAACGCCTTTGTACCAATTCGACCGGCCGTCGCCAGCGACAATGGCGGCGATAAGCACGGCGAGGAAGAGCGTCCCGATCTCCGCGCGGCTGAACGAAAGTTCGAGCGGCTGTGGGGCGATCAGCCCGCTCAGGAGCACCAGGACCGGCGCCACGAACAAGGCGATCTGAATACTGCTGCCCATCGCAATGCCGATCGTCAAGTCGAGCTTGTTCCGGCGCGCCATGGCAATCGCCGACCCGCTCTCGGCCGCCCCGCCGATCATCGCCAGGAAGACGATTCCTATGAAGACATCAGACATGCCGAGCGCCGTGCCCGTTCCCTCGGCGGCGCCGACCAGGATTTCGCTCATCCATGCCGCGAGCGCCGACGCGCCGAGCAGGCTGGCAACCGCCCTTCCCACGCTCCACGGCTCGCCCGCGTGACTGTGCGCGTCAGCGTCCTGGGTCACCGTCGCGCTCTGGAAGTAATCCGGATGCGTCTTCAGCAGGAAGACGAGATACAGGCCGTACGCGGCGAGCAGCACGATCGCCGTGCCGAGATTCACGAGTTTCTCCTCGCGAATCGTGGCCTCGGGCGAGAAGAATCGGTTGAACGCGCTCGGGACGCCGAGACTGACGGCGGAGATCAACATCATCGAGCTGTAGAGCCGGGCCGCGCCAGCGTTGTACTCCTGCGTGTGTTGCCGGAGGCCGCCGAGGAAAAAAGCCACGCCGGTGGCAAGCATCAGGTTGGCGAGGATCGCGCCGATGATCGATGCGCGGACCATGTCAAAGAAGCCGGCCCGGAGGGCGACCAGCGCAATGATCAGCTCCGGCGCGTTGCCGAACGTCGCGTTGAGCAGGCCGCCGATGGCATCTCCGGTGTGCGTCGCGAGCTGCTCGGTTGCGAGCACGATCAGCCGCGCGATGGGCACGATGGCCAGCGCCGCTGAGAAGAACAGCACCGGCGGGGGCACCGACGCGTATTCCAACGCGACCGAGACGGGAATGAAGACCAGAAGCCAGTTGATCGATGGCTTGAACGTGAGCGGCATGGTCAGCGATTCGCCGCCGCCGGTGGCGGCTCATGCAGTCGACTGACGACCGCGAAGAAGAATCCGGTGGACCATCCGCACATGAGGATGCCGGTGAGCGCCTCGACGCCGCCAACGAGCCGCCATAGCTGCGGCAGGACCACATCGCCGTAACCGGTTGTCGTGTACGTCACGGCACTGAAGTACCACGCCGATGGCAGATCGCCGATCGCGCCTCTCCACACATAGAACCCGGCCCAGAGAGAGATCTCCAGCAGATGTAAGACAATCATCCAACTGGCGATCAGGAAGAACAGCCACGTCAGGCGCCAGAACCCTAGTGGCGCGACCGGGCGTCGCCGCAACCGTCGCAGCGCCCACGTCAGGCCGCCGGCATGAATGGCCACGCATCCGGCCAACAGTCCCAGTGCGGCGAGCAGTCTCATGACCGACGCCAGGCGTTATAATCCGCGTCCCGCATGATCGGCACCACCGTTTCTCACTACACCATCATCAAGTCGCTTGGTTCGGGCGGGATGGGCGTTGTCTACGAGGCCGAAGATACGCAACTCGGCCGGCGCGTCGCGCTCAAGTTTCTGCCCGAGGCAACCGGCGCCGACCCGCTCGCGCTCGAGCGGTTTCAGCGTGAAGCGCGGGCCGCCTCGTCGCTCAATCATCCCAACATCTGCACGGTCTACGCGATCGGCCAGCACGAAGGGCGGCACTTCATCGCGATGGAACTGCTCGAAGGCCAGACGCTCGCGCAGAGTCTCAGGTCCCAGCCGTTCGCGCCGGCCGTCATCGTCAACATCGGCATCCAGGTCGCGGACGCGCTCGAATCGGCCCATGCCAAAGGGATTGTCCACCGCGACATCAAGCCGGCCAACATCTTCGTCAATCCGCGCGGGCAGGTAAAGCTGCTCGATTTCGGCCTCGCAAAGTTCGGCGGCACGGGCGACGTCAACCCCCAGGCCGAGACGCGCGTCGGGCCGGATCTGACGACCCCGGGGACAGCCATGGGAACGGTGGCCTACATGTCGCCGGAACAGGCGCGTGGACAGTTGACGGATGCGCGAACGGACCTCTTCTCACTCGGGGCCGTCCTGTATCAGCTGGCCGCCGGTGTCCTGCCCTTCAAGG
>JBLNGH010000321.1:0-5135 GCA_050264575.1 Acidobacteriota bacterium | reverse complement strand
GCTTCGGCAGTTGCTCGACGCCAGGTTCGTCTATCACGAGCACGATTCCCCGTCGGCCGACGCAGGACCGCAGTCGGCGTTCATGAAGGTCGTGCTGCAGGCGCGGCGGGTCATGGCCTCGCGCGCAGATCTCTGCGTGCTTCCGAACGAGGAGCGCGCCCGGTGGTTCACGGAAGAGACGGGCCGGACGCACGACGTCGTCACTGTCTGGAACTGTCCGATGCGCCGCGAGGTCGCAGCGGAGCGCGCCAATCCGGCGGCGTCAGGCCTCAAGGTCCTGTACCAGGGTTCAATCGTGCCGGCGCGCCTGCCGGCCACGGTGCTGCACGCGTTGGCGAAATCACCCGACGTCGTCTCGCTCGTCGTCGCCGGATACGAAACGGCGGGCCATCCGGGGTATGTCGAGTCGCTTCGTCGCGAGGCTGCTGCGCTGGGGATCGATCATCGCGTCACCTTCGCCGGCACAGTGCCGACACGCGACGCGCTCATGACTCACTGCCGAACGTGCGACCTCGGGCTCGCGCTGATGCCGGCCTCATCGGCCGACGTGAACGAGCGGGCGATGGTCGGCGCGTCGAACAAGGCGTTCGAGTACCTGGCTTCCGGGTTGGCGCTCCTCGTGAGCGATCTGCCGGCCTGGCGCGAGACATTTGCCGACGCCGGCTTGGGCCGTGTCTGCGATCCGGAATCGCCCGAGAGCCTCGCGGCCGCGCTGAGCTGGTTTCTCGAGCACCCGGGGGAACGCATCGCGATGGGCGAGCGCGGCCGGCAGCGGGTCGCGGCGGACTGGAACTACGACCATCAGTTTGCGCCGGTGCTCGCGCGGATGGTGTGACGTGCTCGCCGTCATCGAAACTCATCCCATTCAGTACCACGCACCGGTGTACCGCGCCTTGCAGCAGGAGCTCGGCGTGCCGGTCACGGTCATCTACGGTTCCGACTTCAGCGTCGCCGGCTATCGGGATGCCGAGTTCGGGGTGAGTTTCGCGTGGGACACGGACCTGTTGTCCGGCTACACACCGCTCTTTCTCTCCCGCGTCGCGTCAGGCGGCGCCACCAGCGCGGAGGCGGTGACGACGGATGGGCTGCGGGACATGCTGCGCGCGGTGCGGCCCGCGGCGACGCTGATCGTCGGCTATAGCCCGCGTTTTCACCGGCGGGCCTGGCTCGAAGCGTGGCGATCCGGCAGCCCGATCCTGTTCCGCGGCGAGACGGTCGCCGAAGGGGACGCGAACGGCCTGCGTAGTCAGATGAAACGCCGCGCGCTCGCCCTCGCGTACCGCAGTTGCGATCGCGTGCTGTACATCGGCCAGCGCTCGCAGGCGCACTTCCGCGAGCTCGGCGTCGGCCGCGAGCGGTTGGAGTTCTCGCCGTACTGCGTCGATGTGACGCCGTTTTCGATCGACGAATCCGCGCGTCTCCATTTGCGCGCGCTGACCCGCCGGTCGCTTGGGTTCACCGACGAGCAAGTCGTGCTGGTCTTCTCGGGCAAGTTGAGTCACCGCAAGGGCGTGGACCTGCTGCCCGCGGCCGTGCGGGCGCTCCCCGAAGGGACTCGCGAGCGAATCGCGCTGCTGTTCGTCGGCGAGGGTGCCATGCGCCGCGATCTGGAAACGTGGTGTGCGGCCGAGCCGCGCGTGCCGGCGGCCTTCGCGGGATTTCAGAGCCAGCGCGCGCTCAGCGCTTTCTACCATGCCGCCGATCTCCTCGTGCTCCCCAGCCGTCACTCCGAGACGTGGGGCCTCGTGGTGAACGAGGCGCTCCATCACGGGTTGCCGTGCGTCGTCGCCGACAGCGTCGGCTGCGTGCCGGATCTGATTGAAGAAGGGCGTACGGGCCAGGTGTTTGCGTCCGGATCGGCGGCGGCCCTCACGGCGGCGCTCGATGCGGCGCACGCGCTCGTCGGTCGCGCCAACATCCGGCATACCTGCCGGAACAAGGTGTCGCTCTACAGCACCAGGCGCGCGGCCGAGGGGATTGCGCGCGCGTATGCGGCGGTCTCGGCGCGCGCAGGAGCGCCCGCGTGATGTCGTCCCCTTATGCGACTCGTCTGCTGATTGTCGGGAATCCCGATCCGGTGCATGTCGGCAGTCACTTCTACTCCGCCGCGGGATCGCTTCGGATCGAGACGCGCCTGTGCGACTCGAGGGAGGCGTTCGATGCGCCCGCCTGGCGTCAGAAGACCGACTGGTGGATGCGAGGACGCCGGCCGGCCCGGCTGCCTGAATTCAGCGCGCGCGTGCTCCAGGTCGTGCGGACCTTTGCGCCGGACGTCGTCTTGACCACCGGCGTCGCACCCGTGGACGCCTCGTCGTTGAAGACGATTGGCGAGCTCGGGGCCGCTCGGGTCAACTTCCTCACGGACGACCCGTGGAATTCAGCGCACCGCGCTCCGTGGTTCCTGGACGCCTTGAAGCACTACGACCATGTCTTCACGCCGCGCGCTGCTAACGTCGCGGACCTCCACACGTGCGGCGTCGGAACCGTGTCGATCCTTCCGTTTGCGTTTGCTCCTGATCAGCATTTTCCGGAACCGCCCTCGGCCGATGACGCATCGTGGCAGTCGGACGTGATGCTCGCCGGCGGGGCCGATCGCGATCGGGTGGAGGCCGTCATGCCCTTCATTCGCGCGGGCTTTCGCGTAGCGCTGTACGGCGGCTACTGGGATCGGTATCGCGAGACGCGCGACGCCGCGCGGGGACTGCTCGACGCCGCCGGCCTGCGCCGCGCCACGGCCGCCGCGAAGGTGTGTCTCGGGCTCGTGCGCCGCGCGAATCGCGACGGTCACTCGATGCGGACGTACGAAGTGCCGGCGATGGGTGGCTGCCTGATTGTCGAAGACACGGCCGATCATCGGGCGCTCTTCGGCGCCGATGGCGAAGCCGTGGCGTACTTCGCCAGTCCCGACGAGGGGATCGAGAAAACGGCGGCACTGCTGCGCCGCGAGGACCTGCGGCGCGATCTGGCGCGCCGCGCGCAGGCCATCGTCACAACCGGCGGCCACACCTACGCCAATCGTCTGCAGTCGATGCTTCAGGCCGTCACGCCGGCGCAGGCGTCGCGACCGGGAGCGGCCGTGCCGGGACTCGCACCCCAGGCCACGAAATGACGCCTCTCAAGATCGCGATCGTCGTGCCGGGGCGATTTCACGGGTTCGATCTCGCGCGCGAACTACTCGCGCGCGGCCACGAGGTGACGCTGCTGACGAACTATCCCTCGTGGGGGATGGCACGGTTTGGCGTTCCGGCCGGGCGGGCGCGGACGTTCCCGATCCATGGGGTGCTCGCGCGCGTCCTGTCACGGTTGCCGCGCGAGGGCGCGATTCGCAATCCGGAAGCCTGGTTGCACCGCATGTTCGGCCGCTGGGCGGCGCGCGAGCTCGCCCGGGAACGATGGGACGTGATCCACTGCTGGAGCGGCGTGTCGGAAGAGCTGCTCGAGTCGCCGCACGTGAAATCGTCGTGCACGCTGTTGATGCGCGGCTCGGCGCACATCAGCGTCCAGAGCCGGCTGCTTCAGGACGAGGAAGCGCGCGCGGGGGTGCCGCTCGATCGACCGAGCGCGTGGATGTGCGAGCGCGAGTTGCGCGAGTACGAGCTGGCGGACCGGATTCTCGTGCTGTCGACGTTTTCGCGCCGTTCCTTCGAAACCGAAGGAACGCCGCCCGCGCGCATCGTCACGGTACCGCTTGGCGTGAAGGTCGACGCGTTCAGACCGGTCCGTGCGGTCATCGCGGCACGTCAGCGGCGGATTCTCGCCGGTGAACCGCTGCGTGTGCTCTTCGTCGGCGCCGTGTCGTACCGGAAAGGCTTTTTCGACATTGCGACCGTCATCGAGCGTTTGCACGGCCGCGGATTCGTCTTCGAGCTCGTTGGCCCGGTCCTGCCCGAGGCCAAAGCAACGGTCGATCGGCTCACATCGCAGGCGACGTTCGTTGGCAAGCGCCCGCAGCACGAGCTGCCGGCCTCGTATCACGCGGCCGATCTCTTTCTGTTTCCGACCATCGAGGACGGGTTCCCCGCGGTGATGGCGCAGGCAAAAGCGGCGGCACTGCCAATCGTCACCACCGCGCACGGCGCCGGCCTCGACATCGTGACGCCCGGTCAGGACGGCTGGATCGTGCCCGTCCGCGATCCGGCGGCGATCGTCGATCGGCTGACCTGGTGCGCACGGAATCGGTCGATCGTCGCCGCGTCCGTCCAGCGGATTTACGACACGTTCCGGCCGCGCGACTGGGCGCAGGTGGCCGCGGATTTCGAATCGGTCTGCGCCGCCGCAACGGCCGTCGACCACCGGGAGCCCGCGCATGTCTGAGTCGGCGCTGACCGGTTGGGTCACCGTCTGGCTGGTCGCCGCCCTCTGGACTCTTGCGCGGCACTGGCGCGGGGCGAGCGCGGGACTCGTGTTCACGTACGTGCTGTCGCTCGCCGTCATGCACTGGCTCGCCCCGGCGATGTACCTGTTGCCCTGGTTCGACAACGTGCGCATCGACCTCACGCTGGCCGGACTGCGTGAAAGCCTGTTCGCCATAGTCGGCTTTGCGATTGGCAGCGAGCTCATGATGGCGGTCTCGCGGCGCCATCACATCGGTGTCTATACCGTCTCGACGCGCGAGGGCACGCCCGTCGAGTCACGGCTCGTCAACATGTACTTGATCGCGGGACTCGTGCTCTACGGTCTGTTCCCGCTGGCCGGCCGCCTGCCGAGCGCCACCGCGATCGTCTCGACGGGATCGACGCTCGCGGTCATCGGCATCGGATTGAAATGCTGGAACGCCTGGACCTACAACACGCCGGCGTTCCTCTGGGCGTGGCTCGCCGCGACGATGATGCTGCCGGTTGTGACCGTCATCGGCCAGGGCTTTCTCGGATATGGCTTCGCCGCCATGCTGACGGTCTTCGCGTTCGTCGCGAGCTTCTTCCGGCCGCGCTGGCGGGTCGTCGTGCTCGCCGCGCTGCTCGGTTACGTCGGACTCTCCGTGTACGTCAATTACATGCGGGATCGCCGGGAGATCCGCGCGGTCGTGTGGGGCGGCGCGGCTGTCGTCGATCGTGTCGATCAGCTCAAGAACACGTTCGACACGGCGGACTGGTTCGATCTGCACAACATCGACCATCTGAACCTGATCGACGATC
>JBLNGH010000320.1:0-9996 GCA_050264575.1 Acidobacteriota bacterium | reverse complement strand
TCAGCGTCGGGTCAGTTCCGCGCCGGCGCGATCAACGGGACGCGCGACTGCGACCGCATCGGTGGGCCGAAGTGCCACATAGACGACCGCAGAGGCGAAGAAGCCCACGAACCAGGCGTAGTCATACAGCGGGCGGAGACTGCTGATGACCAGGCCGCTCCACGCCAGCGCGCATCCGATGGCCGTGGCCAGGATCGCCGGCCACTTCCACCCGCGATACACACCGTCGGCGAGATACAGGTCCTCCAGGCGCAGCTCCTTCTTTCGAATGATCCAGTAGTCGGCGATGAGGACGCCGGCAATCGAACCAAGCCCGCCCGAGTACCCGAGCAACCAGGTGAAGATGTAGCCGGAGGGATCGGCGAGGAGCCTCCACGGCTCGATCACGATGCCAAGAATGCCCGTGATCAAGCCGCCGGTCTTGAAGCTGATGAAACGCGGGAACGCGTTCGCGAAGTCGTTGGCCGGCGAGACGACGTTGGCGGCGATGTTGACGGCCAGGGTCGCAACCACGGCCGTGAACATCGAGATGGCCACGATGACCGGCGATGAGAATCGGCCGACGAGCTTGACAGGGTCCCAGATCGCCTCGCCATAGATGATCACCGTGGCACTCGTGATCAGCACTCCCATCGCCGCAAACAGCGACATCGTCGTCGGCAGCGCGACCACCTGACCGATGATCTGTTCGCGCTGACTGCGGCCGAACCGCGTGAAATCCGGCATGTTGAGCGACAGCGTGGCCCAGTAGCCAATCATCGCCGTGAGGGACGGGAAAAAGATGGGCAGGAACTCGCCAAGCGTGTTGAACTTTCCCGGTTCCGCCAGCAGCGGGCCGATCCCGTTGGCGCGGGTGACGGCCCACCAGAGCAGCAGTGCGGTCATCACGAGCACGAACGGCGCCGCCCAGTTCTCCACCGCGCGCAGCAGATCCATCCCGCGGTAGATGATGTACACGTTCAAGCTCCAGAAGAGCATGAACGACAGCCACTCGGTGGTCGTATGGCCGCCGAATCCTGATCCGAGCAGCGTCGTCCAGGCAGGGAAGAGGGTCCTGAGCAGCGTGTGCACGGCCTCCCCGCCGATCCAACCCTGAATCCCGAACCAGCCGCACGCGACGAGCGCCCGCATCAGAGCCGGCACGTTCGAGCCGAGCGTGCCGTACGCGGCGCGCGCGAAGACCGGGAACGGAATGCCGTACTTGGTTCCCGGATGAGAGTTCAGGAGGATCGGAATCAGCACGATCGTGTTGCCGAGGAGGATCGTGAAGATCGCCTGCGCCCAACTCATTCCCGAGGCCATCAGCCCCGACGCGAGCATGTAGGTCGGGATGCAGTGCGCCATGCTGATCCAGAGCGCGGCGTAGTTGTAGGTGGACCAGTTGCGCCGGGAGATCGACACCGGCGCGAGATCGTGGTTGTAAAGAGGGCTGGCTTCGACGCGCTTCGTGTCGACGAGCTCGACGCGCCCGTCAGGCAGCCGGCGCTCGTTCGCGCTCACCTATCTGGCGTCCCGGTCGGCGCCGCGTAGCCCTCGGTCTCGTACCCGCCGTGGTAGGCCTTCGCATCCGGACGACGGATCTTCGAGTGCGAGACGACGCGATCGCGCCGCAGGCCGCGGAAGTCTTCGAGCGTCGAGTAGCCCTTGGCGTCCATGAACCGGCGCATCCCCTCGGTCAGGCTCTTGATGATGTTGGGACCGATCGCGTGGTCGAGCATCGCCGCCGTGCAGACCTGCGTGGTGCCGCAGCCGAGCAGGAAGTAATTGAGCGCCTGCCCGAACTCCGCGATGCCGCCGATGCCGGAGAAGTTGTGATCGGGCAGCGCCTGCGTCATCTGCGCCATCTTGGCGAGCGACTGCGGCAGGATCGCCGGGCCGCCGAGCCCGCCGCTCGAGACGTACCCGTCGACGTTCATCTCGAACTCGAGCGTCTCGGGATCGATCAGCGGAATCGACGGAAAGGTGTTCGACGACGTGATCGCGTCGGCGCCGCCGAGGAACGCGGCTCTCGCCTCCTCGACGATGTCGGTCGTCGACGGCGTCAGCTTGGCCCAGACCGGCACCTTGGAGACTTCCTTCACGACCTCGGTCACGATCGAAATGAGTCCCTGGTCCTTCCCGATGTTCGAGCCCATGTCCTTGCGGTCCATGTGCGGGCAGGACAGATTCAGCTCGAGCGCGTCCGCGCCTTCCGCCTGGCAGGCCATTGCCAGCTTCTGCCAGTTCCGCAGCTCATCATCGCTGCCGGACCCGGCCATGATTGACGCGACGAGAATGCGTTGCGGGTAAGCCTTCTTGATCTTCGAAATGCGGGGCACCCACCAGTCGAGCGGCTTGTCGGAGATGAGCTCCCAGTTCCACGACGAGTGAAGCGCCGTGCCGGGGCGTTTCTGCATCGAGATTCGCGGCGAGTCCGGCGTCGCGCGCAGGAACTTGGTCTTCGGCCCGTCGACGTTCACGACCGGGTGCAGGCCGATGGTCTTGGTGACCACGCCACCCCATCCCGCGTCGAAGGCGCGCATGATGTTCGCGTCCGACTCGGTTGGCGGCGCAGACGACAACAGGAACGGGTTCTCGAACCGCAGACCCGCGAAGGTGACGGCGAGCGTGGGAGCCATGGTCAAACCTCTGGAAATAACGACTATAGCGTAGATGTCAGGAATCGGGCGGCGTCCGCAAAGACCCGGAAAAACGGCCCCCGCCCGGCGTCTTCACCGCGTTTCATCATTTCTCAGTATCGGCTCAGGACATTCAGATCTATCGCTGCCACGATGGGGCCGTCGAATGGAGGGTCCCATGAGAGCTTTGATGGTCGCGCTAGGGTTGGTGCTGCTGGTGGCGCTCTCGACCGTGGATGTTGCCACCCGGCCGGCGATGCGCAAAGCCGATCGCGTGCAGGTGAAGACTCAGCTTGTCCCGATGCCGTCGTCGGTGCCGGCCGGTGTCGAGGTCCTGCTGCTCGTCCGGTGATGGCGGGAGACGCCGATGAACCGCATCGCGTGGCAGGTGAAGATTGCCTACACGGCGTCGTGGCGTACGTCGCGACACACCTGATTCTGAAACGCGTGTGCCGGCCGGCGGGCTCGCCAACGGAGCGTCTGCCTGCAATGCACCGGCACGTGAAGTCGCTCTCCGTGTAGAACTGCCGTAGGATCAATATAATCAACCGTTTTCACGCGGAGGCCGTATGACTCAGCCTGCCTCGCTCGATCGCGGACGCGCGACCCATCGCCCGGATGTCGACGTCCTGAAGAATTACATTGGTGGACGCTGGGTGCCGTCCTCAGGCACGGAGATGCTCGACGTGCACAATCCGGCGCGGGGCGCCGTGATCGCCAAGACCCCGATGTCGACCGGCGCGGATGTCGACGCCGCCGTCGTCGCGGCCGCCAAGGCGTTTCCGCAGTGGAGTGAAACGCCCCCGGTCGTCCGTGCCCGGGCGATGTTCACGTTCAGGCAGCTGCTCGAGGAGCACTTCGAGGAACTGGCGCGCATCGTCACCACCGAGCACGGCAAGACCCTGGACGAGTCGCGCGGCAGCGTGCGGCGCGCGATCGAGTGCGTCGAGGTCGCCTGCGGGGCGCCGTCGATGCTGATGGGCTACGGACTCGAGAACATCGCCTCGAATATCGATTGCACCGTCATGCGACAGCCGATCGGCGTCTGCGCCGCGATCGCGCCGTTCAATTTTCCGGCGATGGTGCCGCTCTGGTTTCTGCCGTTTGCCATCGTCAGCGGCAACACGTTCGTGCTGAAGCCATCCGAACAGGTTCCGTTGTCGCAGCAGCGCCTGTTCGAGCTTCTGGAGAAGTGCGATTTACCGCCTGGCGTCGTGAATCTCGTGAACGGCGGCCGTGAGGTCGCTGAAGCGATCTGCGACCACCCCGGGATCAAGGCCGTGTCGTTCGTGGGATCGACAGACGTCGCCCGGCTGATCTACCGCCGCGCAACGCACGCCGGCAAGCGCGTGCAGGCGCTCGGCGGCGCCAAGAACTTCATCATCGTCATGCCGGACGCCGACATGGAGCGCGCGATTCCGATCATCGCGGAGTCGTTCTACGGCTGTGCCGGCGAGCGATGTCTCGCCGGCAGCGTGCTCGTGCCCGTTGGAGCCGCCCATGCCGAGGCGCGTGACCGGCTGGTCGAGGCCGCGAGGTCGATGACGGTCGGCGACGGGCTGGACCCCGGCGTCGAGATGGGTCCGGTCATCAGCGCGCGGCATCGCGAGCGCGTGATGGGCTACGTCGAGCAGGGCATTGCCGAAGGGGCGTCGCTCGTGCTGGACGGGCGGACGCGGACGCTGCCTCGCGACGGATTCTTCGTGGGCCCGTCCGTGTTCGATGGGGTCCTGCCGTCGATGCGGATTGGGCACGAGGAGATCTTCGGACCAGTCGCCACGGTCTCGCCGGTGAAGAACCTCGACGAAGCCTTTCGCATGATGGAGGCGCATCCGAACGCGAACGCGACGTCCATCTTCACGTCGAGCGGCAAGGCCGCCCGCGATTTCGCGCACCGCGCCACGGCGTCGATGGTTGGCGTCAACATCGGCGTCGCCGCCCCGATGGCATATTTTCCGTTCGGCGGCGCGCGCGACAGCTTCTTCGGTGACCTGAAGGTGCACGGCCGCGACGCGTTCGAGTTCTACACGGACAAGAAAGTCACCATCAGTCGGTGGTTCTGATGTGGGCGGATGGCTCACATCAGCAGTAGAGCCAAGAACACATGAAGGACATGAAGCAGCATGAAGGGCATGAAGAAGAACTTTTCTAAGTAGTTCTTTTTGGTTTGATCAAAGTCTCTTCTTCATAGCCTTCATGTCCTTCATGAACTTCATGTGTGCTTTTGGCAAGCAGTCGGAGTGATCTCAATGCCACGCAAAGTCCTCGGCGGGTTGATCCAGGCCGCGGCGCCGATCACGGATCCCGCCGCACCGATCGACAAGGTTCGCGACGCGGCGATCGACGCGCACGTGCCGTTCATCGACGAAGCGGGGAAGCGCGGCGTGCAGATTCTCGGGCTGCAGGAAGTGTTCAACGGCCCGTATTTCTGTCCCTCGCAGGACGCGCATTGGTACGACATCGCCGAACCGGTCCCGGGGCCGACGACCGAACGGATGGCGGAGTACGCGAAGAAATACCGGATGGCGATGATCGTCCCGGTGTACGAGCGTGAACAGGCCGGCGTGTACTACAACACGGCCGCCGTTTACGACAACGACGGCACGTATCTCGGCAAATATCGCAAGAACCACATCCCGCACACGTCAGGCTTCTGGGAGAAGTACTTCTTCAAGCCGGGCAACCTCGGCTATCCGGTCTTCAAGACGCGGCACGCGACCATCGGCGTCTACATCTGTTACGACCGTCACTTCCCGGAAGGTGCCCGGTTGCTGGGGCTGAACGGGGCCGAGATCGTGTTCAATCCGTCGGCCACGGTCGCGGGGCTGTCGCAGTACCTGTGGAAGCTCGAGCAGCCCGCGCACGCGGTCGCGAACGGCTACTTCATGGCCTGCAGCAACCGTGTGGGCACCGAGGCGCCGTGGAACATCGGGCGCTTCTACGGCTCGTCGTACTTCGTCGATCCGCGCGGCAACTTCCTCGCCGTCGGATCCGAGGACAAGAATGAGCTCATCACGGCGGAGATGGACCTCGACATGATCGAGGACGTGCGCCGTGTGTGGCAGTTCTACCGCGATCGACGGCCGGAAACCTACTCGCCCATGGCGGAGCTGCAGCCATGAGCGTGCTGATCAAGAACGGCACGATCGTCACGGCGACCGACCTCTACAAAGGCGACGTCTTCGTCGAGCAGGATCGCATCACGACGATCGGCACGTCGCTGACGATGCCGGCCGATCGCGTCATCGACGCCGCCGGCAAGTACGTCCTGCCCGGCGGCATCGACGTCCACACGCACCTCGACATGCCGTTTGGCGGGACGAAGTCGGCCGACGACTTCGAATCGGGCACCATCGCGGCGGCCCACGGCGGCACCACGTCAATCGTGGACTTTGCGATCCAGTACAAGGGCGAGACGCTTCACCACGCCTGGGAGACGTGGATGAAGAAGGCGGAAGGCAAGGCCGCGATCGACTACGGCTTCCACATGATCATCACGGATCTGTCCGATCAGGTGGAGCAGGAGATGGACGCGCTCGTCAGCCAGGGTGTGACGTCCTTCAAGCTGTTCATGGCGTACCCCGGCGTGTTCATGCTCGACGATGCGAGCATTTTCCGCGCGCTGCTGCGGACCGGGAAGAACGGCGGCACGATCTGCATGCACGCCGAAAACGGCGGCGTCATCGACGTGCTCGTCAAGAAAGCGCTGGCCGAGGGGAAGACGGCGCCGAAGTACCACGCGCTCACGCGGCCCGCGCGGGCCGAAGCCGAGGCCACGCATCGCGCCATCGCGCTCGCGGAGATGGCGGACGTGCCGATCTACATCGTGCATCTGTCGGCCGCCGAGGCGCTCGAGATGGTCACCGAGGCGCGCGATCGCGGCCTGCCGGCCTACGCCGAGACGTGTCCGCAGTATCTCTTTCTCTCGTACGACAACTATGAGGAGCCTGGATTCGAAGGCGCGAAATACGTGATGAGCCCGCCGCTGCGGCCGAAAGCGACGCAGGATCGCTTGTGGCGGGGGCTGGCCTTCAACGACCTCCAGGCCATCTCAACGGACCATTGCCCCTTCTGCATGAAAGAGCAGAAGACGCTCGGCGAAGGGGACTTCTCGAAGATTCCGAACGGCGCGCCGGGCATCGAAACGCGCATGAGCCTCGTGTTCGACGGCGGCGTCCGGCCCGGCCGCATTTCGCTGAACCGGTTCGTGGAGCTGACGTCGACGTCTCCCGCGAAGATTTTCGGGCTGTTCCCGCGAAAGGGGACGATCGCGCCCGGTTCCGACGCGGACATCGTCGTCTTCGATCCGAAGAAGTCGATGACGCTCTCGGCTCGCACGCATCACATGAAAGTGGACTACAACCCGTACGAGGGCCGCGAGGTGACGGGCGTCACCGAGACCGTGCTTTCACGCGGCCGCATCATCATCGACGGCGGCAAGTTCGTCGGAAAACCGGGCGCGGGCGCGTTCGTCAAACGGACTTCGCGGGCCTAGTTCACCCCTGACCCGCGCCTAGCTGCCTGCACAGCGCGGCGATCGGATTGGGTATAACGTATAGAAAGCCTGATGAGCCCGAAGCCGCGCTCCTTTCCGGTACCGGCCGAGTACTTGTCTCTGCACAAGTACCTGGAAAACAGATACGCGGACACCGTGGTCCTGACGTTCAGTCAAATCGAGGATCTCCTCGGCTTCGCCCTTCCCGAGTCGGCGCGCCGAGAGCGTGAGTGGTGGGCGGATGCCGGCGCGGACGACACGCCATCGGCCCAGGCTCGCTCGTGGACACAAGCCCACAGGAGCGCGACGCCAAATCTGCCCGCTCACACAGTCAGTTTCGAGCGTTCGACCACCTGAGGTCGCGCACGCGTCGTCTCGTCAAACGCGACGCGCCTGATGCGGCCGAGAGAAGGAATCAGGTGTTACCGAGCCTCCGCATCATCGCCCGGACGGTTCCGCCGGGATCGCGCGCCAGGCCGCGCCCGACCTGACCGAGCAAACGCGCGGCTTCAGCGGCATTACCGCCCGTGCGCGCCAGCGCTTCGTCGAGCG
This sequence comes from Acidobacteriota bacterium, assembly GCA_050264575.1. Lineage (GTDB taxonomy): Bacteria > Acidobacteriota > Vicinamibacteria > Vicinamibacterales > SCN-69-37 > DASQFI01. The sequence goes on along the minus strand of JBLNGH010000320.1, from coordinate 2,331 downwards.
CGAGCCGCTCGAGCGCGTCGACTTCTTCCCGCAGGTTCATCGTTCCGCGCGCGATCTTCCGCGCAACAGCGGCGCGATCCGTCACGGAATCGGCGGCTGACCTCGCTGGCGTGAGAATCCGTCTCGGGAGGTCCGACAGCAGGATTTCCGTTCCGCCGCGCTTGTAGACGAGCGTCTCGTACAGCACGTTGCGCAGCTCGCGAATGTTGCCCGGCCACGGATAGGCCTCGAGCGCGCGCAACGCCGCGGGATGAATTCCGGTGACGGCCGGCCGCCTCTGTTCCTGTGCGAACCGTGCCATGACCTGCCGGGCAAGCTCGGGCAAATCCTCCAGCCGCTCCCGCAGCGGCGCGAGGTGAATCGTGACGATGGCCAATCGCTCGTAAAGGTCCTGGCCGAACAACCCGGCGTCGATGAGCGCCGCCAGATCGCGGTTCGTCGCGGCCAGCAGCCGGAAGTCCACCTGGTGCCAGACGTTCTCTCCGAGCCGGCTGACGACACGGTCTTCGAGCACGCGGAGGAGCTTCACCTGCGTTTCGAGCGGCGTGTCGTCGACTTCGTCGAGGAAGACAGTTCCGCCTTCGGCGGCCATCAGCTGGCCGTCATATCGCTGCACGGCGCCCGAGAAGGCGCCGCGTGCATATCCGAAGAGCTCCGCCTCCATCAGCTCGTTCGGAATGGCGGCGCAGTTGATGGGCACGAACAGCTTTGCGCGCCGCGCCGACCAGGCATGCGTCAGGCGAGCCAGGACTTCCTTGCCGGTGCCGGTTTCACCGGTGAAGAGCACCGACATGGACGTCGCCGCGACGCGCGCGACCTGGCGCACGACCGACCGTGCCGCCGCGCTGGTCAGGGCCAGGCCGGCATCCGGAGGCGGTTCGGGCAGCGGCGAGGCCAGTTCGCGGAGACGGGCGAGCAGCTGATCGAGTGCGTCCGCGTCGGTACGAACGATGGACTCGTACGCGCCGCGCTGGGCGGCTTGTACTCGCTGCGCGTCGGTGAGGCGCGCGGCGCTGATCCACATCCAGGGCCCGGTCGTGTCCGGCGGCGACGGGACCCGCGAGGTCGGTCCGGTCGCGACGATTGTCGCGACCGTCTCGCTGCGAGGTGGGACGTCAATATCCACGCCGGACTGCTCGAGTCGCGCGCGGAACGCCGCGGACGGCCGGGTCCCGCGCCATCCGACCCGGATTCTCGGGAATGCCATCAACAGTATTTAATCACTGAGACGTCATGAATAAAATGATGTTTATCCCAATCACGACGCGAGATCAGGCCTGTTCTTGACGAATTGGTCCCGGCCCAGCCTGTGCACCCTCAAACAGCCAGGAGGAGGCCTATGACCCTGTTTGGATTCGCCCTGTGGACGCTTCTCGCGATCCTTGCGGCTCTGGCCTTGACGGCGTTTGTGGTGTCCGGAGTGCGCGTGATCCGCGAGAACCAGTCCGGGCTCGTGATCAAGCGGTACGGCCGTCCGTTGCCGTCGGGGCGGATCATCGCGCTCGACGGTGAAGCCGGCTATCAGGCGCGCATGCTGCCGCCTGGATGGCATGCCGGTCTGTGGCGGTGGCGCTACAAAGTCGTGAAAGTCCCGGTCGTGGTTGTCCGGCCCGGCGAGATTGCGCTCGTCGTGGCCGCCGATGGCGATCCGATTCCGGCCGAGCGCGTGCTCGCGCGCGCCGTGGAGTGCGACAACTTCCAGGACGCCGAGGCGTTCCTCCGTCGCCATGGCGAACGCGGCCGTCAGATCTCATTCGTGACGGCCGGGACGTATCGCATCAACCCGGCGCTGTTCCAGGTCGTCACGCCCGATCGCGCTGACGCGTACGACATGGTTCCCGACGAGCTGCACGTCTATCAGGTTTCTCCCGATCGCGTGGGGATCGTCACCATGCTGGACGGCCGTCCGATCGCCGCGGGCGATCTCGCCGGTCCCGTCGTGCCCGGTCACGACAGCTTTCAGCGCGGGCAGACGTTCATCGACGCGGGTGGCTCACGCGGACTCCAGGAGGAGGTGCTGTTGTCGGGCTCCTGGAACCTGAACCCGTGGCTCGTCCGGGTCGAGCCGGTCGCGCTGACGGAGATCCCCATCGGCTATGTCGGCGTCGTCGTGAGCTACGTCGGCCAGGAGCACATGGACGTCTCGGGTGACGCGTTCACGCACGGCGATCTGGTGGAGCGCGGGCGCAAGGGCGTGTGGGTCGAGCCGTTGTTGCCGGGCAAACATCCCATCAACACGCGCGTGATGAAGGTGGAGCTCGTGCCGACGACCAACATCGTGCTGAACTGGGCGCAGCGCACGGAAGCCCACCAGTACGACCAGCGGCTCTC
>JBLNGH010000319.1:0-6413 GCA_050264575.1 Acidobacteriota bacterium | reverse complement strand
CGTTCTCTTCCCACACTTCACCCGGGTTGGCCTCGTAGCTGGCCGTGATGGTCTCGCCCCGCTTCTCACGCGCGACGCGGAGCACCGGCTGGCGAAAACCAATCCACTGGCTCGCGTGCGTTTCCTGGCTCTGGATGTCGTGCCGCTCGGTGCCGAGTCCCATCGGCAGCACGTAGTCGGCGAACCATGCCGTCTCGCTCCAGATCGGCGTGAGCGCGACATGACACCCGATCTTCGATTCGTCCTTCAGCACTTCCATCCACGTGAAGCCGTCGGGGTTCGTCCAGAGCGGGTTGTAGACGCGCGTAAAGTACGTGTCGAGCCGCCCGCGTCCCTCCTTGAGAAAATGCGGCAGGAGGAAGCTCATCTCGAAAAACGCCAGCGGGAATTCCTTCGGGAAGAGGAGCTCGTTCCAGTACTCCGGCGGCGCCGGCGGATTGAGCGGCTTGGGCACGAACTTGTTCGTCAGGTGCAGGTTCACGCCGCCCGGCTCGCCGACCGCGCCCATCAGCACGACCAGCAGATACAGGCATCGCGTGATCTGCCAGCCCCAGAGATGCCCTGCAGCCGCGGCGCGCCAGCTGTGCGTCGAAAATGCCGTGCCTGCCGCGGCGATCGCGTCCGCGGCTTCGATGATCCGCTCGGCCGGCACGCCGGTTTCGATCTCCGCGTAGTCGGGCGTGAAGAGCTCGTACTCTTCTTTCAAAGCGATTTCGAATCCCTCGACCGTGCGCGGCAAATCGGGCCAGCTCGCGTCGAGGTAGGTTTCCCAGTTCACCCAGCGTCTGACGAACTCGCGGTTGTACTTGCCGGTCTCGAGAATGCGGCGCGCGATGGCGAGCAGCAGCGCGCCCTCCGTTCCAGGTCTTGCCGGCAGCCAGATGTCGGCTTTCGCCGACGTGTTCGACAGCCGTGGATCGATGACGATGAGCTTGGCGCCCTGCGACTTGCCCTCGATGATCCGCTGCGCATGCGGATTGAAGTAATGCCCTGACTCGAGGTGTGACGAGAGCAGAAGGATCGTTCTCGCGTTCGCGTGATCGGGCGACGGCCGATCGGCGCCGGTCCACAGGAAGTGGCCCAGGCGTGCCGACGACGAGCAGACGTTGGTGTGACTGTTGTGGCCGTCGAGACCCCAGGCCTGCAGCACGCGATTCACGTAGCCGTCTTCACCGGGCCGTCCCACGTGGTACATCAGCTCTTGGCGGCGGTTCTCCACGATGGCGCGTCGAATGCGCCCGCCGATGTCAGTCAGCGCCTCATCCCAGCTGACGCGCTTCCACTCGCCGTTGCCGCGCGCGCCCTCGCGTTTGAGCGGATACAGAATGCGATCGGGATCCTCGAGCTGATTGGGCGTGACGACGCCCTTGGCGCACGTGCGGCCGCGGCTGCCCGGGTGCACCGGGTTGCCTTCGATCTTGCGGACTTCGAGCGTCTCCTTGTCGACATACGCGAGGATGCCGCACGCCGACTCACAGTTGAAGCAGATGCTCGGAATGATCCAGTACTTCCGGCGCTCTTTCTTCGGCCAGCTCCTGGACTCGAAGTCCTCGTAATCGTCCCACTCGGACGGATCTGGATGCGTGCGGAATTCAGTCATGGGGTCAGGTCTTGTATTGCAACATTTCGGTGCTGGTGCACGATTCGACTGACAGTTGCGTAATGCAAACCGAAGTGGTCGGCAATCGCTCGCAGCGTGAAGGCGCCGCTGGCATACGCCGCTCGAATCGCGGCATTTCGCGTGGGCGTTTCATTCTCGTAGAACCCCAGTGACTTCCAGGTCCGATCCGAACGGGCGACTTCCGGTGACGACGACGGCTCGCGCGAGCCGAGAGCCTCGACGAATTCGGCGCTACCGACGGCGGTGCGATTTCTCGCCGGCGTCGTCCAGTCGATCGTCGGCGGATCGGCCGCGAGAGACCCGGCAAATGTTCGCGGAGCCCGATCGAGGTCCGGATCGAAAAGAGTGAGCACCCGCTGAACCGCCAAACGGGGCGGCGCTACGGCGACACCCGTCGTCGCGAGAAAGCTGCTCCAGTACCAATCATGCGGATGCGTCACAAGCCCCGCTCGCACCGGGTTCATCACAACATATCGAATGACGTGGGGCAGGTAACCATGGCTGTCGATCAGGATGCTCCGGTATCTCCCCTGAAACAGGTGCCCCACGCGCTCGTGTCGTCGATTGAACGCTTGCGAGTAATTGCCGTTCAGATCACGCATGCCGCGGGCCAGTGTCGGCTGGGTGGTTTCGACCACCAGGTGATAGTGATTCCCCATTAGACAATAGGCCCAATACCACCAGTCCAGCCGCTCGGCGACCTTTGTCAGTTCGCTGAGAAACAGCCGCCGATCATGGTCGTCGACGAAGATTGGGGCGCGGGCATTGCCGCGAGAGATCACGTGATACATCGCGCCTGGGAACTCGATCCGCAGCGGGCGTGTCATGGCGCGATGTCGGTGGGGCGATCCATCCACCCCTGCTGCAAGAGGTATTCCGCCGCGTCGGAATCCTAGGCATGCGACGGCTCGGTCGGATCGTCCGAAGGGGTGAGTTTTGACAATCGGTGACGCGTGCAACGATCGCAGATTCTGCAACCTCGTGTGGTATCGCCACGCGCCAGGACTGTAATCAGCTGAGCGGCACAAGTCCGAAATGTTGCAATACAAGACCTGACCCCTTAGCTGTTCGGCACCGATTGTCCCGCCTCGACCCAGATGTATTCCCAGGTGAAGCAGCCCACGAGCGCGACGAGCGCGGTCGGGACGAGCACCGAGAGCGAGAATCCAACCGTCGAGGCAAACCAGATGGAGAGGATGGGCGCGAGACCACCCATGCCGAGCGCGCCGACCCAGAACAGCAACGAATATCGTCCCGATCGGACCGCCCGGACCGCGAGCTCGTGATGGATGGTCGGACTCGGCGTGAGCAGATGCTCGAGCACCAGGATGGTCAGATGCGCGATCGACGCGAAAGCGAGCGCCAGGGCCAGCGTGCGGACCGTGTCCGGCCCGCCGCCGAAGATCAATGAGACCACGAGCAGCGCCGCGCTGCCTTCGGCGACGGCTTGCGCGACGAGGTCGATCGTCGAGTGCGGGCCCTGCCACAGATCGCGCGCGAGACCCTGCGCGAAGAGGAACCCCGTGTAGGCCGTCGCCGACAGCGCGACGATGAACGCGACCGGCGCGAGCCAGGCGAGGAACTGGAGCTGGCCGGACAGGTACAGCGCAATCCAGATGGAAGCGATCGCGCCGTGCGCCGTCAACAGGAACGCCCCGCGTGCCAGCCACGATTGCCAGTTCGGCCGCGTGAGAATCATCAGGAATCGCTGCGGCTGCTCGAGGTCGATGACCAGCACGACGGCGGTCAGCAGGGCGAACACCGCGGCGACGATCGGTCCACCGAGGCCGACGGCGGTCGAGCGGTCGCCCATCATCCACAGCAGCGCCGACAGCAGGAGCGCGCCGGTCGAGATGCCCTTGGTCAGGAGATAAATGACCAGATCGATCCCCCACGCCTTTCGATGCGGGACGTCGTAGTCGACGCGCGGGTCGCCGGGGCGCTCGGGGTCCGGCGCTGCGGCGCCGAGCGGGCGCATCAGCACGCGGCCTTCGCGGTAGAGGAACGGCTGCGCCGCGATTTCCGGCCGCATCACGGCTTCGTCGGCCCCGAGATAGAAGACCTTGGGGCCCGTTCCTTTCTCCGGCTTCCGGACCATGAAGGACTCGCGCTGGACGATGGCCGAGACGCGGCTGTCCGGGTCGTCGAGGTCGCCGAAGATGCGGCACTCCGTGGGGCAGACGCTGACGCACGCCGGCTGGAGCTCGTTCTCGATGCGATTCGCGCAGAAGTTGCACTTCTCCGCGGTGTGCGTGTTCGGATCGATGAACAGCTGATCGTACGGACAGGCGGCCATGCACGCACGGCAGCCGATGCACGCGGCGCTGTTCAGATCGACGATGCCGTCAGGGCGCTTGAAGAGCGCGTTCGTCGGGCAGATCTTCAGGCACGGCGCATCTTCGCATTGATTGCAGAGGACCGGGAAGAACACGCGCTGCGTGTCGGGGAAAGTCCCTTTCTCGACCGTCTTGACCCAGCAGCGGTTGACGCCGATCGGAATGTCGTGCTCGGCCTTGCAGGCAATCGTGCATGCATGACAACCGATGCACTTGCGCAGGTCGATGACAAACCCGTAGTTCGGCACCAACGGGGACTATAGACGAAATCCGGAAAAATCGAGAGCGCGCGGCCCCAAAAAGGGGGTGATGAAAAGATGTGCAGATTTTGGATACAGCGTGAACGATTTGGATACACGTGAGACGTGGAGCGTTGCTGACGCCCCACGTCTCACAGTCAGTCGCTGATGCCTCTATCTATCCCCGACTTCAACCCAGCCGTACATGCCGGTCTGGAAGTGCGGCAGGAAGGTGCAGATCACCAAGAACCTGCCAGCGGTCTTGAACGTGAGGGTCAGCGTCGCCGACCCGCCGGAGCACACTTGCGTCCCGACGACGGCGACACGATTCTGCAAGTCGTTTGATCTGCGGGACCGGCGGACAGCCGCCTCCGTGCGTTGAATCAAGGTTTCATAAAAGCTGCAAACGCGCGATCACGTTCTTGGATCGAGATCAGCGGGAAGGTCTCGAGCACGCCGTGAAACGCCTGACGGTCGAGGTCATAAAGTCGCGCGATCGATGACTGCAGCTCGGCGTGTGCGGCCGCGCAATCAGGACGCCGCGCGAGACGACAGGCGAGCGCCGCGATTCGCCGCTGCAGTGTGTCGCCGCTCCAGACGGGCACCGGCAGACTCTCCACGAGACTCGTCGTGAGATGTCCGCCCATGAGCATCCGCACGACGGCGTTCAGCACGAACGAATTGAACAGGGCGCAGAGAAAATACTGACGCCGGAGCGGCAGCGGCGTGCGAAGGCAGAACAGTGTGTGAGTCGTGACGACGCGCGGAGGCACGATCGCCGCAATGAGCGACACGCGGTTCGAGACACTCGACACGTCACGATATGCAAGCCGGGGATGTTCGAAGCCGCGGTGCGGAAGACGCGTGCGCGCGCGAGCGAGATCGATTCGAGCTGACGGCGTGCGCGCGTCGGCGACGAACGGCGTGATGTCTTTGCCCTCGATCACCGGCAGTCCGCTTGGGCCGAAACTCGCGCGGTCCTCCGTCGCATTGAGCTCGCGGCCAAACTCGGCCGACCAGCTGCGCACGCTTCCAAGAGCTGGAAACCGATCCGTGAGCTGATGAAGGAACGAAAGATGACGCGGGTCGCGGACATCGGGAATTCGCCGCGCGGCGCCGCCGACGCTGGCGAGGACCGTCGAGGTCAGCCGCACTGGATACGCAGTCGGCGCCGGCGAATCCTCGCGACCGGGCAACTCGTCGATCTCGGCGAGCGTGCGGACGCCGAATCGCGCGCGGATCGTGCCGGTGACCCCACCCGGGCTGGCGATGACGACCAGGAATCGTGTGCCCCGGTGCACGGGAAAGATGCCGCTCGCATTGTCGAGACCGACGATCGTATGAACCCGCGACCGGTCGAGCAGGGTCTCGCGCAGCGCCTTCGCACCGTCATCGGCGGCCAGGCCCCAGGGAAGGATCAGGCCGACGCGACCGCCGCTGTGCGTGAGCGAAAGCGCCCGTTCGAGAAACGGCTGATACAGATTGAGATGCCCGTGCCCGCACGAGCGATACAGGCCTGATTCGCGGATGAATCTGACCGTCGACGCGGCATCGCCGTCGTCTCGTGTTTCTCCATCGCCCCGCAACATCTCCCACGGCGGATTTCCGATCACCGCATCGAATCCCGCGGCGGCGCGCGGTTGCCCTGACTCGTCATAAAACACGTCGGCAAATTCGAGCGGCCAGTGGAAGAAGCGATGGCGGGCGCCCGTAGCCCGGGCGATTCGCGTCCACGTCTCGAGCTGCGCGGCGGCCAGTGTCGTGTCGCGCTTGAGCAGCGCGTCGAGCGCCGCCCGCATTTCCGGCGGGGTTGGAGCGGCCTCGCTCGGCCAGAACCACCGGGCGCACCACAGCGTGCATGCCGTGCGCCACCGCTGGAGCGGCGACTGAGCAGCCGACAACCGGTTCCAGATGGCCTCCTTGGCCCGGACGTCGCGGACGGTCTCGTCGCTCCGGGACGCCAGTTCGGCGAGCGGCCTGGCAACCTGCCGCATGGCGTGCTCCAGTTCCTCGCGTTCGAAGAGCGGGAGCTGCGAGTCGAATCGAGCGCCGGACCGTATCCGTCGGCCCGTTCGTGCGAGGTCGTCGGGCGAGGCTCCGAGAAGGCTGTTGCCCGTGCGCAGGCGATGATCGAGGAATCCCAGCGGCTTCCCGCGCGACAGCGTCGCCAGCCAGAGCGACAACTGCGCCAGTTGAACCGCGACCGGGTTGGCGTCG
>JBLNGH010000318.1:0-4014 GCA_050264575.1 Acidobacteriota bacterium | reverse complement strand
TCAGGCTGCGGTTCTCAGCAGCCTGTTATTGTACACGCCGCGAATGGGTCCTCGGGTGCTCCCCCTCGCGGCGCGGCTGGCGATCGGCGCGCTGCTTGGCGCAGGCGCGTGGCTGGCGCTGCGCGTCGTCCTGCCGGTTTTTCCCGATCTTCTGCGCTTCGAGCTGGCATGGTTTGTCTTCACGCTGGGCCCCGGCGCCATCATCGCGGCGTGGCTGACGCGCGATCTCGACTGGCTTTCACGCCTCGTGATTGCGCTCGGCGTGGGCAGCGCCGCCGCACCGGTGGTGATCGATCTGCTCGGCTACGCCGGCCTCGTCTCGATCTTTCCGTCCGTTGCCGCGGCGCTTGCCGGCGCGGGACTGGCGGTCTGGTGGCCTGGCGACACGCGAGCTGCGCCGATTTCCCGGCCTGATCTGACCGCGTGCGCAGTGCTGCTCGTCCTCTGCGCGACGTTCGGCGTGCTCGTGTTCGGCCACCGGTTCGCGACCACGCCGGCCGGTCTCATGCTCTACGGCGATTACGACTCGGCGGACATGGCGTACTACGCCGCGGAAGCGTCGGAAGCGACGCACACGGTGCCGCCGACCGCCTCTTACTACTCGGGCCACAAGCTCAACGCCGCGTATTACCCGCACCTCGTTTTCGCGATGATCCACCGGTTCGCCGGCGTGCCGATCATGTCGATCTACTTCGGCTACGCGTGGCCGACGTGTCTCGCGCTCGGCGCGCTCGTCGGCTACCGGCTCGTGCGCGCGCTCGCGCCCTCATCCGTCGCGCTGCTCTCGATGGTGTTGATTCTCGCCGGCAGCGATTTCTCGTATCTGGCCGCATGGCTGCTGCCGCATCAGAACGTGGACTGGGACTTCGTCCTCTGGCCGACGAACTTTCTCTCGCCCTCGATGCACGTTCTCTACTTCAACACGTGGGGTCCGACGCTGCCGGTTTTCCTCGCGGGTCTCTACGCGATCGTGCGCGGCTTCCAGCGGCAGTCGCGCGGCTGGCTCGTCATCAGCGCCTTCCTCATCGCCGTAATGTTCGAGTTCAAACCGTTCGCCTACATCGTCGTCATGGCCGCGCTCTCGGCCGCGGCCGTCTTCAGCGGACGCGACTGGAAGGCGCGGTGGCGATTCGTTGCGACGGTCGGCGCCACGCTCGTCTTCACCGTGCCGCTCATTCTCGACATCTTTACGCTCGATCCGTCGGACCGCCGTTCGCAGCTGGTCGTCCACTTCTTCCTGCTGCCAAAGCGCATGTTGATCAAACTCGGCGTCATGGAGAGCGTCGACGCACTCGCCGCGCGCGTCATTCCATTCGATGCGCTGCGTCCGCCCGTGATCCTGCTCGCCGCGACGATTGTGTTCTTCCTGGTCGGCACGGGAATTCGCTGGGTCGGCGCGCCGGGCGTGTGGAGAGCGGTCCGCGGGCGCGTCGACACGAATGCGGCGTCGTGGCGGTTTCTCGGGTGGTGCGTGATCTCCGGGCTGGCGATTCCGTTCGTGCTCACGACGCAGCCCTACGTCGACACGATCAATTTCTACCTGACTGGCCTGTACGTGATGTGGATCTTCACGGCGCTCGCGCTGGTGCGGTTCGCTCAGACGCGTGGCGCCGCCGGCCGACTTGCGGCTGTGGTGGCCGTCGCACTGATTCTGCCGTCGAGCGTGCACTTTCTTGCGCGCAAATGGCACGACGCGAGCCGGCCGCCGCGCGCGATGCTCAGCCACGGCGAGGTAAACGTCGCGAGATACCTCCTCAGCGCGACGGATCCCGAGACGACGGTGCTTCTTCACGATCGCCCGCTCGCGCCGTCGCTGATGACGGTGATTTCCGAGCGACGGATCGTGCTGGGCTGGGATATCCGTTATTCAGCGGTCGGTGGGGAAGACCGCCTGAACGACGTCAATTTCTTTTACGCATCGGCGGACGGCGATCCGGGTCGCGCGTTGGAGATCCTGCGGAAATACCACATCACGCACGTTCTCGTGCGGCGTGAGGGGAATCGCGTGCATCCGTCCGTGATCGACGGGCTTCGGGTGCTCATGAAGTCGGGCGATGTGACGCTGTATGCCGTGCCGGCCGGACTCCGCCCCTGAAAACGCGGTGTCGTACTGTCCTCGATTGTTCTCAATGCCATCGTGGAAAACGCCGGGAATCCATCTTAATTGCTGGTATGAGAGTTGCACTTCAGACTTGGCGACAACATTTGGAGGCGGAGATGATTCGAAAGCTGGCACTCGTGACGATCGCGGCCGCGCTTGGCGTGGCGCTGGTCGGCGCCACCACCGCGGACGTCACCTTCGTACTCAAGAACGGCGACCGTGTGTCGGGGACCCTCGTCTACCGCCACACGACTGATTTCACCGTCGTGCGCGACGGCCGGGAGCGGACCTTTCCCTCTGACGACATCGCGCTGATCCAGTTCGTCCCCGGGGATCCGTCGATGCGGGAGCTCGAGCAGCTGCCGAATGTCGACAACAACCCGAACGAGCTCGAACGCCACGTGTTCGTGTTCCGGAACGGCACGATCATGCGCGGCAAGCTGCATGACATCGTGGACAACAGGTTCGACTTCGATGCGCAGGCCGGCGGCCGGCGCACGCACGACCTCGGCGAGCTGGCGCGGCTCTACTTCAATCCGGCGACCGCGCGGCGCGGTTACAACTTCGATCAGGGGCGGATCGATCGGCCGGGGCGGCCGCGGCCGCTGCCGGGGAACGTCGCCCCGGAGGACAGCATCCGGGTTGACGCGAACCGGCCCTGGACGTCCACCGGCATTTCGGTGACCCGCGGCGAGCGGCTCTCCTTCGAGACCTCCGGTGAGATCAGGGTCGGACCTTCGGTCTCGGCCGGCCCGGACGGCAATCCGGACCTCGCGCGGCGTGCGAGCTACCCCGTGCGATCGATGCCGGTCGGCGGGCTGGTCGCGAGGGTCGGTACGAGCGCGCCGTTCCCGATTGGATCCAACCGCAGCCCGATCAGCATGCCGATGAACGGCGAACTGCGGTTGGGTATCAACGACGACGTGTTTACCGACAACAGCGGCTTTTACACGGTGCGGGTGATTCGCGCCGAGCCGGGTCCGTCGCGCATCATCCGCGGCGCGGTCCGGTAGCTTTCTCCTCGTCCAAAAAAAGAGGGCGCCTGAGCACGAGCTCAGACGCCCTCTTTCTTTCTGAAATAACCTGCGTTACCGCGGTGTGATCGAGACGTTCCGATAGATCGCCCCAGGGATCGTCTCGTGCCGCGGGTAGCACCCGAGCGAGATGCGATGATTCGGCGGCCCGTAGGGAATGCCGCCAAATCCGTCGGCGAGGTATTGTACCTGCGGCCCGCCGTTAGTGCCGACAGAGATGTTGTAACCGCTCGGGCTCCAGTCAACGACGAAGTGGAAGACGCTCGAGTCCTTGAAGTCCGGGCCGCAGCACGTCATTTTGATGCGATGGTCTCCGGGATTGCCGCCCCCGGGATCGGTCCCGCCGTTGCGCCAGATGATCTCGAGCCCCGTGCCGTCGCCATCGCCTCGCTGCACCAAGTGCATCTTCCAATCATGGTCTCGGAACGCGTTGAAATCACCGAATGTGTTGGCGTCTCCCATCGATAAGAACTTCATGTCCGCGTTGCAGCAGGTGCCTTCGCCCTCGCTGACATTGGTGACGTCGAACTCGACCCGGCAACTGATGCAGGTGGCGATGTCGTAGTCGATGCCAGAGTCGACGGCCCCCGCCTGCCAGCCGACGCCCGGGATGAACTGACCGCCTTTCTGTTTGCCGACGGTGAAGCCTTCGGTGAGCGGGTCGAACGCCGAGCTGGCCTGCGGGTTGAGGAAGGCTCGAAGCGGCGACTTGAACGACGCGGTAGCGGACCAGGGGCCGAAACCCTCTTGGGACCCCTGTTTGTACGTCGCCCGGACGCGCCAGTTGTGGATCGTGTCAAAAGCCGTGAATTCCGTGGGGACGGTGAACGATGTGTTCGCCCCGGACTGAGCCGGAAATTTGTTGTTGGAGACGACCGC
>JBLNGH010000317.1:0-9033 GCA_050264575.1 Acidobacteriota bacterium | reverse complement strand
ATTTGTCGGGAGATTATAGATGCTGCAGCCTGTGGACCGTCGCCGGCCGTCTCCAATTGACACGGAAGACCGTCCGACGACGTATTGACGCACGTGACGCTGCGTACTCGCCTGTTGCTGTCCAGCCTCGCCGTCGCGCTGCCCGCGGCGCTGCTGCTCTTCTGGTCGGTCGATCGTCTCCGCGGTCGCGAAGCGGAGCAGATGCTGGAGCGCGCGTCGGCGGCCCAGATGACCGAGGTGACGCGCGAGGCGTGCGAAGCCGATCCGCACTGGTTTCTCGCGGGGCCGCGCACCAGCCGGCCGTCGCGCGAGGATCGGCTCCAGCCGGATGCCGACGTCCGGCTGCCGCGTCCGAGCGCGGCCGAGCTGCCGTTCGAGTTCTTCCCGTACGACGAGAACTTTCTCGGCAGCAGCACGGCGTCGCCGCGATTTCCGGAGGTGCTCCGACAGGAGATGCGGGGATCGCTGCCGGCGCGAGAGGCGATGGCTTCCTACGAGTCGAGCCAGGGGACAGGTCTGCAGATCGCGCGGAGCACCGGCTGGACGCCTGGCCCGTGCGCGATCCTGCTGTTCCGGACGCAGCCGCTGCCGTCGCACACGATCAAACGTGTCGCGTTGTTCTTCGGATTCTTCGTGACGTGCTTCGCGGTGGCGATGCTCGCCGGAATGCCTATAGTGCAGCGGATTCGCCGGGTGACGGCCGCGGCGCGCGAGTCAGCGCGACAGGATTACAGCGCCATGGCGCCCGTCGCCGGACAGGACGAGATCAGCTCACTCGCGTTCGTGTTCAATGAGGCCGCTGCCGACATCCGGCGACGCGCTGTCGACTCGGCGGATCGCGAAGCGGCGCTTCGCCGGTACGTCGCGAATACGACCGAAGACGTAGCCAAGCCGCTGGCCGCGCTCGAATCGAAGCTCGGCGATCTCGAACGCCGCGCAAGTCTGCCACCGGAGGACCAGGCGCAGCTCCGCGATGCGGTCCGCGACGCCCATCGTCTCGCGTCGCGGTTGACGAATCTCGCATCGGTGGCCGCGCTGCGGACGAGCGCCAGCCGCGCGACCCGCGAGCCGATCGACATGAATGCGCTGGTCGAGCGCGTGGTCCATCGCCACGATGCGCTCGCGCGCGCGCTCACTGTCACCGTGCATCACACGGTGCCCGCGCGAACCGTCGTGTTCGCCGCCGATCCCGCGCTCATCGAGCAGGCCGTCACGAACATCGTCGGCAACGCCATCCTCTACAACACGCCCGGCGGCCGGGTTGAGATCGAGCTCAAGGGCTACGAGCGCGACAGCCGGTTCACGCTGCGCGTGACGGATACCGGACCCGGCGTCTCGGACGAGGAGTTCGCGGGACTCACCGCCAATCGCCGCTTCCGCGGTGACGAAGGGCGTACGCGCCGGCCTGGCGGGCGCGGACTCGGCCTGGCCATCACCCGTGAAGTCGCCGACCGTTTTGGTCTGGTCCTCGATCTGCGTCGCCCGTCCGCCGGGGGATTCGAGGTGGAGGTGGGGACAGGTTAGTTTTCCACAGGTTTCCACAGGCCGGAGGCGGAGGTCGACACCGTGCACGTCCTGTGGGACACTCCTCGGCACCCCGACCTCCGGCACCGCCATGTGGAAAGCTGTGGAAAAAACTCCCGTCCCCCGCGCTTCGCGCGACGGCCAGGCTCGCGGAAGCTTCGCGAAGGCGGCCGTTCCCCGTCGCACGGTGCTCCAGACGCTTGCGGCGGCGGTGGCGGCGACGCCGCTCGCGCGGCTGCGGATCTTCGCCCAGGCGCCGCCGATCACCGAGACGGAGACGGCGACGCTCAAGGCGATCGCCGAAGTTGTTCTGCCCGGCGCGGTGGGACGAGAAGAACGCGATCGCGTCGTCGCGGGGTTCGTGGCCTGGGTCCGCAACTACAAGGAAGGGGCGGACATGGGTCACGGCTACGGCGCATCGACGCTGAGATCGCCGTCGGGTCCGTCGCCGGCGCCGCGGTATCCACCGCAGTTTGCGTCGCTCGACGATGCCGCGAGAGCCAAAGGCGCGAGCTCGTTCGCGTCGCTGCGAGTCGACGATCGTCGCGCGGTCATCGAAGCCGCGCTCAATGGTCCGCCGCAGGTGACCCGGCTGCCGTCGCAACCGACGGGGCAAAGCCTCATCGCCGACTTCATGGGTTTTTACTTCACCAGTTCCGACGCGTGGGATCTCGCGTATCAGGCCCAGATCGGTCGCGACCGGTGCAGAACGCTCGACGGCTCGGACCTGGCGCCGGAGCCGCTCACGCCACGATCCTGAAGATGGCGCGCTACGAAGCGGATGTCGTGATCATCGGCGGTGGTATCACCGCGGCGATGGTTGCCGAGAAGCTCATCGAGCTTCGCCCCAACCTGTCGATCATCGTGGTCGAAGCCGGGAAGCGGTTGTTCGACTTCGAGAACCGGTTCGAGTACCGCCAGCGCAATCTCGACTACGGCGAGAACCAGTGGCCCGGTGACTTCGTCGCGGATCAGAGCGCGCGCGGCGTGATCTCGCGCGCGATGGCGGTGGGCGGATCCGCGCTCCATTGGGGCGGCGTGTGCAATCGCTTTTCGGAAGAAGACACGCGGCTGAAATCGATGTACGGCCTGGCCGTGGACTGGCCTCTCGAATGGAAGGATCTCGAGCGGTCCTATTGCGAGGCGGAGCGGCGGCTCGGCGTGTCCGGCGAGCCGAGCCCGCTCGGCGAAGACTGGCGCTCTGAGCCGTACCCCATGCCGCCCATGACGATGAGCTACAACCTGAAGCAGCTCAAATCGTGGGCGGAGCAGAGCGGCATCAAGTTCTGGACGACGCCGCAAGCGAAGAACACCGTTGAAGGATACGGCGGCCGGGGCCGGTGCCGTCGGTGCAACACCTGCGAAGTCTGCCCGACCGGGGCGCGGTATTCGCCGGACTGGACGTTCAAGCAGCTGCTGGCCGCCAAGAAGATTCAGCTGCACGATCAGACGCTCGTCCGCAAGCTGATGCTCGACGATCGCACGACGCGCGTCGCATCCGCGCAGGCGGTGCGCGAGGACGGCACCGATGACGACGTCCAGTATCGCGCGCGGACGTTCGTCCTCGGGTCCGGGTACTGCTGGAGCGCACATCTGTTGCTGCTTTCAGCCAACTCGCGCTTCCCGAACGGCCTGGCGAACTCGTCGGATCACGTCGGCCGCTACATGACGGGCCATCTCGCGTACCAGACGACGATCGATCTCGATCTCAGGATTTTCCCGGGCATGAACGACCAGCACAGCTTGATTTCACGGCAGTTTTTCCGCTGCCGGCCGGCTGGCGCGTACGTCCGGCACGACCTCCGGGTGTGGGAGAACGCCGGCGGCCGGGGTCCGCAGCTTCGCGACGCCGACGGCAAGGTCCTGCTGGGCGACGCGCTACTGGCTGAGTGGCGCAAGCGAACGACGCGCGGAACCGCAAGGGTGCGCGGCTATTTCGACGCGCATCCCGATCGCGACAGCCGCCTCGCGCTCGACGCCGCGGCAAAGAATCGCTGGGGCGACCCGATGCCGGTCATCCAGCACAAGACCGATCAGGCGACGCAGGCCAGGCAAGCCGCGACCCGCGAGCACTTTCAAAGCCTCTTCGCGCTCCTCGCCAAGGCCGGCGACGGCCGGATGGGCAACATCAGCGGCCTGAACTATCAGGACCATCCCGCCGGAGGCTGCCGCATGGGAACCGATCCGGCAACGAGCGTCGTCAACAGCTTCGGCCGGACGCACGATCACGAGAATCTCTTCGTCGTCGGCTCGCCGACGCTGCCCACGGGCGGATGTACCAATGGCACGCTGACGTTCGTCGCGCTGGCGCTGCGATCGGTGCCGGAAATCGTGAAATGACCTCGGAGGTCCTCGCCGCGTCGTCCACTTAGACCTCCGGTAATTTCACTTACCCCTCGAATTCCAATCTCGACGCCTGCGCTTCGATCCGCAGACGTGTGAACCTGTCGATCATCACGCTGATCAGCACGAGCGTCGCAATCCCGGCCGCGGTCGCCGCCGTGCTGCGGTACACGAGCGGCGCGAAATGAGGGAGGCTCGTCGCCGCCGCGGCCGCGAGAATCATGATGACGAACACCCGCGATGACGACGTGCCCTTCACCAGCGGCCTGGAAAACGGCAGCTCCGGTTCGACGAACGTCACGAGCTGCAGCACCAGATGACTGACGAGGACCATCACGAGGAGATGCACGATCAGGTGCGGAATGTTCGTCGTGAAGTACGCCAGCAGGATGCCGACGACGGTGAGATAGGGCAGCAGGAACGTGACGACCAGGATGTTCTTGGACGCCTGGACGATCCGCGCGCGATCGCTCGGCGAGGCGAAGAAGATCCACGAGGCGCGATATGAGTCGCTGCGCGCGAGATTGAGCTTCAACATGGTCGGGAACATCATGACGGCGATGGTGATCATCGACATGCCCTGGCCGGCGCCGCCTTCCTCGAACGGATCGCCGATGCCGCCGTCGTGGAGTCCCATCGCGAGATAGACGATCGTCAGCGGCACGATCGCGAGCACGCCCATCCGGAACTTCATGTCGTTCCGGAACTGGCCTCGAATCAGCAGCGCGACGGCGCGGGCTTCGCCTCGTGTGAACAGGAATCCGCGCCGAGACGGGCGTGGACGCGCAACCTGCGCGGAAACGGTCGCGAGCGCCGCGAGCCGATCGGCGTACTCGAGCGACAGCCGGCCGCCGAGCATGATGGCCAGCAGGCCCAGGACGGCGAGCGACGCGAGAATCGGCAGGATTTCGCCGGCCGACGTTCTGCCCGCGGCGACTTCGAGATAGCTCGCGAACCAGGCCGGCGGCAGCAGCAATAGCCACGGCGACTTCGGCAGCTCCAGCCGGGCGACGATGCCGACCTGAAAAAGCCGCGACAGCATGAAGTAGCCGCCGTAGACGACGAAGCTCATCAGGAACTGGACGTAGGACAACACGCGCTTCAGCCGCTGCGGACCGACCGTCCGCATCAGCCAGGCGTATCCGACGATCATCGTCAGCGTCGTGGCCGTGGACGCCGCTGCGATCGCGACGATCGCGGCGATGCCGACGCCGGCGCCGTAGCGCACGAAAAACGCGACGATCGGCAGGTACGAGAAAATCGTCGTCATCGCCCCGGTGTACACGAAGACATTGGCCAGCCGCGCGGCGAAATAGGTGCGTGACGTGACCGGCCGGAAACCGAGAATCGCGTGATCGTCCGGCGACGCGATGGCGGCGTTGTGGTCGAGCAGCGCCGCCGTCGCGATCATGAACATCACGTAGCTCAGGACGAGCATGCCGGCGAGGAACAGATCGCGCGTGAACCAGACGGCGAGCGCGACCACGGCTCCCATCGCCGAATAGAAGAAGAACTGGCTGATGAGCATCGCCGCGGCCTTCGCTTGGGCGCGGCCGAATTGGCCCGCGCCAAGCCGCGAGACGCGGAGATCGATGCGCAAGGCGGTCTTCGTCAGCGCTTTCCACTGGTCGTAATCGACGCCGAGCGCCGCGAACAGACGGCTCATACCCGTTCGAGGGACGCCAGAAAGTCGGCGGTGACGGCGCCGACGTCGCGAACGCCGGTCAGCCGGCTGAACGCTTCCTCGAGCGTGGAGGCGCCGGCCTGCGCGCGAATCTCGGCGGACGTTCCCATCGTCACCTCGCGGCCGTTGTTGATGATGAAGATCCGGCTGCAGATGCGCTCGACGACCTCGAGGATGTGCGAGGAGAACATGATCGTCTTGCCCTGCGAGGCCATTTTCTTCAGCAGTTCCTTGACGACCATTGCGGTGTTCGCGTCGAGGCCGTCGAGCGGCTCGTCGAGGATCAGGACGTCCGGCCGGTGAATGAGCGCCGCGGCGAGCACGACTTTCTGCCGCATCCCCTTCGAAAACTCGTGCAGGCGCTGATTGGCGGCCGCGGCCAGCCCGAACAGCTCGAGCAGCTCGGCCCGCCGGGCAGCGGCCGAGCGCGGCTCGAGGTGGTACAGGCAGGAGACCAGCTCGAGATATTCGGCGGCCGTGAGGCTGTCGTACAGCGCGGGTGTTTCCGGGACGTACCCGATTCGCTTCTTGACCTCGAGCGGCTGCTGGACGACGTCGAAGCCGGCGACGAGCGCACGGCCGGCGGTCGGATGAATGAGGCCGGTGAGAATCTTGACGGTCGTCGACTTGCCGGCGCCGTTGGGCCCGAGAAACCCGAGAATCTCGCCCGGCTCGACGCGGAGGTCGAGGTCGACGACCGCGGTCTTGCCGTTGTAGTTCTTGGCGAGATGCTCGGTGAGGATCACTAACCCGTCCCCGCCAGCGCGAGGAGCAGCAAGAGCGCCGACTGGATGCCTCGCAGGCTGCTCGACTTCTCGACGTCGATCCACTCGTCGAGCGCGTGCGCGCGGCCGCCCCGGCCGCCCGAATCAATCGTAATCGCGGGAATCCCGAGGCTGATCGGCACGTTGGAGTCCGTACTGCTGATGCTGTACGTCGGCGTCATGCCGACGAAGCGAATCGCGGCAGCGGCCGTCTGGACGAGCACGGAGTCGCGCGGCGTCTGGCCAGTCGGCCGATCCCCGACGAGCTTCAAGTCGAGCTGGATCGGCCCGAGCCTCGTCGATCGCGCCTTGTTCTCCTCCGCCACCGCCTCGTTCAGGAGCCCGATGAACGTTTCGTTCACCTTCTCGAGCTCGGCACGCGATTCCGATCGCATGTCCACTTCCATCCAGCTTTCGAACGGGATCGAGTTGACCGACGTGCCGCCTCCCATGACGCCGACGTTGAACGTCGTCTTCGGCGACGCGGGGACCTGAATGCGAGAGAACTTCTGGATCGCATTTCCCATCGCGAAGGCGGGATTGACGATCCCGAAGGCGCCGTAGCTGTGTCCGCCGGGACCCTTGAACGTCGCGCGGTACCGCTTGCTGCCGACGGCGCCGTTCGTGATGTCCTCGCCGCCGCCCGCGCCGTCCATCGAGATGAACGTCTTGATTCGATCCTTGTACGGCCCTTTGAGAAACAGGAATTTCATGCCGCGGAGGTCGCCGAGCCCTTCTTCGCCGACGTCGCCGACGAAGAGAATGTCGCTCCTCGTCTGAATGCCTGCCGCGTCCATCGCCCGGACGATCGCGAGCAGGACCGCGAGCGAGCGCGTATCGTCGCCAATGCCCGGGGCCGCGAGACGCGTGCCGTCGCGCTTGACCTTCACGTCCGTGCCTTCAGGGAAGACCGTGTCGAGATGCGCGGCGATCGCGATCAGCGGTCCTCCACCGGTGCCGCGACGGAGCCCCATCACGTTCCCTTCGGCGTCGCGCTCGACGTTCGTCAGCCCTGCGGCGCGCAGCATCTCGAGATATTTCGCGCCGCGTTGATCTTCCTTGAACGGAGGCGCGGCGATTTCCGTGAGCTCGACGATCTCTGCGACCAGCCGATCGTGGTCCTTGTCGAGCGCCGTCATCGCCGCCTTGAATTTCGGATCGTCCGCGACGCGCTTGACGGCATCGTCGGGTGTGGCCTGTGTCCAGGCCAGCAGGCCGCCAAGGCACAGCGGCAACACGAAAAGACGTGCAACGCGGCTCATGTCGAAACCTCGGCGGGTGTGATTCGACTACGTTACTTCAGTTTTTCCGTCCAGTTGAGAATGACCGTGACACCCGCCTGCTGCGGGCCGGCTGGTTGGCGGACGAGCAGCCGCTTGCCGTCTCTCGTAATGTCGAAGTGGGTCCTCGCGTCGATCAGGCTGAGGACGGCCGGCTGGACGAGCGTGCGCCGCGGGCCGAGGCGGAACGTCGAGCCCGTCGCTTCGAACGAGACGGCATCGATGCCGCGTGGGACCGCCCAGTACACGAGCTCGCGCCCGTCGGCGGTCCATCGGGGATGCACGCCGCCGCCGCTTGAGATCTGCTGTTTTTGGCCGGGGACGAGGAACCGTTGCACGTAAATCTCTCCCGGGCCAGTCTCGAAGGAGACGTACGCCATCCATCGCCCGTCGGGCGAGATGCGCGCCGCATAGGGCGCAAATCGTTCGTCGACGAGGACGATCGGCTGGTGATCGCCGAAGAGAGGGAGCGCCCGGACCGATCGTCCTTCCTGCGTGCCCTGGTAGTACAGAATGTAGCCGTCGCGCGTCCAGTCACTCGGGACAATGGTCCGAACGCCGTCCAGCTTCCCGATGAGCGTCTCGGCGCTCGATCCGTCGGCAGCTTTCCGGTACAGGCCCGGAACCCCGCCACGGTTCGAGGCGAAGACGATCTCTTTTCCGTCCGGCGACCACACCGGATCGCTGTCCTGGGCGGGATCGGACGTCAATCGGGAAGGCACGCCGCGTGCGATGTCGATCGTCCAGATATCCCAGTCACCCGTCCGCGGGTCCATCAGGTTGACGGCCAGCTGGTCGCCCTTTGGAGAGATGGACGGATTGAGGTACTCGCCGTCCGGAGGCTCCTGGACTGCGCCGACGGACTGCCCCGTGCGGTCGAACCACATCAACTGGCCGGCGCTCCCACCTCGAGGCCTGGCGAAGGCAAGTACTCCGGTGGCCGAGGCCGATACGCTTGCTCGATAGCCGAACAGAACGCCGAGCGAAACGTTTGCCACCGCGAGCTTCGGATCCCCTTCGAGCGTGAGCTGCTCCAGGCTCATCGTCTGCGCCATCAACGCCGTCCCGCGAATGAAAAGCATCTGATTCGGCGGCACGAACACGCCTGGCCCGTCCGAGCTGACGAGCCGCTTGGCGTCACCGCCATCCAGCGACCCGACCTGGATGGATCCGCCGCCGGCTTGCACACCGTCGTAGAAGATGAAGTGGCGCTGATCGGGAAGAAACTGCGGGAACGCCGGCTCGATCTTTCCTGTCAGCGGAATCGGCGTCGGAACGCCCCCGGATGCCGGTACCTTGAAGAGTTGTGTCCGGAATGGGAACACAATCACACCGGAGGTATTCCAGGCAGCGCCGAAGACGATCTGGGCAGAGAAGGGGATCTCACAAATGACGGTTCGCGAACCGGCGGCCATGTCTCTGGCGGCAAGCTTGCCGC
>JBLNGH010000316.1:0-2898 GCA_050264575.1 Acidobacteriota bacterium | reverse complement strand
GGGCAGCGCGGCGAGAACGGGCAGCCGGCAGCGACCTCCCCGGGCGCCGGCACAGTACCCGGGATAGCCCTGAGCCGCTCGCCCGCCTTTCCGGCAGGAACAGACGCGAGGAGACCGCGCGTGTACGGGTGCTTCGGATCGCGAAACAGATCCCGAACTGGCGCCTGCTCGACGATCCGCCCCGCGTACATCACCGCGACCCGATCGGCCGCCTCCGCGACAATTCCGAGGTCGTGGGTGATCAGCAGCAGCCCGAGGCCGAGCTCGTCGCGCATCTCGCGAAGGAGGCCGAGCACCTGTGCCTGTATCGTCGCGTCGAGCGCGGTGGTCGGCTCGTCGGCGATGAGCAGGGCCGGCGCGCACGCGATCGCCAGCGCGATCATCGCGCGTTGGCGCAGGCCCCCGGAGAGCTGGTGGGCGTACTCGTCCGCCTGCCGCTCTGGCTCCGGCATGCGAACCTTGCGGAGGAGCTCGACCGTCTGCTTCCGGGCCTCCCGGGCGCTCGCCGCGCGCCCGTGGACGAAGAGCGTCTCGGCAATCTGCGCGCCCACGCTGAACACGGGGTTGAGCGCGCTCATCGGTTCCTGGAAGACGAGCCCGATTTCGGCGCCGCGCACCAGCTGCATCTCCTCGTCGCCGAGGCCGAAAAGGTCAACCCCCTTGAATATCGCGACGCCGGACGCCACGCGGCCGGGCGGGGGAACAATCCGGAGGATCGACAAGGCGGTGAGCGATTTGCCGCTGCCGGATTCGCCGACGAGACAGAGCGTCTCGCCGGCGTTGATATCGAAGCTCACGTTGGCGACGGCGGCGGCTGGTCCGGCTGGTCCGTCGAAGACGGTGGTCAATCCCCGGACCGACAGCAGCGCCTCCGTCGTCACGCAGACGCGTCCATCTCGCGGTGCTCGCCGTAAACGCGACGCATCGTGTCGGCGATCTCGCCGAGCGTGGCGCGCGCTTCCACGGCGGCGATGATCGGCGGCACCAGGTTGTCCGTTCCGCGGGCTGCGGTCGAGACGGCGGCCAGTGCGGCACGACAATCGTCGTCGTGGCGCGACGCCCGGAACGTCCGCACGTGCTCGACCTGGCGTGCCTCGAGTTCGGGGTCGATCTTCAGCGTTTCGATCTGGGCCGGATGATCGGTCGTGAACCGGTTGAGTCCCACAACGACCGAGTCGCCGCGGTCCACACCCTGCTGGGCGCGATACGCCGCGTCCTGGATCTGTCGCTGCACGAAGCCGGACTCGATGGCGGCAAGCGTGCCTCCTATCCGATCGATCTGCTCGATCAGCGCACGAGCCTCCTGCTCGATCTCGTTGGTCCTGGCCTCGATCGCGTACGAGCCGGCCATGGGATCCACGGTATTCGTCACGCCGGACTCGTACGCGATGATCTGCTGCGTGCGGAGCGCCACCCGGGCGGATTCCTCCGTGGGCAGCGCCAGCGCCTCGTCGCGGCTGTTGCAGTGGAGGGACTGCGTGCCCCCCATGACGGCGGCCAACGCCTGGATCGCCACGCACACGATGTTGTTGTCGGGCTGCTGCGCCGTCAGCGTGCTGCCCGCCGTCTGCGTGTGAAAGCGAAGCTGCTGCGCGCGCGGGTTCTTCGATCCGAACCGCTCGCGCATCATGTGCGCCCAGAGGCGGCGCGCGGCACGGAATTTCGCGATCTCCTCGATGAAGTCGTTGTGAGCGTTGAAGAAGAACGAGAGGTGCGCGCCGAGGCGATCGACGTCGAGCCCGGCGGCCTTCGCGGCCTCCACGTACGCGATGGCGTTCGCCAGCGTGAACGCGACTTCCTGCACCGCGGTCGATCCCGCCTCGCGGATGTGATAGCCGCTGATCGAAATCGTGTTCCAGCGCGGCAGCTCGCGGTCGCAATACGAGAAGATGTCCGTGATGATACGCAGCGAGGCGCGCGGAGGATAGATGTAGGTGCCGCGCGCCACATATTCCTTGAGCACGTCGTTCTGGACGGTGCCCGACAGCTTCTGGGGATCCACCCCCTGCCGTTTCGCGACAGCGACATAGAGCGCGAGCAGGATGATCGCGGTCGCGTTGATCGTCATCGACGTGGAGACCTTGTCGAGCGGAATCCCGTCGAACAGGAGCGCCATGTCGTCGATGGTGTCGATGGCGACGCCGACCCGGCCGACTTCACCCGCGGCGAGCGGGTGGTCCGAGTCGTAACCGATTTGCGTGGGAAGGTCGAACGCGACGCTCAGCCCCGTGACCCCCTGGCTGAGGAGATAGCGATACCGCTCGTTCGACTCCGCGGCAGTACCAAAGCCCGCGTACTGTCGCATTGTCCACAGCCGCCCGCGGTACATGGTCGGCTGGATGCCTCGCGTGAACGGAAACTCGCCGGGCTGGCCAAGCTCGCTCTGCGGGTCCCATTCGCCGAGGTCTTCACGCGCATAAAAGGGACGCGACGAGGACATTGAAGGCAATTGTATCAATTAGAGGTTCACCCGAAGGTTCAGCACGAGGGTTCACCACGAAGGTTCGACACGACGTTCCGAGTGTTCGGCGCGCGATAATCTCGGCATACCAATCGCTGGGAGGTTATGTGCCCATGCGCGCTACCGTCGCGAGATCGCGCTGCGGCTCAAGGACGAGCCGCTTCGCTCGCTGTTCTCCAGTGACAACATCGAGATCCCCGTCGAAGTCACCGCGCCCGCGCCAGGCCAGTATCAACTCACGGTCGTCGCTTGCGGACAACAGCGGCTGGATCGGCGCGCAAGGCAACACTCACGGTTGACCGATGAACCACCGTGCTGAACCCTCGTGTTGAACCTTTGTGCCCGTTCGTCTACAATGAGCTCAGTTCCCCGAAAGTAGTCCTTCATCGATACTAGCGGCCCGACCGGTTGCACACCCCCAGTGCAGCTGGACAGTG
>JBLNGH010000315.1:0-3542 GCA_050264575.1 Acidobacteriota bacterium | reverse complement strand
AGTTCGCGCGCTTCCGGACTGTCGGCGCCGAGAATCAATCGCCCGGATCGCGGCACGAGATTGACCAGCCGCCTGAATGCCAGCCGCAGCGCCTCCATGTCCGGATAGATGTCGGCGTGGTCGTATTCGAGATTGCCGACGACCGCGACGTCCGGGAGGTATTTGAGAAACTTGGCGGTCTTGTCGAAGAAGGCGCTGTCGTACTCGTCGCCCTCGATGACGAAATCGCGCCCGGATCCGAGCCGGTAGCTGCTGTCGAAGTTCGAGGCAATGCCGCCGACGAGCATCGTCGGATCCTGCCCGCACGCCGTGAGCAGCCATCCGACGAGCGCGGTGGTCGTCGTCTTTCCGTGGGTTCCGGCAATGACGAGCGATCGAGCGCTCCAGAGAAAGTGCTCGCGAATCGCTTCCGGCATGGAGTGAAAGCGGATCTTGCGATCGAGCACCTCCTCGAGCTCGGCGTTGCCGCGCGAGATCGCATTCCCCACGATGACGGAGTCCAGACCGCCGGAGATGTGATCGGCCGAATACCCTTCGAACACGCGAATCTCCTCGCGTGCGAGGAAGTCGCTCATGGGCGGATAAATCCCCGCGTCGGATCCCTGGACGTCGTAGCCGCGGGCTTTGAGCATCGCCGCCAGCGTCGCCATCCCCGTGCCGCAAATCCCGATGAAATGGATCCGCTTAGTCACTGGCGGCGGACTCCTCGAGCACGAGGCGCGGCGAGTCCGGCGACGCGACGACCTTGGCGCGCACGCCGAGCGGCAAACTGACGAGCGGCGACGTCGTGTGGCCGGACGGAAAGCCGAACAGCACCGGACCCGTAAACCCTTCGATCGCTTCGCGGATCACGTCACGCGCGGTCACCTTCCCGCCAGGCTCGTCGCACTGCGGCAGCTGACCGAAGACGACGGCGGATGCGCGAGCGAGCCGGCCGCTGAGCCGGAGCTGCGTGAGCATCCGATGCAGCCGATACGGACGCTCGGCGACCTCGTCGAGAAACAGCACGTGGCCGTCGGGCGGGCGGAACGCGAACGGCGTCTCGAACGAGGCGAGCAGCTGCGTGAGCGTGCCGCCGGCGAGCGGACCCGTGGCGATGCCGGGCTGCAGCGTCTCGAGCCCGGGAGGCGATTGATCGCCCAGCGGCTCGGTGCTGAGGCTCTTCAGAAACGTGTCGGGGTCGTACGCGGCGTCGCCCCGCGCAAGCCGGCGATCGACCATCGCGCCATGCACGGAGGCGAGACCGACCGCCGCGCCAAAAAAACTGTGCAGCGAGGTGACGTCGCTGTAGCCGACGAACGCGGTGCGAGATCGGCGGAGCCGGTCCACGTCGAGCAGCGGCAGGATCTCGACGCTGCCGTAGCCGCCGCGGATCGCGATGACGGCGTCGGCGTCCATTTCGTCGAACGCGCGGAGGAACGACTGCGCTCGATCGCGCGGGCTGCCGGCGGTCAGCGGACGGCGATCGAACACCGCCTCGTCGTACGCCGGTTCGAGCCCCAGCCGCTTCAGCTCGGCGACGCCGCGATCGAGCTCGCTGCGATCGAAGCCACTGGCCGGCGCGACCAATGCGACCCGGCTCCCCGATCGCAGCGGCCGGAATTTGATCAGCCCTGCGCTCGTTCGCGGCACTACTGCCACGCGGCCATCTCCTGCGCGACCGCCTGGTGCTCGGCGCAGCCGACGACGGCGAGCGGCACAGGTTTTCGATCCGGCGCGCCGAAGAACCGCTCCTTGACCCGCCGCTGCCGCGCGAACGCATCGTCCAGTCGTGTTTGCGGCAGCTGGCCGGACTCCGCCGCCCGAATCAACGCCTCGATGGCGGTCACCTGCTCGTCGGCCGTGGAGTTGCAAAGGAGCACGACGTCGTTGCCGGCGGCGATCGCCTCGACGCTCGCGTCCGGGAGCGAGCGGGTTGCGCTGATCGCCTTCATGCCGAGATCGTCGCAAAACACGACGCCGTCGAACCTGAGCGTACCCTTCAGCAGATCGGAGACCACGGCCGTCGACATCGAGGCGGGACGCTCCTGGTCGAGCGCCGGCACGACCACATGCGCGGTCATCATCGTCGCGACCCGCTCGGTGACGGCGCGGACGAACGGAACGAGCTCGACGGCATCGAGACGCGGCCGATCGTGCTCGACGACCGGGAGCTCGTCATGGGAATCACGGCTGGTGTCGCCGTGACCGGGGAAATGCTTGCCGCAGCCCGCCACGCCGGCGTTCTGCAAGCCGCGAATGACGGCCGCGCCCAGGCGCGCCACGTCCTGCGCCTGCTGCGACAGCGCGCGATCGCCGATGACCGGGTTGGCCGGGTTCGTGTGCACGTCGAGCACCGGCGCGTAGTCGAGGTTGATGCCGACCGCCAGGAGCTCGGCGGCCAGCGCCGACCCGAATCGTTCCGCCAGCTGCTCGTCGCCGCTGCGCCCCAATGTGTTCGCCGGCGGCCATTCGGTGAACGGGGACTTCAGCCGCGCGACGCGGCCGCCTTCCTGATCGACGCTGATCCAGATCGGCCAGTCGCGTCGAAGATCGGCGACCTGGCGGGAGAGCTCGGCGACTTGCCGCGGCTCGGCGACGTTGCGCGCGAAGTAGATGACGCCGCCGAGATCGAAGTCGGCGGCGAGCCGTCGAAGATCGCCGGGAACATCGTGACCGGTGAAGCCGACGATCGCCAGCCGTCCAGCGTGCCGCCGAAGCTCCCGGCGCGACATTCGCTCGCCATTATAATGCGCGCGTGCGCATCGACTCGTCCGCGCCCACCCGGATCGATCTCGCCGGCGGCACGTACGACATCTGGCCGCTGTATCTCTTTCACGATCGCGCGCAGACGATCAACGCGGCGCTCAGCCTCCGCGCCCGCTGCACGCTGACGTCGCGCGACGACGGACGCGTCATGCTGATCTCGGACGACACCGGCGAGCGGGTCGACGCCGACGGACCCGACGCGCTGGGCCTCGACCGTCTGCCGCTCGTCTCCAGGCTCGTCCGTCATTTCGAGGCGCGGGGTCTGGAGGTGCGCACGAAATCGGAGTCGCCCGTCGGCGCGGGCATCGCCGGATCGTCGGCGATGAACGTCGCGCTCACCGCGGCGCTCGCCCGCTGGACCGGGCGCCGGCTGAGCGACGACGACCTGCTCGGCATCGCGATGAACGTCGAGGCGCAGGTCATCCATGTGCCGACCGGCGTCCAGGACTATCGTCCGGCGCTCTACGGCGGCGTGTCCGCGGTCGAACTCGGCGTCACCGGCGTGCGGCGTGTGCCCCTCGCCGTCGACTTGCCGGACCTGGAAAGCCGCATCGTCCTCGCCTATACCGGCGCGTCGCGGAACTCGGGCATCAACAACTGGGACGTCATGTGCCGGCGGATCAGCGGCGATCCCGTGGTGGTCGCCGCGTTCGACGGCATTCGAGATGCCGCACTCGGATTGCGATCCGCGGTGGAGTCGGCGGACTGGCCGGGCGTCGCCAAACAGCTGTCCTGTGAATGGGAACACCGCAAGCGCCTGGGTCCAACGGTGACGACGGACCGGATCGACGAGC
>JBLNGH010000314.1:0-2821 GCA_050264575.1 Acidobacteriota bacterium | reverse complement strand
GGCCACCGCCCCGGCCGCCGCCCCGGCCCGCGCTGCGTCCGGCAGCCGGCGCGTCGCCGCCTTGCGCCCGCGCCGCAGACGGGTTGGCCGGATCGATCGTCCCCTGACTTCCGGCAGCCGTGTACCGCAGACGGCCCGCGGACGTCCACGCGGCCCCGGTCACGTCACTGCCGTTGTGCTGAATTCGTCGCGGCGCCGCCGAGCCGTCCACCGGCACGACGTGCGACTCGGATTTGGTCGCCTGATCGGCTTCGACCCGCGTCGTGACCGAGAACAGAATCCAGCGGCCGTCGGGCGAGAACTGCGGGGCGCCGACCGATTGAATCCGGTAGTAATCCTCGATCGTGAGGGCTCGCTTCGCCGGCGCCTGCGCCCGGACCCCGGCGCTGCCCGACGCGAGCGCTCCTCCCAACGCTGCCGCAATCAACCAGACGAACATGTGACGTCGAGGTACGCGCGACATGGTTCCTCGCTCTCGGTCTGAGATTCCCGGATTCACGATTTCAGATCAGATGGCAGATTGTAGAGTCTAGAGGCCGGTTTGACGCGCTCTTTTTAGCTCCAACCGCCGCTCTTCCTGAAGCCGTTCCAGCTCGACTTCAGAGTGATCGGCGAACGTCATGGCAGCCGCAATCGCGCGATGGCCTGCCGTCTCCGCAATCTGGCGGTGCATCTGCTGGCAGACGCGTCGGTACGCTGGATGCCCCTGCGGCGCCGTGCGCAGCTCGATGACGTGCATCGCCTCCCGCGCGTTCATGTCCATGACGAACCGGACGCGATACGCCATCGACACGGCGTATTGAGCGACGTCTGGCAGACCGGCCCCGACGAGCGTTTCGTACAGTTCCGCCGACCTGTCCATGACGTCACGCCAGTCCCGGGCGCCGCCGGCCATGACCACGGCCTCGGGTTCGGAGTAGCCCTGACGCGCCGACAATGCCTGCCATTCGATTGTCAGCAGCCGGTGGCGCTGCAGATCGCGGAACGCGCCGTAGTCGGTGAGGACATCGAAGCGATAACTGGTGCGCTCGAATGCGCGGCCCGGTTTGTGCCGGCGATTCGATCGTGGACCGACCGCCGCGCGGAGCACTTCCTCGCGCTCCCCCGGCGTCAGTTTCCGCGCGAGCGCCAAAAGATCGCGATCGCCGAGCGACGACCCGGGGTACATCGCGGCGGCGACGACCTTGATCTCCCCCTCCGGATCGAAATCAGACAGCGTGACTTCGGCCTCACTCTCCGATTCGCTCGCGCCGGCATCGAGTCGTTCGGCCAGTTCCGCCGTTCGCGCGCGAATCTCGGCCAGATAAGCGGTCCACTTGCCGCCCCGGTCGGGTTGATCCACGCGCGTCAGAAACGCCGGAATGATCTTGCGGAGCTCGATCAGCATCGCATCGGCGGCCGCGCGAACTTCGTCGAGGGGATGCGCGCGCATCCGCAGCAGCAGCGCCTCGTACGACTGACCCGTTCCGTAGATCCCGACGTTCGACTGCGTCGCAGCCGGCAGCAGGCCGCGCAGCGTGTCGAGCGCTTTCGCGCGGATCGCCGCGCGGTGGACGGCGTCCGAATCGCCCGGCGCTTTCGGATACCTGGCCTCGAACCACTCGCGCATCGGATCGATCCATCGCGCATAGGTTTCGAACGCCGCGTTCATCGCCGCGATGTACTGATCGCGGACCGGCGATCCGTCCAGCTCGGCCGGCACCAGATAACGCCACGCGTCGCCGCGACGGTCGGTGTACGGGATGTAGCGCGTGGACTGCTCGAGGTACGCCATCAGGCGGCCGCGCTCGAGAACCTTCGTGAGGATGTTCGACGCGTCCTCGACCGCGAGATGGACCCCGCCCAGTTGCGCCACCGAGTCGTCGCCGTATTCGTTGAACACCTTCTGATACAGCCGCTCGGCGCGCGCCGCGCCGACGTCATTCGCGGCCGTCGTCGTCACGGCGCTCATGTCGCCCAGGAATTCGTCGAGAAACAGCCGGCGCAGCGATTTCGGCGATCGTGAATACCTGGCGAAGAGCGCGCCCTTGACCGTTTCCGGCAGATTGCGAAGCGCGAAGATCGGCGCGTCGAGGTTGGTGAAATAGGGCGCGAGCGCGGCCGCTTCCGGCTCGCTGAACGCGGACGCGGCAGGCGGCACGGGCGTCACGTCAGTCGTCGTCGTCCTCCGTCCAGTAGCGGCGGTACTCGTCGCTGAACGTCAAGGATTCGAAAGAACTCATGCGATCGAAGAACAGGATGCCGTCGAGATGATCGGTTTCGTGCTGGATCACGCGGGCGGGCAGTCCGCGGGCGGCGAGCTCGATGATGCGGCCGTTGCGATCGTACGCCTTCACCTGAATCCGGCTCGCCCGCGGCACGAGACCCCGAATGTCGGGAATGCTGAGACAGCCCTCCCAGCCGGAAATGATCTCGTCGCCGGCCGGCGTGAACTGCGGATTGATCAGCGTGATGAACGGCATGTCCGTGTCGTCGTTCAGCTCACCGGCGGTTCCCTCTGCGTCGCGCAGTCCCGCGACGAACACCCGCAGCCCTTCGTGGATTTGCGGCGCCGCCAGACCGATGCCCGAGTACTCGCGCATCGTCTCGAACATGTCGTCGATGAGCCGCTGGATGCGCGGCGAGGTGATCTCCGACGGCGGGATCGGCTGGGCTTTCGTGCGCAGGACGGGATGGCCCATCCGCGCGACCTTTAGAATCGCCATTGTCGTGATGATTCTAGAAAGAACGGTGTCGGCGTCAATCTGGAATCTGCAATCGGGGGCGAGTTCGTTGCGACAATTTGCGCGGTTGCCAAGAAAATTCCAGTTCTCACAGGGAT
>JBLNGH010000313.1:0-2906 GCA_050264575.1 Acidobacteriota bacterium | reverse complement strand
GTCCGGACGAGAGCTTCTCGAACGTCGCCTGCCACATGAACTCGCCGGTGGCTTCACGGAACGCCATCAGCACGCCCCGATCGCCGGGCTGCTTGGGATCCTTGAGCCCCTCGTTGTTGGTCCCCACGAGCACGACCCCGCCGGCGACCACCGGGTTCCCGTAACTCTGCGATCCGAGCGCCGCGACCCACTTGATGTTCTTGCCGGTCTTGATGTCCCAGTTGGTCGGCAATCCCGTCGCGTCCGACACCATGTTGCGATCGGGCGATCCGCCCCACATCGGCCAGTCGGTGATCCCTTTCTTGGGCGTCTGGGTCGAGACCACGCTCACGAAGGAGACGAAGCACACGAAGAAACACGCTCGCATCACCACTCGCTTCGAACCAAGTATTTGTCGCATGTCCTGCTCGATCTCAAAGACGCTTGTCTAAGAGCGATCACCACGAAGGGCACGAAGAGCCCGAAGAAGAACTTTTCAAAAAGATTCTTTTCTTCGTGTCCTTCGTGAGCTTCGTGGTTCACCGCTCTGGTGCTGATAGATGCCCATCATTGATTCTTGTAAACCCGAAGGTTATCGAACTGCATATCCGAGTACCCGTCGCCGTAGAGTCCCGGGGCGCCTTTGCGGTGCGGGATCTTGTCGATTTTCTCGAGCGTCCAGGCGGCGGGCTCCGGCTGCCCGACCGGCCAGACTTTGCCCTGGACGAGTGTCGTGCCGTCGTTGCGGTTCTCGACGCGCATCTTCATGCGATACCAGGTGTTGACCGCCCATTCGAAGGGCACGTGCACGGTCATCTCGTCGGCGGCCTGCCACGGCTGAATCTCGAGGCGCTGATCGTTGCCGAACAGCACCATCACGTAGCGCTGATTGATCAGGCCGATGTCGCCGCGCTGGCGGCGCGATTCGGTGCCGCGCACGTCGGCTTCAATCGTGTAGTTCGCCCACTCCGGACGGCCGATGATGATCTTCGCGCGGCGGCCGACGGTGTCGTCGCGCGGGCGGACGAGCACGTTGGCGCCGTCAACCTGACCAATTTGCGACTTGGCGTTCGCCGTCCACCACATCGGCGGCGCTTTCATCCCTTCGAAGTCGTACGAGATCGGCAGCGTTGGAATCACGCGCACGCGCGCCTGGCCGCTGAACTCGCCGATCGTCGCCTTCACGAATCCCGCCGACCCGGACGCCGGCGCGACATAGGTGCCGTCGGGACCGACGGTGCCCTGCAGCATGTCGAGCGTCCATTGCGCGGCGCTCGCGGGCTCCTGGCGGATGAAGTTCCCCTTCGCGTCGTAGAGCTTCAGCGCGAACGGCTGCTTGTCGCCGGGATTGAGCAGCGCTTCGTACGGAAACACCTGGATTTGGGCGACCGGACCCGCAGGACCTGTCGGACTGGTCGAACCTGCAGGACCTGCGCTTTTGGCAGGCGCTCTGCGCGTGCCGATCGCGTAGAGATGCCCGTTCGACTGCGGATTGGTGGGCGCCGCCATCGACGTCACATACACCCGGCCGTCGGAGATCGCCGGCGACGCGATGATCGGTTCCGGATCGGCGTCCGATCCGATGACGTCCTCGTCCAGCACCTCGGCAGCGGTCGCAGACGGTCGCAGGATGTAAAACTTGCCGTTCTCCGTCCCGACGTAGAGTTTTCCGTCGGCGAGCACCGGCGAACCCTTTTGCAGCGTGCCCAGGTGCTTGGTCCAGAGCTCCTTGCCGGTCTTGAGATCGAACGCGCCGAGAATGGCGCTGTTGTCGACCGTGTACAGCCGGTCGGCGTCCATGACCGGCGAGGCAAACGACGGCAGGAATCCGCGTGTCACCCACCTGATCGCCGCGCCCGTCAGCTGACCCGCCCCGGTTGCGTCGATGGCCGCGATCATCCCCATTTCCGTCGTGTCGATGTTCTCCTCGCCGTGCGTCAGATAGACCGTGTTGTCACGGAAGAGCACGCTGTTGAGGATGGCGCGCTTGCTGACCTCGAAGCTCCACGCCGGTTTGCCGGTGTTCACTTGCATCGCGTGAAAGACGCCGTCGGTGCCGCCGACGATCAGCAGTCGCGAGCCGTTCACATCGGCGACGATCGGCGTCGAGTAGTTCGTGTCGTAGTGCCGGGCCTGCGGCGAGCTGATCCAGATCGTCTGTCCCGTGCGCTTGTCGAACGCGAAGTAACGGTTGCCGGGCCGCCCCAGGTCCGGACCCCAGTTCTGGATGAGCGTGTTGAGGATGACTTTGTCGCCTTCGATGATCGGCGAGGTCGTGCGGCCGCCGTGGGTCGTAATCGCGCCGTACTCCTCGGGCAGCGATCGATCCCAGAGCAGCTTGCCGTCAGGCGCGTACGCGAGCAACTCGGCCGCCACGGTGAACATATAGATATTGCCCGTCGCCGGATCGACCGCCGGCGACGCCCATCCGCCGCGGTGCTGCGGCACGTCGCTCAGGTACAGGCTCGCGCGGCGGTCCCACAGAACCTTGCCGCTGTCGGCATCGATCGCCACCAGCCGTTCCTGCGTCTGCGAGATGTCGCCGGGCGTGATGGTCTGCAGGTACAGGCGGTTGCCGAAAATCACCGGCGCCGATCGGCCGCCGAAATCCAGTTTCCAGGCGACGTTCTCCCCCGCCGGCGACCAGCGCGACGGCAGGTTGGTTTCGGTCGACGTCCCGTCACGCCGGGGGCCGCGCCACTCGGGCCAGTCGCTGGCGTCGAGCGCGACGCCGGCGGCGATCGCCAGGGCGACGAGCGACACCAACTTCGGTGACCGGCTCCGGGCAGGAGACGAAGCGCGGAGGGATGAAGGCATCCTCATATATTAGCCGCCAGCCGTTCCCCGATCATGACGCACGCGGCGTGCGTCTGGCTGTTGACCGTCACCGGCATGACCGACCCGTCCGCGACGCGCAACCCCTCGAT
>JBLNGH010000312.1:0-6131 GCA_050264575.1 Acidobacteriota bacterium | reverse complement strand
CGAATATCAGCGTGACTCGTCGTCGAAGCGCCCTCGGTCGTCCGTCGTCTTGGCAGTTGCCGCTACACCTCATCCAAACACCGGGGCTTGACGAGAGGTCATTCCATATCAGCCGGGTAGGAGTCGGGCGATCCGCGAATAGTCCGAAACCCGAACGAACGGAGGACGCGATTTCGAGGGCCACGACCTCGGAGGCCATCACGACATCAACGCACGTCCCTTTCGGTCTCGGCACGCTCGTCGGCGCCGACAGCTCCCACGGCCCATCAGAACGTCAGCCCGCCGCCGAAATTGACGCGCGTGTCGGCGCCGCGGCCGTGCGCAACCGACAGCCCCATCCGGAACGCCGCCGCGGTGAGCCACACGCTGCCGCCGATCCCGGTCCGCAGCGTCTGATCGCTGAACCGCTGACCCTTGTCGTATGCGGTGCCGGTGTCGGCGAAGATGCTGACGCCGAGTTTGCCGACACTGAGCGGCGACGACAGCGGGATGCGCAGCTCGATCGATCCGCTCACCATCGTGTCGCCGACGAACGACCCGGCCTTGAACCCGCGCAGACTCGACCATCCGCCGAGCAGCGACTTCAGGTACGGCGGCTCGCTCCGGCTGGCGTCCTCGCGCACGACGCGGATGACGACCACATTCTGGCGGTAGACCCCGATGTAGCCGCGGCCGTCGAGCCGGATGCGATCCATGCCGGTGTTGTTGTCGAACCACACGTGCTCCCACGAAGCCGACGCGAACACGGCGTTGTGCGGCAGCACCGGATCGAGCCGCGTGTCGAACGCGACGTCCGCGCCATAGGTCGTGAGATCGTCCTCGAGATCGGCGAACGAGACGCGCTGCCAGCCGACCGTCGTGCCCGCGCGAAACGGCCCCAGCGCGCGCTCGCCCCGGACCCAGAACCGCTTTCGATCGTCGTCTTCCTCGAACGCGGGGTTCTTCCGGCGCTGAATGGCGCTGCCGAACTCGACGCGGCTGAACGGCCCGGACACGAACCGGCGATCCAGCTCGACGCCGGCGCGCTTCAGACCGCCCCACGTCAGCGGAAACGACAAGCGGCTTCGTTCGCCGAGCACGCCCGGATATGCGATGCGCGCGCCGTACGTCGCGCCGTAGCCATCCTCGAAGTCGAGGATCGGCATGAACATGAGATTCCGCCCGGCGCCGCGCTTTTCGACACGAGCCGGCGCATCTGGATCTTTCGGCATGACGATCCGGACCGCACCTTCGTTGACGACGATCATGATCACGATGCGCGTCGGATCTTCGATGGAGGCGAACCGCTTCAGGACCTGGACATCGGCGAACTTCCCGGTGGATTTCAGCCGCGCGGTGACGTCCGCAATCGTCGTGGGACCGAAGGCCTCGCCGATCGTGACGCCCGAGAGCTTGATGACCTCTTCGTCCGACGACACGTGGTTGCCGTGGACGCGGACTTCGGCGATGACTTCACGGTGCGTCTGGGATCCTTGCAGGCCCCAGGCCCAAGGCCCAAGGCCCAAGAGCAAGCCAACGACCGCAGTCATCTCTCGACATTCCCGCGCTTGATCCGCCCGCTGGTGGTGGCCTGACGGTAGTCGTGATAGTCGATGTGATAGCGCGCGTCGAAGGCGCCGAGGGCGACCATGGCGGAGAAATAGAAGTCAATCTGCTGCGGCAGCCACAGATCCTTCACGTCCTTGACCGGCTGGCTCATCGTCATCGACGCTTTCAGGTCGTTGATGCGCAGCAGCCAGGCCGCCGGCAGGAAGTCGAAGTTCACGTTGTCGAACGTGTACTTGACGATTTGATAGCTCTTCGGCTCCACCCAGATCGTGACAAGCGAGACCTTGTTCATCATGCGTTCCATGGTCTCCTCCCAGCGCTTGTCCTCTTTCTTCTCCTTCTTTTCCTGGTCCGGCTTGTTGGGATCGGGCTTGTCCTTCTTCTCGTCCGAGAACAGCTTCGCCGGGTAGTACTCGATGCGGAGCGTCTCCTGCCCCTCG
This sequence comes from Acidobacteriota bacterium, assembly GCA_050264575.1. Lineage (GTDB taxonomy): Bacteria > Acidobacteriota > Vicinamibacteria > Vicinamibacterales > SCN-69-37 > DASQFI01. The sequence continues at coordinate 4,143 of JBLNGH010000312.1, read as the reverse complement.
ATCGTTTCACGGCCGACGAGCGCGTACTTGCCCTCTTCGAACTTGAACTTCAGAAAGTAGGCCGAGTCGATGAACTCCGGCGCGCGCGACTGCGACAGGAACGCGTCCATCGACGCGGGCAGCTCCTCCGGCACGCGTTCGGCCGCCGGCGCATCGGCCGGCGTCTCGCCGCTCTGCCTGGCTTTCTCTTTCGCTTCAGCGTCGCGCTTGTCGCGGTTCTTCGCGCGCCGCAGGTAACGCTCCTCGTACTTCCGGCGTTCTTCCTCCGCAATCGTGACGCCGTTCGCTTTGACGGGACTGCGGACGAAGTACCCGTCCTTGATGAACCACGTGTACTCCCGGCGATCTCCCCAGACCGGAAGCTGCGACGGCCCGCGGACCTGGATCTGCTCGGTCTCGTCGAGGATGTACTGCTGGAGCTTCTTCCAGTTCTCGTCGCGCCGGGCGACGACTTTCTTCATGAACGCGTCGAGATCGCTCTGAGTGCCGGGGCGGGACCAGGCGGACAACGCCGGTGCAGAGGAAGTGATCAGGCCCGCCGTGACGAGCGCGAGCGAGGCAGTAATTACACGATGTCGCACGGCGGACCCTCCCGGCAGGCGCAGGGACCGAATGTATCAGACGTGGGCCGCCAGCAATTTGTTGCGGCCCACGGGAATCGGTCTATCGGTCTATCGATCTATCGATCTATTGAAGCGCATCGGGACCCCGAGACAGGCGCCTTGAAATAGATCGATAGATCGATGGATCGATAGATCGATATCCTTGTCGCCGATGCCTCATGTCCCGCTCCTCGTGAGTATCGGCCTCGTGCTGGTCTACGCACTGGCCGGTGGACTCCTCGCGCGCCGGTTCGGCCTCCCCACAATCGTCGGGTATCTCCTGGCGGGCATGGCGCTCGGACCGTTCACGCCGGGGTTCCGCGGCGATCCGGAAGCCATCGGGCAGCTCGCGGAGCTCGGCGTCATCCTGCTGATGTTCGGCATCGGGCTGCACTTCACGTTCGAGGATCTCTGGCAGGTCCGGCAGATAGCGATTCCTGGTGCGCTGCTCCAGATGATCGTCGTGACCGTCGGCGGCTACTTCCTGGGACGCTGGGCGGGCTGGTCGATCGGCGGCTCATGGATCCTCGGCATCGCCTTGTCGGTCGCCAGCACGGTCGTGATGCTGCGGTCGATGATGGACTTCGGCTGGCTGAACACCCCATACGGGAAGCTAGCCGTCGGCTGGCTGGTCTTCGAGGATCTGCTGACGGTCGCCATCCTGGTGCTGCTTCCGGTCGTCGCGGCTCCCGCCACCAAATCGAGCTGGGTCGTCGCCGCGTTCGCCATCGGCAAGGCCGGGTTGTTCGTGCTCGGGATGCTGATCCTCGGCAGCCGCATCATGCCCTTCCTGCTCGGACGCATCGTGCACACGCGTTCGCGCGAGCTGTTCGTGCTGCTCGTGCTGACGATGGCCGTGGGCACGGCGCTGGTCTCGTCGGCGCTCTTCGGCGTGTCGCTGGCGCTCGGGGCGTTCGTCGCCGGGGTCGTCGTGAACGAATCGCCGTTCAGCACACAAATCGGCGCGGATCTCGTGCCGTTCCGCGAGGCGTTCGCGGTCATCTTCTTCGTGTCGATCGGCATGCTCGTCAACCCGCGATACCTGATCGATCACTGGGTTCAAGTCGCGATCGTCACGCTCGTCATCGTCGTCGGCAAAGGGATCGTCTCGGCGCTCGTGACCGTGCTGCTCGCGAAACCGGTCCGCGCCGCGCTCCTCATCGGCGCCGGGCGGAGCCAGATCGGCGAGTTCTCGTTCATCATCGGGCAGAGCGGCGTCGCGCTCGGGCTGATCGACGCGCAGCAGTACTCGCTGATTCTTGCCGGCGCGATCGTCTCCATCACGGTCAACCCGCTCGTGCTCCGGCTCGTCATGCCGATCGAGCACCTTCTCCAGCGCTACCCGGGGATGTGGCGCGCGCTCCACAAGTACGGCGCGAACGTGCCTCCCCAGCCCGAGGGGATGACCGACCACGTCGTCATCGTCGGCTGTGGCCGCGTCGGTCGTCATATCGCCGAGACCCTTGGACGACTCAAGATTCCGCGGCTGGTCGTCGAAGCGGAGCCATCGAGGCTCGACAAGCTGCAAGAACTCGGCGTGCCCGTCCTGTTCGGCGATGCCGCCAATTCCGAAGTGCTGGATCACGCCAACCTGAAACACGCCCGCGCCCTCGTCGTCACGCTGCCCGATGACGCGGCGGCGCTGGCGGTCGTGGCGACCGCCAAGCGCCATGCGTCGCAGCTGCGGATGGTCGCGCGCGCGTCGACCTGGGAGGGCGCCCGACGGCTCAAGGCGGATGGCGTGCATGAGGTGGTGCGGCCCGAACTGGAGGGCGGGATCGAAATCGTGCGCCGCACGCTCCTCGATCTCGACCTGCCGTTGAGCGACGTGCAGCGCTATACGGATCTGGTGCGTCAGGAGGGCCTGGACGAAACGGAGCGGCCCAGCGCCGAACGCGCACGCATGCTCGACGATCTCGTGAACGCCGCGCGCGATCTCGAGATTCGCTGGGTGTTGATCACGCCGGAGAATCCGTTTTCCGATCGGACCCTCGCGGATTCCCAACTCCGATCGACGGTCGGCATCGCCGTCGTCGCCATCCGCCGCGGCGAGAAGATCATCAGCAACCCCGGGCCGGAGGATTCGCTTCTCGTCGGCGACCGCGTCGCCATCCTCGGCACGCCGACGCAAGTCGCGCAGGCGGTCCGTTTGTTCGAGGCGCTTGAGGAGATCCACACGGGAGGCGGGGAGACCAAAAAGTCGAAAGGCTGAAGAGCTAACGAGCTGTCGGCGTGAGCAGGGGTCTGTCCCCGCGTGCCGAAGGCGGGACTGACCCCTTTGCTCGTTCGATGCTGGCTGACTACGAGAAGATCAGCTTCGCTCCTGCGACAAGGAGCACGACACCGAGCAGACGGCGGAACGCCGGTGTGCCGAGCCGATGGCTGCCGAGCTCCGAGCCGATGAGTCCCCCAACGACAGCTGCAGTCGCCCACAACGGCAGTTGCGGCGGCAGGTGCGACAGGCTCGACGGATTGCCGGCGAGCCCGGCGGCCGAGTTCACGAGGATGAACGTGGCTGCCACGCCGCCGGTCTGGCGCGTTTCCGCCCAGCCCATGAACAGCAGCAACGGGCTGAGAAAAATGCCCCCGCCGGTCCCGGTCAGGCCCGCGAGCATACCGAGAGCTGCGCCGCACAGAATCGCGACCGGGCGCGACGGGAGGTGAGTGACGCCCGGTATGCGCAAGTCGAGAAACAAGCGTACGGCTGAAGCCCAGAGGATCAGACCCACGAGCGTTCGATACCAGTGACCAGGCAGGACGATGCCGCCGCCGATGAATGCGAACGGTATTGAACCAAGCGCAAATGGCCAGAAGAGCGACCAGGAAAAACACCCGGCACGGGCGAACCGGATGGATGCGATCGTCGCGACCAGAAGATTGAGGACAAGTGCCGTCGGCCGCATCATCGGCGTGGGCGCGCCGAGAAACGCCATCGCCGCCAGGTACGCCGACGCGCCCGCATGCCCGACCGACGAGTACAGGATGGCAGCTAGAAGAAATGCGGCTGCGAGGATCCAGTCAGGCAATTACTTCCAACCCATCGCCTGCTTCACCCACTGCCGCGCCATCGGTTGAAGCGCTGCATAGGCCTGCCATGTCGAGCGCGCCCACTTGTCCACGCGGGAGGTGAGCAGCTCCGGAGTCTCGGCGTCTTTGAGCGCGGCGATGGTGATCGATCCCCGTAACGCCGGAATGCCGGGCGACGGCGGATACGGCTCGTGGTCCCACAGGTTGCGCTCGATGAGCTTCTGCAGCGCGCGATAGCCGGGCTCGGCGCCGCCGTGTTCGAGCGCCCAGCACACGCCGCCCAGGTGCATGACGAGGCCGCGGTAACGTCCGCAGAAGTCTTCCTCGTGCTGGATGTCGTACACGTCGTGCATGAGACGCCACGTCTTCATGCTGTCCGTCCAGGCCATTGCGCGCACGCGCAGCGTGATCTCATTGAAGAGGTCCTGGCAAGCCGCGCGGCCGCCCGTAAACCCGCACCTCGGGCAGGGATTCATGGTGAAAACGTAACAGGGCAAAGGGCAGAGGGCAAAGG
>JBLNGH010000311.1:0-9981 GCA_050264575.1 Acidobacteriota bacterium | reverse complement strand
GACGCTGGAGCGGGTTTTCGATCTGGACGAAATCCTCAAAGATGCGCGGCAGCTCGCCTTCGGGAATGCCGATCCCGGTGTCCGAGACGGTGAACGCGATGCGATCTTCCCCGCGGAGCAGCGTCGCGCGCACCCGGACCTCGCCCGCTTCGGTGTACTTGAGCGCGTTCGAGATCAGGTTCCTGAGGATCTGAGAGATCTTGGTCTCGTCCGTGTGCATCGGCGGCAGGTCGTCAGGCTCGTCGAAGACGAGCGACAACGAGCTGCTGATGATCAGCGGCCGCAGCATGCCGCGGAGCGCGCCGAACAGCGCGCGCACTTCGAACGTCACCGGCCGCACCACGATCTTGCCCGCGTCGACCTTGGCGATGTCCAGGAGGTCGTCGACGAGATCCGACAACTGTTGCGCGGACTTGCGGATGTAGTACAGCTCGTTCTTGTCGGACTCGGGCTGCTCCAGCCGTTCGGCGAGCAGCCGCGACAACGCCAGAATCGAGTTCACCGGCGTCCGGAACTCGTGCGTCATGTTCGACAGGAACTTCGTCTTCAACTCGTCGGCGCGGCGCAGATGATCGGCGCGTTCGTCCAGCTCGGCGTACAGCGCGACCACGCCGCGGTTCGTGTCCTCGAGCTCGCGGTTGACGCGCTCGACTTCCTCCTGCCGCGCGCGCAACGCGTCGAGCGTCCGCACGAGCTCCTGGTTCTGCTGCTGCATTTCCTCGATCGCGCCCTGCGAGCGCCGCGACGACAATTCCTGCGCCAACCGGTCGCTCTCGGCGGCGGTCAGGTACTTCGCGCGGCCCGGCAGCAGCTTCGTCAGCGTCACCGCCGTTCCCGAAGACGATGATTCGATCTCGAATCGATCCATCAGGCGTCGCGTGCCGGCGATGCCGATCCCCATCCCGGTGCTGGACCGGTAGTCGCCCGACAGCACGGCGCGGACGTTCGCGATCCCCGGCCCGCGATCCGTCACGGTGATCAGCAGCAGCTGCGGCGGCGAACTGCCTTCGAGGGTGAACTCGACCCGGCCGCCGCCCGCATAGGCAAACGCGTTGCGCGCGATCTCGGACACGGCAGTCGCGATGCGAGTCTGGTCGATCTTGTCGAACCCGAGCAGCTCGGCGATGAGCCGCGACCGCTGGCGCGCGGCCACCACGTCGTGCTCCTGGCGAATCGCGACAGTGACGAGCGGCGCCGTCATGGCGCTTCCTTCAGCACGACAACGGTGACGTCATCACGCTGCCTGGAGTAATCGCGATAGAGCGCCGCGGCGACCACGGCGGGATGGTGTTGCCGCAGTTTCGGAATGTCCTGGACGGCCCAGTGCGCCGTCAGGCCGTCGGTAAACAGGACCAGCATGGCGTCAGGAGTCCACGGGTAAGTGTATTCCCTGAACACGCGTGCCTGATGGCCTAACGTGCCGGCGTTGGACACAACCTGCCGCTGCGCAAGTGACGTCAAGACGGTACCGCCGACGTTCCCCACTCCCGCAAACTGCACCGCCGACGCGCGCCGGCCCACATGCGCGACCGCGGCCGCGGCACCGCGCGTGTGACGGATCGCGTCGTGGATCCGCTCGAGCAGCGCCGCGCACGCCGCCTGACCGTTGGTGTGCGGCTCCACCGCAACCGCCGCCCGCGCCGCCTCGAAGGCGCCGGGACCGTGCCCTAGACCGTCAGCGACGACGACGGTCAGGCCGCCGTCGTGGTCGTGGACAGCCCAGGCATCTCCGCAGACCGGCTCGCCCTCCTTGACGACGGAGACGCCCCCGACGGTGAAGCCGCCGACCAGTTCGCGCGGCACCTGACCCACGCACGCGAGCAAGACCGTTCCTTGCGGCGTCGAGTACGCGTCGAAGACGCTCGACAGCCGGCGAATCGCGCCGAGCCCGGTCCCCGGCGATCCGGTCGACGAAAACCCGTCGGCCAGGCAGCGCTCGAGATCCATGCCAGGCCCGCGATCGACGGCAATGAGCTCGAGCCATCGAGACGGCGCAACGCCCTCGCGGATCAGAATCTCGCCTCCGGACGTGCTGTGTTTGACGAGATTCGTCCCGAGTTCCGTCGCGACAATCGCCGCCCGCTCCACCTCGTGATCCGGGAAACCGGCACCGGCGTCTTTGACCGCGGACCGGGCGGCCGCGACGTCGCTCCGATCGCGCACGGGGATTCGCAGGTGGGCGGCTACTTCCATCGGGTGATCACGACCCGCGTGCCCTGGCCGGGCGCCGAGCAGATGGAGAATTCATTCGAGAGGCGCTTCGATCCTGGGAGACCGAGTCCCAGGCCACCGGCGGTCGTGTAGCCTTCCTTCATCGCGAGATTGATGTCGGGAATGCCTGGACCCTGGTCTTCGAACGTCAGTCGGAGTCCGCGGCGATGGCCTTCGAACACGACTTCGATCGTAGCCTGCCCGCCGCCGCCGTGCTGGACGACATTGCGAGCCAGCTCGCTCGCCGCAGTGACAATCTTGGTCTGGTCGATCAGGCTGAAGCCGAGGTCCTGCGACCATCGACGGACGGCCTGGCGAACCTGCACCACCTGATGGCCTTCGGTGACGGGGAGACGCTCAGCGGCCGGCCGTTCCATTCCGCACGCCGCCTATCTGTGTGGCCAGCAGCGCCATGCCGCGTTCGACATCGAGCGCGGTGCGGACGCCTGGCAGCGACATCCCGAGCTCCACCAGCGTGATGGCCACGGCCGGACGCATGCCGACGACGACGGTGTCGGCGTCGAGCACCCGGGACATCGCCGCGATGTTCGCGATCATGCGGCCGATGAACGAGTCCACCATCTCGAGCGAGGAGATGTCGATGAGGACGCCGCGCGCGCCGGTCGCCGCGATCTGCGATGTCAGATCGTCCTGCAGCTGCATCGCCAGGCGATCGTGCATGTCGACCTGGATGGAGACGAGCAGCAGCTCGCCCATTTTCAGGATGGGAATGCGTTCCATGTCAGGCGCCCGTGGCGGCGATCTGCCGGTCCGGTCCCCCCGGCGATTCGTTGCCGCCCGAGACGGTGATCCCCAGCCGCTTCAGCGCAATCGCGAAGGCATCGGCGAGCGTCGCCTTCGTCACGATGGTGTTCAGATCGATGCCGAGATGCACGATGGTCTGGGCGATTTGCGGGCGGATGCCGCTGATCATGCACTCGGCGCCCATGAGACGCGCCGCGGACACGGTCTTGAGGAGATGCTGCGCAACCAGCGTGTCCACCGTCGGCACGCCGGTGATGTCCAGGATGGCGATGGTCGATCCGGTCTCGACGATGCGCTGGAGGAGGTTCTCCATGACGACTTGAGTCCGTTCGCTGTCGAGGGTGCCGATCAGCGGCAGCGCGAGCACCCCCTTCCACAGCGTGACGACCGGCGTCGACAGCTCGAGCATTTCCGCGCGCTGGCGCGAGATCACTTCTTCGCGCGCCTTCTGGTACTCCTCCATCGTCAGGAGACCCAGGCCGTCGAGCAGCTTATTGACCGCCCATGTCTCCCGGGCCATGTCGTCGGGCGCACTGACCCGGCGGCGGACCTGCTCGAAGAGGGGCTGCTTGAGCGAGAAGACGAAGGTCGCCGTTTCCGACGGACTGAAGCCCCGCAACGCGCGTTCGGCCGAGATCCGGTTCAGCAGCTCGCGTACCGGCGTCCAGACCGGCCCCGTAATGCCGGCGGCGCCGCCGTTCTTCACGGCGGTGGTCAACGCCGTCAGGAATTCCGCGGACTGCTGGCGGATTTTGTCTTCGGTCACCGCGCTGGACGGTGACCTCGCCTCGCGCTGCAGCGAGACCCAGCGGGTCAGCACTTCCTCGTTGCTCGAGGTCAACACATCGACAATCAATTGGCCTTCTTGCATCTGCAGACTCCGGACCCGCCACTATATCCCGTTCGAGACCGGTTGCGAACGCGCGCGCGCGTATGCCGGCTCGCTGGACGCTCGGCGGCACCGCCCGGCGGCTTGCTGTTGACATTCGACACCAACAGGATTAGTGTCGAACGTCGACACCATGACGAAGCGACGCCCCTCGGACCTCGATCTCCTGCACGGCACGCTCGATCTGCTCATCCTCAGGACGCTTCAGGACGTCCCCAGGCACGGCTGGGCGATTGCCGACCGTCTCCAGCAGATCTCCGAGGATGTCCTGCAGGTCAATCAGGGATCGCTGTACCCGGCGCTGCACCGGCTCGAGCATCGCGGCTGGATTGCCGCGGAATGGCGGGTCTCGGAGCTCGGACGCCGCGCGAAATACTACCGGCTCACCGCCGCCGGCCGCCGGCAGCTCGCCGTCGAATCAGACGCGTGGGAGCGCATGGCCGGCGCGATCGGACGCGTGCTGAAGCTGGCGTAAGACCGGACATGCCCGGATTCCTCCGCGATGCCTGGCTGCGTGTTCGGCACGATTGAGGGCGCAGACCGTAGGGCGGGCTGATTCCCAAGTCCGCCATGTCGCGCGGATTTGGGAAGCAATCCGCGCTACAGTGTCGGCGAGATCAGCCGATGCCGGCACCCCGCGCCGTCGCGCGCGCCGCTGTGATCGCGACGCTTGTCGCGTCAGGATCGCTCTCGCTCGGCCGGCTGACGGCACAGTCGCCGCCGCTTGCCACATTCGGCGAATACGCGAGCCTCGCGGTGGACAAGTCGTCGCTGCGCGCCCGAGGCGCCTCGGCCGATCTCCTCGCAAGGATCGATGCCAGCGCCTACCGCTACTTCCGGCTGCTCGGCCGCCAGATTGCATCGCGCACGTGCTTTACGTTTCAGGATCTGCGCTGGCGCCTGCCCAACGTCGCTGTGCACGGCGACGCGCACCTCGAGCAATTCGTCGTCACCCGAGCGACGTACGGCATCGAAGACTTCGATCAGTCCGGGTATGGACCCGCGGTCGTCGATATCGTTCGCTACGCGGCGTCGATCCATGTGGCGTGCCGTCAGGCGAAGTGGCGCTGCAACCCTGACGAGGCGGTGGACTCGTACTTCGCGGCGTATCGCGAGTCGCTCGATCACATGGTTCCGTCCACGACGCCGGGCATCGTCCACCGTCTCAGAAAAGCGGGTCCCGAGAGCACTGCCGCCTGGCTTGCCTGGGTGGACTCACAAATCCTTCCGCTCCCGGACGACGAGGCGGATCAGGATCGACGCGGCTGGACGCGATTCGTCGCGTTGGCGACCGAGGTCCATCCGGAGCGGCCGGCACGCGAGTACGAGATCGTGAGGCTGGGCCGGATCGAAATCGGCGTCGGCAGCGTGCTCGAAAAGAAAATCCTGATGCGCACACGCGGCCCGAGCGACGCGCCGGACGACGACCTGGTCCTGGAAATGCGGCTGACTACGCGACCGACCGGCAAGGAATGCGTCTGGCGTCCTCCCCACGGAGGATCGCTCCACGTGATTCTGCTCACATCGCTGCTCGGCCGCCGCATGCCGGACATCTTCGGCTTCCTGCCGCAGGAACCGGATCCAACCGAGCCCGAGTGGTGGGTGCAGTCGTGGGATTCCGGCTACAGGGAGCTCTCGATCGACGAAATCACGACGCAGACCGAATTGAACGAGCTCGCCGCGGATGCGGCACGGCAGCTGGCGGGCCATTTCTGGACCACGTTCCCCGAGCCGCTGCGGCAGTATCTCCGCTTCGCCCAATTGCGCGCGTTCGAGCTGGTCGACTCGCGGGCGCGCCAGCTCGCGAAGGAGCTGGCTGCAGAAGCCGTTACGGAATGGGGACGTTTTCGATCGGGATCCTGATGGTCGATCGAGGCCGGCCGGCCATCTTCATCGCCGCAGTGTTGCTCGCGCTCCCGACGGCCGTCCGGAGCCAACCGGATTGGCCGACCTATCGCGACGCGCGCGGCCGCTTCGAGTTCAGGTATCCGCCCGCATACGGGACGGTCGGGCCGGGCACGGACGACGGCTTTCGCGATCGGGTTGCCGCGGTGCGATTCTCGGCGCTCCAGGGACTCGGCGGCGAAGCCGTCGTGACGAAGGGGCGTCTAGTCGTCGACATCCAGGCAGCGGGCGGGCTCTACGACGAGATCTCGCTGCAGCTGTTGCCGGATCCGATCCGGCAGCGGGTTGAAGCCGCGCTGCCGCCGCTCACGGCCGACAACTTCTGCGACATCATCGCGCGGCCGGATCACTTGCCTCCCAACGTCGGGCTCGACGAAAAGATCGCGGAGCTCGCGCGCGCAGTGGATCGCACGCGCAACGGCGATCCCAAGATCCTGCAGTGCGTCCGGTCAGAATCCGTCGTGACGTTCCACAAGCAGGCGACGTTCACGGCCGGCGCCGCGTCAAGCCGCCAGAATCTGTATGGCGCGATCCGGTTCCTGCCGCCGCCGTACTCGTCGTTTCAATTCGTGCGCGGCTCGCTGACGGCACCCGACGCGGCGGCGCTCGCGGACATCACCCGGATGGTTCAGTCCTTCATCTCGCGCTGAGGCCGCTGATGCTCTTCTTCATCATCGAACACTTCAAGAACGGCGATCCGGTGCCGGTCTACCGTCGATTCCCCGACCGGGGTCGCATGATTCCGCCGGGCCTGGGCTACGTCAGCAGTTGGGTGACGACGGATTTCACGCGCTGCTATCAGGTCATGGAAAGCGCCGATCGCGGGCCGCTCGACGAGTGGATCGGGCTCTGGTCGGACCTCATCGATTTCGAAGTGTTTCCGGTGGTGACGTCCGCCGACGCTCAGGCGGCGCTGGCGCCGAGGCTCTGACATGCCAGAGCGGCTTGCGAAGTCAGCCCAACCGAAGAAATCGCGGCCTCACTGGTAGACTCATTTCACCAAGCGAGTTGATCGCCACGCAATGGAGTTGAGGAGGCCCATGGCCCCCAAGCAGGAACGTTGGTTGCAGCGTGTTGAAGTGATCGCTGTCGCAATCGCGGTTGTTATCATTTTGGTTGTGCTCGCCTTCAGACGTTTCTCGGGCTCCTGACCGGCTTCAGTACCTGCACTCACTCGTTTCTCAACGCGACGATCGGATCGACGAGCGCCGCCCGTCTCGCCGGCACGAGCACCGCGGCGAGCGTGACGACGATGAGGAGCGCGAGCACCAGAGCGAGCGTCACCGGATCCGCGGGGCTCACTTCGAACAGCAGCGTCTGCAGCATCCGGCCGGCCGCCAGGGCCGCGATCACGCCGACGACCAGTCCGGTGCCGACCACGGCGATGGCGTCACGGATGACGAGCGCGGCGACCTCGCTCCGTCGCGCGCCGAGGGCCACGCGCACGCCGATTTCCCGGGTTCGCTGGGCGACGGCGTACGACAGCACACCGTAGAGGCCGATCGCCGCCAGGAGCAGCGCCAGTCCGGCAAAAGCCGCAGTGAGGTACGCGGCGACCCGCTCGCGATTGACGTCCCGCTCGAGGCGCGTCGACATCGTGACGACGCCGTCGATCATGAGCCGGGGCTCGGCGCCACGAAGCGCGTCTCGGATCGCCTGCACCATCACCGCGGCATCGCCCGCCACTCGGACGTCGAGGTTCGTCGGCGACACGCGGAACGCGGGCGGCTGCGCGATCGGAAAAAACACCATCGGTACCGGCGGCTCGCGCAGCGAAGTCGATCGCGCGTCGCGGGCGACGCCGACGATCTCGACGTCGGGTTCTTCGAAACCGAGCCGTTTGCCGATCGCTCTGCCTTCCGTGAAATACCGCCGGGCTATGGACTCGGTCACAATCGCCACAGGCTGACTGCCGGCGCGATCGCGTTCGTCGAACTCCCGGCCGCCGACGAGCGGCACGCCGACGGTCGCGAAGTGTGCCGGCCCGATCCAGTTTGCCTGCAACGAGGCAATATCCGGGACCCCTTCGAGGTGAAAGCTGCTCGTGAAGGAACAGTTCGCGACCAGTCCACACGACGACACCGAGGCGGACACGACGCCAGGAACCGCCGCCGTTGCCGCCACCAGCCGCTGTTCGAGCGCCGGCATCTCCTCACGGGTGTAGCCGCTCGGGTCGGGATCGAAGGAGGCGGTCACAAGCTGCGCCGTCGCGAAGCCCGGATCGACGCGCGCGAAGTTGAGGAGCGTGCGGCCGAGCAGCACCGCCGCGCCGACGACCACCACCGCCAGCGCCAGTTGCAAGGCGACCAGCGGGCGCATCCCTTTCATGCTCGCCTGTCCGATGTGCTGCCGCTCGGTCGTCGCGATCGACACGCGGCGTCCTGCGCGCGCCGCGCGAATCGACGGCGCGATCCCGAACAGTACGACGGTCGCGAGCGAAACGGCCGCGGTAAAGAGAATCACGCGTATGTCCGGAGCGAACGCCATCGGCAGCTGGCCCGACGTGTTCAGCACCTGCCGTGCCAGGAATGGGCTCGCCCACCCGCTCGCAAGGAGTCCAATCGCGCCGCCCACGAGAGCGATGAGCAGGCTCTCGGTGAGACCCTGGCGAACCAGACGTCCGGTCGTCGCGCCCAGGGAGATCCGGATCGCCATCTCACGGGCGTGTCTGGCGCCGCGAGCCAGCATCAGATTCGCGAGATTCGCGCAGGTGATGAGGAGCACGACGGTCACCATCACCGACAGGACGACCAACGCGTTCGAGTAACGCGCCCGCAGCCCCGAAAACCCCCGCGCGAGCGGCTCGACGACGAGCGCGTGCGCGAGCAGGCTGCGGCGCTCTTGATCCTCCATCGACGAGGACAGATCGATCAGCTCGATCAGCGCCGCGCGATTCGCGGCCTGGAGGCGCGCGGTCACCTGGGCGCGGTCGGCCTCCCGGACGCGGCCGATCAGGTTGAGCCAGGCGATGGAGTCCTGCGGAATCCACGGCTTGTTGCGATCGGCGTTGTCGTAGGCGCTGGAATTGTTCTGGTACCGCAGGACGGGCTGCAGCGTCACCGGAAGCCAGAGGTCCGCTTCGACGTCGGCCCAGATCCCGCCAAACCCCGGCGGTGCGATCCCGACCACCGTGACGCTCACGCCATTCACGACGAGCGTCTGACCCAGGGCGGTTTCGGCGCCGCCAAGCACACGCTTCCAGAAGCCGTCGCCGATGACGGCAACCTGGCCCGCGCGATCGAGACGGACGTCGTTGGGTGAGAGCAGACGGCCGCGCGCGGCCGGCACGCCGAGCGTCGTGAAGTATCCGCCCGACACGAGTTGACCGCGGGCCGGAATCGCCTGGGCGTTTCCGGGCAGGCGAATGATGAAGCGAGTGCTCCGCGTCGCCGCAGCCAGCGACGCCTGCGCGCCAACGGCCTGTTCGAATCGCGCGAATCGCGGGTACGAGAAACGCAGATACCGTCCGGTGCCGCCCGCCGGATCCGGGGTGCCCTCCGGTCCGTTCTCGTAGAGCGTGACCAGCTCCTGCGGCGCCGGAACCGGAAGCGCTTTCAGAATCACCGCATCGAGCAGCGTGAAAATGGTCGCGTTCGCGCCGATGCCGAGCGCCAGCGTGACAATCGCCGCGATCGTGAAGCCGGGCGTACGCCGCAGTGAGCGCGCCCCGTAGCGGATGTCTTTCAGCAGCACGTCGAACGACGCTCCCGTGCGGGCGTCGCGGACCTGTGTCTTCACCGATTCGTGATGCCCGAGCTCCAGCCTGGCCTCGCGGCGCGCCCGATCGGGGCTCATACCGGCGCGCGTCTTCTCCTCGACGAGCAACGCATACATCGCGCCCAGCTCATCGTCGATCTCGCGATCGACGCGATCGCGCCGCGCCAGGTTGCGCCAGAGACTCGACAGCCGGGACGGCATCGGCGCGCTCCTGCCGGCGTCGCGGTCACGCCTCGAGCGCCCGCGCAATCGCGAGCGCGATCTTGTTCCACTGGGCGGCTTCCTCGCCCAGCTGCCTGCGGCCCGCTTTGGTCAGCGCGTAGTACTTCGCGCGCCGGTTGTTCTCCGACGGCTGCCACGTGGACGTCAGCCAGCCGGCTTCTTCGAGCCGATGGAGCGCAGGAAACAGGGATCCCGGCTGCACCACGAAGGTGCCGTGCGTCAGCTGGTCGATGCGGCGGGAAACGCCGAGCCCGTGGCGGGCGCCCGGGGGG
>JBLNGH010000310.1:0-7918 GCA_050264575.1 Acidobacteriota bacterium | reverse complement strand
CGAGGCCGAGGTGGGTCAAACGCTGACGTTCAGAGCCGAGGCCTTCGACGCGGCGGGCAAGAAGATCGAGGCGCAGCCGAGCGCGTGGTTTGCGACGCCCTTCGACGTCGGCGTGGCCGAGCCGAACGGCAACGTCACCGCGTTCGCCGCGGGCGAGCTCGTCGTCGGCGCCGTCGTCAACGGCAAGCCCGGCACCGTGACAATCCGCGTCAAGCCGGAATCGGTCGCCAGAATTGACGTCGTGACGCCGTCGTCGTCGCTCGTCGTGGGAGCCGGTGTCGCGCTGCAGCCGACCGCGCGCACCAAGGCGGGGATCCCGCGCGACGATGCGCCGTTCACGTGGACGTCGTCGTCACCGGCGATCGCCACCGTCGATCCGGCCGGGCTGGTCACGGGAGTGGCGCCGGGCAAGACGACCATTCGTGTGCAGTCGGGAACGGCGGGCGCCGAGGTCCCGGTGACGGTCATCCGGAATCCGGTCGTGTCGCTGGCGGTCGAGCCGCGCACGACGGCCGCGCGCACCGGCGACGTCGTGCGCTTCACCGTGAAAGCCGCGGCGAGCGGTGGCGCGTCCGTCACCGCGCCGGCCATTCGCTGGTCGGTTGGCGCCGCCGGAGCGTCCATCGATCCCGACGGCGGGTTCGTGGCGGAGCGTCCGGGATCGTATGTCGTCACGGCAACAAGCGGCGATCGATCGGGCGCCGCGTCGATCGTGATCACGCCGCGGAACGTGGGCCGCGAGCTGACCGTCGTCGGCCGCACGCCGCTCGAGGATTTTCAGACGCTCGAGCAATGGATCGTCGGCAATTTCGCGTACGTGACGTCGGCCATCTCGGGCAAGCTCTGGGTCTACGACATTTCGAACCCCGCACAGCCGCTCAAGGTCGACACGCTCAGCTTCGATGCGCGCGTGCTCAATGACTTCAGCATTTCCGCGGACAAGAAGCTGGGCATTCTGACCATGGAGGGTTCGTCGACGCGCAAGGACGGCATCGTCCTGATCGACACGTCAGACCTGGCTCATCCGAAAGTCATCGGCACCTACAACGAGGGCGTCACGGGCGGCGTCCACAGCGCGTTCATCGACGGCCGCCATGTCTATCTCACCGACGACGCGACCGGCTCGCTGCGCGTGTTGAACGTCGAGGATCCGAAGCGGCCGCGTGAAGTGGCGCGCTGGAAGCCCGACTCGTTCACCAAGACCGTCGCGATTCCCGATCACGGTGAAGTCATCGCGGGCGTCTATCTCCATGACGTGTACGTGAAGGACGGGCTCGCGTACCTCGCGTACTGGCGCGACGGGCTCGTCATTCTCGACGTCGGCGCGGGCCTGAAAGGCGGCAGTCCAGCGTCGCCGAAGCCTGTCAGCCAGATCCGCTTCAACTACTCGGCGTTGTATGGACCGGGCTGGCTGGCCGGCGCCCACGCCGTCTTCCGCTACAAGAACTACGTGTTCGTCGGCGACGAGGTGTTCCCCTCGCAATTCGATCTCGTCGCGCGCGATCGCATTCCGACCAAAGGCGTCGTGCACGTCGTCGATGTGAGCGACATCGCGCACCCGCGCGACGTGGCCGTCTACGACGTGCCGGAGGCCGGCGCGCACAACATGTGGGTGGAAGACGATCTCATGTACATGGGCTATTACGGCGCCGGCGCGCGCGTCGTCGACGTCTCAGGCGAGCTGCGCGGCGATTTGTACCGGCAGGGGCGTGAAGTAGCGCGGCTGTGGACCGGCGATCCGAAAGGTTATCGGCCGAATCTTCCGTTCACCTGGGGCGCGCAGCCACATAACGGGATGATCTTCTTCAACGACATCAACACGGGAATCTGGATTACGAAGTTGAACAAGTAGGAGCGGGCTTCAGAACGTGTAGGGCGGGGCTTCAGCCCCGCCAGTGAGCCGGCCCTGAAGGGCCGGCCTACATTTCGCTCGTTATTTGACGTCAAAAAGATCGATCCCGCCCGCCTGCGGCGCGACGTCGACGCTCGCAATCGACTTGAGCGAAGTCAGATCGATCATCTCCACCGTGCCGGGCTCGTCTGCAATTCCTTCGATCGACACGAACGCGTAGCGATTGTCCGGCGAGACGACCACGCCGTGGACGACGCGGCGCTTCGTGGAGATGCGCGCGCGCTCGGCGCCCGATGCGATGTCGTAGACGGACACCGACTGGCCTCGCCGGTTGGTGGCAATCAGCAGCCGGCCATCAGGTGTGACCGCCAGATTGTAGACGCCCGATCCGGCAGGCCAGCGGCGTCGCATGGACCACCCGCGGACATCGATCTCCACGATCTCGCTCGTGCCGTTGCACGCGACGAACACCGTGTCGCCGTCGGCCGAGGGCTGAGCCCACGTCGGCGAGCAGGCCTGCGATCCAGCGGGCGGCGGCTCGGTGCCGTGACCTGCGTGCGCGGCGTCGTCGCCCGCGGCCGCTTCCGGGGCGCCAGTCATGCCGTGTTCGCGCCCGGCGGTCAGGATGAAATGCCGCGCGATCTTCAGTGCGCGGGTGTCGGCCTCGACGAGCATGTCATCCATCATGCAGACCGAATACTGCCGGTCGCCGCTCTTGTTCAGGCGCGACCCGTGCGGCATTCGACAAGTCTTCAATCGCGCCGCTTCGATCATTCCATCGGTGGCGACCACGGACACCGACGACGGCACGCGATCGCCGTGGAGATTGAAGTTCACGACGTACAGGAAGTCGCCATCCGGCGTCGTCTGCAGCGTCGCCGGGAACATGCCGAGCGTCACGCGGCCGACGACGGCGTTTGTCGCCGTCGAGTATTTGAGGACCGTGCCGAACGGCTGGCCGTGCGCGAGCGAGACGTACAGGAACTTCTTGTCCGGCGACACCGCGAGCCCGTGCGGACCGTCGATGTCGGTCGGCATGATGCCGGTGTCGATGACACGCTCGACGTGCCCACCTGCGGCGTCGAAGCGGACGAGCGCGATCGTGTCGGCCGCTTCCGAGGCGACATAGAGCCGGTAGACCTGCCCGCCTGGCGTCTGTGACGGTGTCGCCGTCGCGAGGGACATCGTCAGCAGCGCGATTGTCAAAGTTGTGCGAATGGGGCCCTCGCTCCAGGAAACTTTGACAGATAACAAACGAAAATGCCTCGAATTACGTCTCATCGACTAATCACCGGGAGACATATCGATGGGCTTTCTTCGTAAGCTGTTCTCTGGCAAGGGAAAAGAAGTCAAACGGGTCCGAATCTGCGTGGAATGCGGCATGCCCATAGCCGAGCACAAGGCCTGGTGCAGCATTCTGAGGACACAGCAGGAAAGAGAACAGAAGGCAGTCAAAGCCTAGTCAAGGGCAAAGGGCAGAGCCCTTCCCTTTGCCCTCTGCCCTTGACCAGGTTCTTATTCAGGCTCGTCCACCACGCGCCCGTCGAACAGATAAATGTGGCGCTGCGCCATCGCGATGTACCGGGGATCGTGCGTCGCGATGCACACCGTCGACCCGCCCGCGTGCAGCTCGCGCAACATCTCCATGACGGCCTCACCTGCAACGGAGTCCAGATTTCCGGTGGGCTCGTCGGCCAGGACAATGGGGGGCTGGCCGGCAATTGCCCGCGCGACGGCGGCCAGCTGCTGATGGCCGCCTGAGAGCTGCGACGGTCGCTGATTCGCACGCCCGGCCAGTCCCACACGGCCGAGTGCATTCATCACGCGGGTCCGGCGGTCCTCAGCGCCGACGCCGCGCAGCGTCAGCGGATATTCGACGTTCTCGAACACGGTCAGATCGCCGATCAGATTGAAGCTCTGGAAAATGAGGCCGATGTCCACGTTGCGCGTGCGGGCGCGCTCGCCGGGCGTGAGCTTGTCGACTGGCCGGCCGCCGAGCCAGTACCGGCCGGTCGTGGGCGTGTCGAGCAGCGCCAGAATGGACAGAAACGTCGATTTTCCGCAGCCGGACGGGCCCGACACCGAAATGTATTCGCCCCGGTCGATGTCGACCGTCACGTCGCGCAAGGCGACGGCCGGCTCCTCGGCATCGGCCTCGAAGATCCGGCTGATGCCCTGCAGCCGGATCAAGGGCATGTCGCCGGTTCCGTCCGTCTGAGGCTGAGAGGCGCGTTTCCACCAGGCCATCTGGTCCCTCGCTACATCCTGGGGGTATAGGACGAAGGATCGGCCTCGGATGTTGGCCGGGGAGTTGGTAATTGATAATTGGTAATCGGGTAATGGGAAAAAGGCTCTTTTCCCAATTACCCATTACCCATTACCAATTACCCCCATGCTGGCCGAACAGGTGATCGAGACCTGGAAGATCAACCACCGCGTCAACGACATGCTCCTCGATCACATTTCCCCCGAAGGAATGCGCAGCACGCTCTCGACACGCGGCGGGCGTGACGTCGCGCGCCAGTTTGCGCATCTCCACAACGTGCGGCTGTCGTGGCTCGAGGTGTGCGCGAAGGATCTCGCGAAGGGGCTCGAGAAGCTCGATGCCAAGGTCAGCCCGTCAAAGGCCGTGTTGAAGCAACACCTTGCCGCGTCCACCGACGCGATCGCGGCGCTGCTCGAGCGAGGGGTGTCGACCGGCGGAATCGTCAAGAACTTCAAACCCGGAGTCGTTCCCATGCTCGGCTATCTGATCGCGCACGAAGGCCATCATCGCGGCAGCATCCTGCTGACGTTGAAGCAGCGCGGGCACAAGGTGTCGACCGAGATTCAGTTCGGAATCTGGGACTGGGCGAAGTTGTGACACGTCAGAATATTTCCAGCGGCGCGAAGTGGGAGCCGATCGTCGGCTACTCGCGCGCGGTGCGCGTCGGACCGCACGTCTGGGTGTCGGGAACGACCGCCACGAATGCCGACGGGCAGATCATCGGGGCAGGCGACGCTTACGCGCAGACTGTGCAGATCCTCCGCAACATCGAAGCCGCGCTGGCCCGTGCCGGCGCCGCGCTCCGTCACGTCGTCCGCACGCGGATGTACGTCGTCAACATCGCCCGCGACTGGGAGCAGGTCGGCAAGGCGCACGGCGAGATCTTCGGCGCGGTGCGGCCGGCGACGGCGATGGTGGAGGTGCGGGCGCTGATCGATCCGGCCATGCTGGTCGAGATTGAAGCGGACGCGTTCGTCGACGACTGACGTGCCCTGCGAATTCGATCACCTCGTCGTCGCGTGCGCGGATCTCGACCTGGGTGCCGCGTGGTTTCGCCGGCTGCTTGGCGTCGAGGTCAGCCCTGGCGGCAAGCACGCGACGATGGGCACGCACAATCGATTGTTGCGGCTGGGCGCGCGCCGGTATCTCGAGCTGCTCGCGATCGATCCGGATGCGCCGCCGCCCGGACGGCCGCGTTGGTTTGCGCTCGACACGGATGCGATTCGCGAGCGCGCCGCGCGGGAGCCGTTCGCGCTCACGTGGGTGGCGAGGACTGAGGACGTCGATGCGACTGTTGCACGCGTGCCGTCGCTGGGCCAGGCCCTACCTTTCACGCGCGGTCCGTACCGATGGCGCCTCACCGTTCCGGCCGATGGTTCGCTCCTGATCGATGGCGTCATTCCGGCCGTGATTGAGTGGAACGGCGCGCATCCCGCCGATGCGCTGCCGGACTCAGGTTGTGAGTGGAGTGGTCTGTCGCTCGCGCATCCACGCGCGCTGGAAATGCAGCCGGTCTTTCGCGCGCTCGAGATCACGGGGCCCATCGAATTGGTGACCGGGCCGGTGGAGATCAGACCGCAGATTCAAGGTCCGAGCGGGGCCGTTCAGTTCGAAGTTCGAAGTTCTAGGTTCTAGGTTCGGGGTTGACGTCGGCCTGATCTGTGTCTACATTGTAAGCATGGCTCCGGCCGGCCCGCTCGGCGAGTTCGAGGTTGTCGTCCTGATGGCCGTGCTTCACCTGGGCGGTGATGCGTACGGGTCGACCATCCGCGACGAAATCGAACGACGCTCCCGTCGTCAAGTCTCGCGGGGGGCCGTCTATATCACCTTGGAGCGACTCCAGGAAAAAGGGCTGCTTGCGTCAAAGATAGGGGAAGCCACAGCGGGACGAGGTGGAAGACCGAAGCGGGTCTTCCGTGTGACTCCGGCCGGCGTGAGAGCCGTCAAACAGTCGGTCGCAGTCCTGACGCGCATGCACAAGGGCCTGGAGCCCATTCTTGGAGACCTGTGACGTGCAGGCCCTCCTCTGGCGGCTCGTTGCGTGGCACCTCAAGCGCTATCTGACGCCAACAGAGCTGCTCACCACGCTGGGCGATCTCGAAGAGGATCTGACGCGGCGCCGTCGCGCAGTGGGCTCGCTGCGGGCGACCGTCTGGTTGATCCGCGAGACAGTGTCAGTTGCATCCGCTTACAAAGCACGTCGTCCCGTGAGTGAACCATCGGGGTTGGGGTCGCGCGTGCGGCGCTTCAATGTCGACGAAGTCCGGCTGGCCTGCCGCCGGTTGACGAAGCATCCGAGCGCGTCGATCGCGTCGATTGTTACGCTCGCGTGCGGGATTGGCGCGGCGGCCGCGACCTACGCGCTCGTCTCGGCCGTGTTGCTCCAGCCCCTGCCGGTAGCTTCCGCAGATCGGCTCGTCGAAGTCGACGCGCTGTACACGGCGCGCGGCGGCACCACACGTGTTGCGACGGGCCACGTCTATCCCGTCTTCGTCGCTCTCCGGGATAGCGGGGCGTTTGCGAGTGTCGCCGCCGGCGGACAGGAGCCGCTGCTGGTCGTCGAAAACGGACAGGCGCAGCAGCGCAAGATCTACTTCGCCTGTCACGGTTTTTTCGAGACGCTCGGTGTTCGAATGCAGTTCGGGCCAGGGTTCTCGCCCGAGAACGATCGACGTGACGCGCCGCTCACCGCTGTCGTATCGCATCGCTACTGGCAGCGCGTGCTCAATGCCGATCCAGGCGTCATCGGACGGTCGATCACCGTTGCGAACGTGCCTGCGACGATCGTCGGCGTCGCACCCCCGCGATTCCGCGGGCTGAATCTGGCGACGGCGCCCGATCTGTACCTGCCGCTGCAGACGATCCGTGCTGTAAGCAACCCGCTGTCGAACTATTTTGGCGAGCCTGTCGAAGCTGCCATGTCATCGCCATATGCCTGGCTCACCATCATCGGTCGCCTGAAGCCAGGCACGACGCTGGATAGCACGCTGGCGCAGGTGAATGGGCTTCCGGCTGCGTTGAGAGACAACCAGACGATTGTCCTGACGCCGGTGAACACGGCCGCCATTCCCGAGGCCGCGCGTCCTGCGATGGCGCAGTTCGCCAGACTGTTGGCGATGACCGTGGGACTTCTGTTGCTGATTGCAGGTCTGACGGTCGGGATGCTGTTGTTGATTCGCACTGAGACACGTCGGGATGAATTCGCGATGTGTCTTGCGCTTGGCGCCAGCCGGGCGCAGTTGGCGTACGGCATCGCAATCGAAGCCGCCATCTTGTCTGTTGCGGGGTCCCTGCTGGCGGTCCCGGTGGCCTGGTCGTTGTGCCGGGGATTGACGTCGTTCCAGTTGCCCGGCCGCGTCGACATCGAACTGCTGAATCTCCGTCCGGACCTCCGCGCGTTTCTCGCCGCATCCGGCGGCGCCGTCGCCATGACATTTCTCATTGCGATCGTCGCCGGAGGGTTCGGATTTACCGCGAAGATTGGCGACGTGCTCCGCTCGAGAGCCGGGGGCCGGACGACGTCTTCGCGCCGTCGGACTCGTTCCGTCCTCGTCGTGGCTCAGGTGGCCATTTCATTGGTGCTGCTGGCCGGCGCGGGCTTGTTCGCCCGGAGTCTGATCGCGGCGCTTCAACTGAATGCGGGGTTCGACCCGCATCGGCTGGTGAGCGGCTCCGTCGAGTTGACGCCGTACGGCTACTCGACGACCCGCGCTACAGATTTCCTCGCCGAACTCCGTACGCGGCTGGCCGGCAGCCCGGCAATCGCTTCACTGGCGTTCGCGCAGTTCCAGGCCAGCATG
>JBLNGH010000309.1:0-12761 GCA_050264575.1 Acidobacteriota bacterium | reverse complement strand
CGTCGCCCGGCCGCGTGCCGGGCGAGACGGCGTCCTGGTCGCCGCTGAGCGTCTCCGGACCGATCGCGAGAACTGTCGCGGACGCCGCGCTGTTTCTCAGCGCGATCGCCGGATCCGATCCGCGCGGCCCATTGACGCTTTCTGACGATGCCGCACGATTCCGGGCGCCGCTTGGCAGAAACTTCAAAGGCGTTCGCGTCGCGTGGTGGCGCGGACTCGGCGGCATCCCCTTCCAACCCGAGATCCGCCGCGTGGTCGACGGCCAGCGAAAAGTCTTCGAGGATCTCGGCTGCGTCATCGAGGAGGCCGAGCCCGATTTTGCGGGTGTCGACGAGGCGTTCCCGATTCTTCGATACGTCGGCAACCATCCCCGATACGCGCCGCTGGTGCGACAGCGGGCCGACTGGGTCAAGGACACGATCAAGTTCGAGGTGGAGCAAGCCGAGCGCCTCACCGGCGCGGACGTCGGCCGGGCGCTCGCGCGCCAGGCCGCAATGTTCGACCAGAGCCGTCAATTCTTCGAGCGATATGAGTACTTCATTCTGCCGGTGACTCAGGTCGAGCCGTTCGACGTCTCCACTCCCTATCCCACGTCAGTCGCGGGCACGGCGATGAAGACGTACATCGACTGGATGCGATCCTGCTGGTATGTGACGATGATGTCGAATCCCGCGATTTCAGTGCCCGGCGGGTTTACGGCCGGCGGACTGCCGGTGGGACTGCAGATCGTCGGGAGACATCGCGGCGACTGGAGTGTGTTGCAGCTTGCCCACGCGTTCGAGCAGGCGACGCTTTTTGGGAAGCGCCTGCCCACGCTCTCAGGCTGAGTCGTCGCGAGCGAGCTCGCGCGCCCGTGCGGGCTGTTTCTGCGGCTCCTGCTCCGGCTCGTCGAAATTCAGCGTCGGCATGTCATCGCTCGCGCGCGTACGGAGCACGCGCGTGGCGGGCTCAGGCTCATCGTCGTTCAGCCACCGATCGAGGAACCGCTTGAGCTTGGCGACGTGTCCTTCTGCGCTCTGCGCGGCCTTCGGCGCAGGCCGCCGCCAGCGGCGACGCTCTTCGACCGGCAGCCAGGTGGACAGGAACGCAAATCGCTCGGATGCACAGACGGGACAAACGTCGCCGACGAACAGCTCCTCGCAATCGAGGCAGAGACGAGCAACGCGAAGCTGCATGGCGTTGGGCGCAAGGCCCTGTAGATCCATTATCGGACAGGAAGACCACCATGACCAGCGACGGCCACTGCCTAGTGATCACGGATCTGTGAAATCCCTTGTTTTCGGCCGGAACGCGACGAATGGACATCTCAGGCGGCTCCTTCAGTCGCCGCCGGCCGATACTTCTCTTACGAGATGAACGTCAGAACTGCTGAGGACGCAGACATCAACAGTCTGGCCGATGTCTGGCACGACGGCTGGCATGAAGCTCATGCCCGGATTGTTCCGGCCGAGCTCACGGAGCTCCGGACCGTTGACAGTTTCAGGGAGCGGCTTCGCGCGGCTATTTCGAGCGTGCGCGTCGTCGGCCCACCCGGCGCGCCGCTCGGATTCTGCATCGTCAAAGGTGACGAGCTCTACCAGCTCTTCGTGTCGCCGCCGGCGCGCGGGTCGGGCGTCGCCGCCGCGTTGCTGGCCGACGCCGAGCGGCGGTTCACCGACAAGGGCGTCGGCACAGCGTGGCTCGCCTGCGCGATCGGAAACGATCGCGCGGCGCGCTTCTATGAGAAATGTGGATGGCGCCGCGCCGGGACCATGCTCAATCTCGCGGAAACGTCGGCGGGCGCGTTTCCGCTCGAAGTCTGGCGGTATGAAAAGGCTCTGAAAACGGTCGAGGCCGTCGATCGGACGGCGTTTCGGATTGCGCTCGCAAATCTCCGATTTCCGGCGACGCCGGACGAGTCGATCGCGCTCGCGTGCCGGGCGATCGACGCGGCGGCGTCGAAGGGCGCGCGGATCATCTGCTTTCCGGAAGGTTTCGTCCCGGGCTATCGAGGCGCCGGCAAATCCGTCCCGCCGCCGGACGCGGCGTTTCTCGAACGCGCGTGGGCGGAAGTGGGCGATGCCGCCGGCCGCGCTAATCTCACGGTGGTGCTCGGGACGGAGCGTCTCGTCGGAGGTGCGCTCCTTCTGACGGCTGTCGTGATGAATGCCGATGGATCGATTGCCGGATTTCAGGACAAGGTGCAGATCGACCCTTCAGAAGAATCGACGTACACGCCAGGATCCGATCGCCGCGTCTTCCACACCGATTCCGTTACTTTCGGCGTCGTCATCTGTCACGAGGGCTGGCGCTATCCCGAGACGGTCCGATGGGCCGCACGCCACGGCGCAGAGATCGTGTTCCATCCCCACTTCCACGAAGCCGAGCCCGGCTCCTATCGGCCAACTGCCTTCGGCGATCCGGCGAACACGTTTCACGAAAAAGCGGCGCTCTGCCGCGCCGCGGAGAACACCTGCTATTTCGCGACGGTCAACTACGCGAGCGCGGGATCGCCGACGACGTCGGCGATCGTGGGTCCGGACGGCACGGTGATCGTTTACCAGCCGTACGGACAGGAAGGACTCTTGATCGGCGACGTTAATCTCACCGCGGCGACACGGCTGTTGGCGGGTCGGCTACGGACCTGAAGCGTTCGCAGAATCTGCGACAGACGAGCATCGGCGTGATCGCACTTCTCGCCCACTCGCTCGAGACCAACAGCCCAAGTGATCGATGCGGAAGAAGCAGGCATTTGGCACGGTATCCGCAGTGAATCGCCCGTGTGTGTCGAGGAGGAGCTTCACTCCGGCGGGTGATTGAAGGCGTCCAGCACGTGCGCCGGCAAGGGTGCGTCAAAGTCGGCGGCGATCCAGATCTTTCCCTTTCCGCGGCCGGGGCGGCGATGGATTGACTTTGACTTCTTCAATGGCAGCAGCCGCGCGCACGGGCGCCCGTACTTGCTGATGACGATCTCTTCGCCTGCCGCGGCGTAAGTTGGTCAAAACCGAGCTTCAGCGCGCGGCCGACGACGCGATCGAGAACTCGCCAAAAGCAGACATGAAGGACATGAAGCGGAATGAAGGTCATGAAGAAAGGCTCAGGATTTTTTTCTTTGGCAGAAAGCGTTTTTCTTCATGTCCTTCACGTCCTTCATGCCCTTCATGTGTGCTTTTGGCCAGCAACCTGTCAGAACCCGAGCTTCAGCGCGAGCTGCGCCTGCCGCGGCGGCAGCGTCAACGTGTAGCGGCCATACGTCGGCGACGGATTCGTCGGAAACGCGCCCGCGCCGAAGATGACGAACGACGACTGGTTCGTGTCCTCGATGAAGTTGACGCGGTTGAAGATGTTGAACGCCTCGGCAATCGCGTCGAGGGTGACGGTCCGCCCAAACGTGAATCGCTTCGTCAGGCGCAGATCGACCGTGAACTGCGAGGCGGTCGTCTCACTGTTGCGGCCGACGCTCGAGGACTCGTCCGTGGGCACGCGACGGGCGCGATCCGGCGGGAACGCGCCGCCATTGCCGTCGCCGTTGAGGTCCGCGCCCGCGAGCGGCGTGTAGGGCCGGCCCGATCCGGCGGTCAGGATTCCCGACACCTGCATGCGCCACGGCAGCTCGTAGATCCCGGAGACCACCAGGCGGTGACGCTGATCGTGCGTCGCCGGACCGCGCTCGGAGTCCGGATCGAACCCGAGCGGCAGTCCGTCCCGGTCGGCCGGATCGCGTCCGAAGCCGCTGTTCTGCGGCACGAAGTTCGACTGGAAATCCGTGGACGTGTCTTCGGCCTTCGACACCGTGTACGAGACGAGCAGTTGATACCGATGACTGAGCCGCTTGTGCAGCGCGACGGTGAGCCCCTTGTACCAGCTCTCTCCGAATGAGGTGTACTGCAGCACCGACGCGGAGGTGCCCGGAATGCCGCCGTTTACGCACGTCGCGGCCGGATTGGCCGAGCACGGCAGATCGTTCGGGCGCCGGCTCGTACCGAGCCGCGTGGGCAGCACCGGGTTGTAATCGATCGTCCCCGGCATGTTGAAGCCGCGCAGATAGACGGCGTTCACGCTGAGCGCCAGATCGCCGCGCAGCACGCGATCGACGCCGACTGCCGTCTGGTGCGCATACGAGTTCTCGAGCGACGGGCCCGGCACGATCGCGAGGCTCGGGTACGCGCCGCCGAGCAGCCCCAGCACCTGATCCTCGCCGAGCCGGTGACCCGGCGCGTTCCACGCCAGCGCCGCCCGCGGCGCCGCGAGTACGAGCGTCCGCACCGCCGACGCCGATCCATTCACCACGCGTCCGACGTCGAGGACCGCGGTGATGATGTTGTCGTAGAACATCCCGTACGACGCGTGGATCGGTGTCTTGCCGTCGCCGGTCAGGTCGTACGCCACCGCAACCCGCGGCGCGATGTTGTTGCCGTCGCTCGGCGTCGGATAGCTGAACGTGCCGCCGCCGACGTCCGACACTGTGTACGTGAAGTCCTGCCAGAACTGCCGCTGATACCGGAGACCGGGCTTGATGACGAGCCGCCCGCGCTTGTATTCGTCCTGCACGAAGAGCGACACATCCTGATAGCCGTAGTCCGTGTAGAACGGATTACCGTATCCCTGCACGTAGGCCGCCGGAATCCCCTTCACGACGCCGTCGAGGGCCGACGTCACGCCGAGCGCCGGAATCGGACTGAAGATATAGCGTCCGCCGAAGTGCAGCGGCAGCGAGTTGCCGCCGCTCGGAAACGAGATGTGGTTGTACTCGACGCCGACTTTCAGGTGGTGCGGGCCATTGAGATAGCTGAGCGTGTCGGCGACCTGCAGGTGCCGGTTGAGCCGCAGATTCGGCGTAATGCGCTGCCGTCCGACGCTGGCCACGCCTGTCACTTCGAGCGTGGGGCCTCCCTGGTCCGGATTGACGCAGTCGCCGCCGCAGAGCGGATCGAGCGAGTTGATCGCCTGCGTTTCGTGCGCGAATTGAATGCGGCCCTCGTTCAGCCAGCGCGTGCCGAACACGTCGGTCTCGGCGGCGGAAATCGACCAGTCCGTCCTCCACTGCACCGTGCCGCGGCTGCGCGCCACCGTGCCGCCGAAATCGTCGATCCCTTCGCGGTCGATCTTCGCGTAGTTGCCGCGAACGACGAAGAGCCGCGGCGCCGACCAATGGTGATCCACCTTGCCGAACGCTTCGGTGTTCGTCACCGTCAGCGGCACGTTGCCGAGCTCGACGGGAAAACCCGCGCCGTTCAGCACGGCTGCCGCGACCGGATCGATGGTGACGATGCGGCTGTCGGTGATGTCGGTCCTCTCCGAGGACAGAAAGTAGAAGCTTCGATCCTTGGTCAGCGGACCGCCGAGCGTCCCGCCCCACTGCGTCTGGTGATAGGGCGCTTTCGAAATGTCGACGGGGTTGCCGGCCGTGTCGAACTTTTCGAAGTGGCCCCGCGCGTTCAGGCTCTCATCGCGCACGTACACGTAGGCGTTGCCGTGAAGATCGTTCGTCCCGCTCCGGGTCACGATGTTGACGACGCCGCCGGCGGCCTTGCCGAATTCGGCGGAATACGAGCTGGTCAGCACCTGAAATTCCCGAATCGCCTCCTGGCTGAACGTCGCGCGCACCGCGCCGACCACGATGTCGTTGTTGTCGAAGCCGTCGACCATCACGTTGTTCGATCGCGCGCGTTGTCCGGTGAACGACAGCCCCGACGTCATCGTCGGCCCCTGCTGCGGCGTGCGATCGGCCGCGACGCCGGGTGAGATGAGCGAAAAGCTGATGAAGTTCCGCCCGTTGATCGGCAGACTGTCAATCTGGCGCTGACTCACGAGCGACGACACCTCGGTGCGATTGGTCTGCACGAGCGGCGCCTCGGCGGCGACGGTGACGGTCTCGCTCGTCGGCGCGATCGTCAGCGTGAAATCGATCGTGACCGTGGCGCCAAGCGACAGATCGATGCCGTGCCGGACCTCGGTCTTGAACCCCGCGCGCGAGGCAGCCACGCTGTACCTGCCGGGAGGAAGCGCCGGCACCAGATAGCGGCCGCTTTCATCGGTGACCGCGGTCCGCACGACGTTCCATTCGACGTTCGTCGCCGCGATCGCCACGTTCGACACCAGTCCGCCGGACGCGTCCGTCACCGTGCCGTTGAGATCCGCGGCGGTGAGGCGAGCCTGCGCTGACGCGTGCGCAGCCGTGCACAGAAACACGACGAGCGACAAAATCAACATCAGGCGCTGCTTCATGGGAGACCTCGAAGGCGCTTCATCTCACAGCGTCCGACTCATGTCAAGATCGTGAGAGACTCCTCCCGCTGTCCGGTCCCGGGACGTAACGGGACCGTCCGGTCCCTTCATGTCTGGTCTGATGGGGTCGATCGGCGCCGGGCAGCGTGTGTCACCGAGGCGCGGCCGAAGCACCATGGCAGGTTCCAAAAACCGCAGCGACAGCCCGATCCGGCACACCGAGCCGTTGCCGCGATCGGCGCCGTCCGACGCGGCGACCAGCTTGTCCGGGCCGGGCGACCCGGTGGCGCCGGCCGGCGAGCCGGGCTACTCGCCGATGCCGGGCGAACGGATCGGCGACACGGATCGCTTCGAGATTGTCGAGAAGCTCGGCGCGGGCGGCATGGGCCACGTGTTCCGCGCGATCGATCGGCATCTCGATCGCACGGTGGCGATCAAGTTCATCCTGCAGAACGGCCGGCTGCCGATCGACCAGCTCGTCGCGATGCTGCGCGGCGAAGCGTTGACCACCGCCAAGCTCAATCACGAGAACATCGTCGCGATCTTCGACATGGATGCGAATCGCGGCATGCCGTTCCTCGTCATGGAGCTGCTCGACGGCCAGTCGCTGGACGTGATGCTCGAGCGATCGCGGATCGATCCGCTGCGCGCCGTGCAGATCATGACGCAGGTGGCGCGCGGCCTCTCGCACGCGCACACGCAGGGGATCATCCATCGCGATCTGAAGCCGAGCAACGTCTTCGTCCTCCGGAACGGCCGTCCCAAGATTCTCGACTTCGGCATCGCGGTCCTCGCATCGGCGGTCGGGACGGGACCGGCGCCTGAGGCCGGACGCGGCGTGATGCGGTGGGGCACGCCGTCCTTCATGGCGCCGGAGCAGCTGCGCGGCGATCCGCAGGACGCGCGCGTCGATATCTGGGCCGCCGGCGTGATGCTCTACCAGATGTTGACCGGACGGCTGCCGTTCACCGTTCAGGAGCTGCTCGAGCGATACCAGACCTTGACGCGCACGCACCAGCTGGCGCCGTCGGTCCGTCTGCTCGTGCCTGCGTTGCCCGACGAAGCGGATCGGCTCGTCGCGACGGCGCTCAGCGAGGATCCGCAAGGCCGGTTCCAGACCGCGCGCGAGTTGATGGAAGCGCTTCGCGAGCTCGAAACCGTGATGACCGGCCGATCGTCCGACGGGCGAACCGCGGCATCGGCAAAACAGATCGAGCGTCGCCCGTTGACGCTGCTGGCGTGCCACCTGGATGCGTCCGACCAGCTCGACGCCGAAGACGAGGTCGATGCGGAGCAGCGGGTGTTTTACGAAGCGGCCGTTGACGCGGTGAAGCGGGCGGAAGGATCGATCGGGATGCCCTTCGGCGGCACGTTCGTGTGCTGCTTCGGCTATCCAGCCGCCAAGGGGACCGACGCGCGGCGGGCGGTCTGGGCCGCGCTGCAGATTGCGCAGGCGATGCGCGAGCACGCCCAGAAGAACGAAACGAGCGCCAACTTCACGATCGCCGTTCACAGCGGGCTGGTCGCGCTGCCGAGCCGGCCGGCGCCCGGACAGGGGATTCCCGCGATGTCCGGTCACGTGCCGAATCTCGCCGGCCGCATGGCGGAGACGGCGCCACGCGGCGCGATCGTCATGAGCCAGGCGACGTTCGAGCTGACGAGGCACTTTTTCCAGACGCAGCC
The DNA here is from genome assembly GCA_050264575.1 of Acidobacteriota bacterium. Lineage (GTDB taxonomy): Bacteria > Acidobacteriota > Vicinamibacteria > Vicinamibacterales > SCN-69-37 > DASQFI01. The sequence continues at coordinate 4,871 of JBLNGH010000309.1, read as the reverse complement.
GCTCACCGCTGCCGAGAGCGGCGAAAAGAGCGCAACGGCTGTATATCAGGTCCTCGGCGAGCTCGAGGGCGCCGGCCACTTCGAGCAAGCCGACGCGCCGCAGCTCACGCCGTTCGTCGGCCGTGACGCGGAGCGCGCTGAGCTTCGACGACGGTGGGACGACACAAAAGAGGGCCGCGGCGGTCTCGCCGTCGTCACGGGCGATCCCGGCATCGGCAAGAGCCGGCTCGTGCAGACGTTGAAAGACACGGTGATCGAAGAACACAACATCCGGCTCACGTGTCAGTGCCGGCCGCACTTCAAGAACGGCGCGCTGCATCCGATCATCGAGCTGATCCTGCGGTCGATGAACATCCGGCGCACCGACAGCGCCGCCGAGAAGCTCCACAAGCTCGAGATCAACCTCACCTCGCTCGGGTTCGCGCCTCGTGACGCGGTGCCGCTCTTCGCCGCGCTGCTGTCGATCCCCTTCGAGCCGACGTACGCGCCGCTGGGCCTGCCGCCCGAGCAGCAGAAGATGAAGACGCTCGAGGGTCTGGTCTCGATGCTGCTCGCGACGGCGCAGAACAGGCCGACGCTGTTCATCATCGAGGACATGCACTGGGCCGATCATTCGACGATCGAGTTTCTGACCGCGTTGATCGACCGGCTGCCCTCGTCGCGCGCGCTGGTCGTCCTCACCAGCCGCCCGGAGTTCCACGTGCCGTGGTCGGCGCGCCCCCACCTGCATCAGATGGCGCTCGACCGGCTGTCGCCGGCCAGCACGTTGTCGATGATCGCGCACGCGTCGAAGGATCGCGGGCTGTCGCCGGAGATCGTCGACCGGCTCGTCGCGACGACGGACGGGGTCCCGCTGTTCGTCGAAGAGCTGACGCGCATGATCGTCGAGTCGCGACAGCCCGCGGATCCCGAGCAGACGACCATTCCCGGGACGTTGCAGGAGCTGCTCCTGGCCAAGCTCGATCTGCTGCGCCCGATCGGCAAACAGGTCGCGCAGGTTGCCTCGATCCTCGGGCGCGATTTCCACTACGAGCTGCTCCGGTACGTCTCGCCGTTCGACGAGATGAGTCTCCAGGAAGGTCTGGAAATCCTGGCGAATGCGGACATCCTGCATTCGCAGGGAGACCCGCCCGACTCGAGGTACGTGTTCAAGCACGCGCTCATTCAGCAGGCCGCGTACCAGTCGCTCGTGAAGAGCGACCGGCAGCGCCATCATCGCCGCGCCGCTGAAGTGCTCTCCGACGTCTTTACGGAAACGGCCGAGGAACAGCCGGAACTGCTGGCGCATCACCATTCCGAGGCGGGCAATCAGACGCAGGCGATCGCGTTCTGGGAAAAGGCGGGACAGCGAGCGGCAGCGCGGTCGGCGATGGTCGAGGCTATCAATCAGTACACGCGCGCGCGTGAAGCGCTGAAAGCCGAGCCCGAGGGACCCGAGCGCGACCGGCGGGAGCTGGCGCTCCTGCTCGCCCTGGGATCGCCGCTGATGTCGGTGCGCGGGTACGCCAATCCGGAAGTCGAGAGCACGTACGCGCGCGCGCGCGAGCTGGCGCGCGCGGCGGGAGGACACGCCGAGATCTTTCCGGCGATGCAGGGCCTCTGGCAGTTCTATTACGTGCGCGGCATGCTGCCGGCCTCGCGCGAGCTGGGCCGGCAGCTGCTCGAGATCGCGCACGAATCCGGCAGTTCGACGTTTCTGCTGCTCGCGCATCGATCGGTGGCGTCGAGCGCGTTCCTGCAGGGCGACTACGAAACGTGCCGCACGCACACGCAGGCGGGAATCGCGATTTACAACATCGACGAGCATCGATCGCTGGCGCTGCGCGCGGGCCAGGATCCCGGCGTGGCGCACGGCGTGTACCTCGCGTGGTCGCTGTGGATGCTCGGGTATCCCGATCAATCGCTCGCGCGCGTCAGCGAGGCCGTCGAGCTCGCGAAACAACTCGCCCACCCGATGACGGTCGCCTACGCGTTGTGCTTTCAGGCGCTGATGCGCAACCACCGCGGGGATCACGCCGACGCCGAACGCTGCTCCGCGGCGGCGCTGGAGATCACCATTCCGAATCGTTTTTCTCTCTGGACCGCGTGGGCGCAGATGCAGCGCGGCTGGGCGATGGCCGGAATGGGGGATTTCGAACACGGAATCCCGCTGATGATCGAGGGGCTGGACGGCTGGAAGAGCACGGGCGCGCGCGTCGGCTTCACGTTCTTCCCCGTGACGCTCGCCGAAATCTATCTGCATACCGGCCAGTACGCCGAGGCCGCGCGATTGCTCGACGAAGCCGGCCCGATGATCGCGAACAACGACGAGCACTTCTTCGAACCGGAGCTGCTGCGGCTCAAGGGCGAGCTCGCGCTGGCGCTCGGGCAGAAAGGCGATGCCGTCGGCGATGCGCGTGGTCACTTCGATCGCGGGATCGACGTGGCACGCGCGCTGTCGGGACGGTCGTGGCAGCTGCGGCTCGCAACCAGCCGCGCGCGCCTCGAAGCAGCGCGGGGGCCGGCTGAGCTGGGTCAGGCCGCGGACGCGCTGCGGCAGACCTACGGCTGGTTCACGGAAGGGTTCGAAACCGCCGATTTGCGGGCCGCGCGCGCGGAATTGGAGAGGCTGGCGGCCCAAGGGCCGTGCGAGGCATGATGCATCGATGTCGATCGAGACCGGCCCCCGCCTCGGACGACACGAGACGCACGACGTCACGAACCAGGCGCCTCCGCTCGAGGACTGGAATCCGTTCCTGAGCGACGTCGCGCTGCAGGAGGCGCTCGACCGCGAGGGCGCGGGCTGGCGCGACCGGATTCTTCGCCACTCGGCCCAGGCCGGCTCGACCGAAATCGTGTCGTGGGGATTCCAGGCCGACCGGAATCCACCAACCCTGCGAACCCACGATCGCCACGGCCGCCGCGTGGACGAGGTGATCTTCCACCCCGCGTGGCACTCGCTGATGGCGTGGTCGATGGCGAACGAGGCGCATGCGCTGCCCTGGACGGCTCGCCAGCCTGGCGCGTGGGTGGCGCGTTCTGCGTTGTTCATGCTCTCGGCGATGGTCGATGCCGGACATTGCTGTCCGCTGTCGATGGCGACCGCCTGCGTCCCGGCGCTGCAAGCCGCGCCCGGTCTCGCCGCCGACTGGATCCCTCGCGTCACGTCGTCGTCGTACGACCCGCGCGTCATCCCGCCGCCGCAGAAAACATCGGCGCTCGTCGGCATGGCGATGACCGAGAAGCAGGGCGGCTCCGATCTCCGCGCGAACACGACCCAGGCCGTCGCGACGGGGAACCGCGGCGCCGGACAGCCGTACGCGATCACCGGTCACAAGTGGTTCTGCTCGGCGCCGATGTGCGACGCGTTTCTGATTCTGGCGCAGACGCCCGCGGGACTCTCGTGTTTCCTGCTGCCGCGGCTGCTGCCGGATGGAACGCGCAACGGCTTCTACATCCAGCGATTGAAGGAGAAGCTCGGCAACCGCTCGAATGCGACGGCCGAAGTCGAATTCGACCATGCGCTCGCGTGGCTCGTCGGTGAAGAAGGACGCGGCGTGCCGGCCATCATCGAGATGGTCAACCACACGCGGCTCGACTGCGCGCTCATCTCCGCCGCCATGATGCGTCTCGCCGTCGTGCACGTCGTCCATCACGCGCGGCATCGCGCGGCGTTCGGGAAGGTGCTTCTCGATCACATGCAGATGCAGAACGTCGTGGCCGACCTGGCGATCGAGTCCGAAGCCGCGACCGTGCTCCTCATGCGGCTCGCCCGCAGCTACGATCGGCGGCCGGGTTCGCCGCCGGAGGAGCAGCTGTGCCGTCTGGTCACTGCGGCGGCGAAATACTGGATCTGCAAGCGCGCGCCGTCGCATCTCGCCGAAGCGATGGAATGCGCGGGCGGCAATGGCTTCATTGAGGAGTCGATCTTCCCTCGCCTGTATCGTGAGGCGCCGCTCAACTCGATCTGGGAAGGCACCGGCAACGTGATCTGCCTCGACGTGCAACGCGCGCTGAGAAAGACACCGGAGGCGGTCGGCGCGCTCGTCGACGAGCTGCGTCTCGCCCGTGGCGGCGACGCGCGGCTGGACGCCGCCGTGCGCGCGCTCGAGAGCGACCTGCACGAAGACATCGCGGATCCCGGTGACGGGCGCCGGATCACCGAGCGGATCGCGGTCGTTCTGCAGGCATCGCTGCTCGTGCGGCACGCGCCGGCGCCTGTCGCCGACGCGTTCATCGCGTCGCGGATCGCCGGTGAGAACGGGATGTGCTACGGCACACTTCCCCGCCAGATGGACTTTCGTCCGATCGTGGATCGCGCGTTTTCCGGTGCCGGAGGGCCTGGCGCCGCCACTCTTGGAAAGGACACCAACGAGGAGCGTTCGTCATGAGTACTCGGACGGCATCAACGGGACAGGCACGTGTCGATCGTCAGACCAGCGAGCAAGGCCGCGACCGCGCATCGGCCTTCGTCACCAGGAGACCGAACATCTTCGGCGTACCCGGCCTGGAGTTGATCCTGCCGTCAGGCGCCCGGGTGATCCGCGGCGGGCCGCCCACCGCGTCGATACGGTTGAACACGAAGCGCGCGGTGAGGGCCCTGCTCGTCCGCGATCAGATGCGGATGTTCGAGGCCTTCATGGACCAGGAGATCGACATCGAGCCGCTTGCCGGACAGGATGCCGCGGCGGCATTCCTGGCGGTCGCGCGCGCGCTCGACGAGCACTGGACGGATTTCAGATGGCTCTCGTCCGCGATCTACTCGTCGCGCTACTTCTGGCAGCAGCGGACCGCAGCCAGACGCGCCAAGCTGGCCGTCCACTACTCCGTCCCGAAGGAGTTCTGGCTGTCGTTCATGACGAACGACTACCCCATCTACTCGCATTACCTGT
>JBLNGH010000308.1:0-5480 GCA_050264575.1 Acidobacteriota bacterium | reverse complement strand
CGGCCATTCTTTCTTCCAACTCGCTCAATTGCAACGAGTTCACTCTGGCAGGCGCGTCCGCGCTCGGACGCGGCCACTTCAGCTCGTCGAGTACATCTTCTACAGTCTCGACCAGTCGTGCTCCATCCTTTATAAGAGCGTGGCAGCCGCGATGGCGTCCCGAAACCACATTGCCCGGGACCGCGAGCACGTCGCGGCCCTGCTCGAGCGCCGCCTTCGCCGTAATGAGCGAGCCACTCTTCTCGGACGCTTCGATGACGACGACCGCGCGCGCGAGCCCCGAGATGATGCGATTGCGAAGCGGGAAGTTCGGCGGGAGCGGCGGCGTTCCAGGAGGCAGCTCGCTCACGATCGCGCCGCGGTCGACGATCTCCTGCGCCATCGACGCGCGCTGGCGCGGGTAGATGACATCGGCGCCGCTGCCAAGCACGGCCACCGTCGTGCCTCGCGCGTCGAGGGCGCCACGATGGGCCGCGGCGTCCACGCCTCGCGCCATACCGCTCACGATGACGAGGCCAGCCTCGGCAAGCTCGCGGGCCAGGCGTGTGGCCACCGTGATCCCGGTCGGGGTCGCGGCCCGCGAGCCGACAATCGCGACGGCCGGGGCGCTCAAGCTCTCGATCACGCCCCTGATCCACAGGACGATCGGCGGATCGGGAATCTGCCGGAGCCGGTCGGGATAATCGGCGGCCGAGACGGGCAGGATGGCCAGCCCCAGCCGGCGGGCAGCCGTGACCGCCCGGTGACCGTGCGCGAGGGCGTTCCGGACCCGCTGGCCACGGGTGGCGGGCGGAATCCGGAGGTGCTCGGCGAGCCGGTCGATGGTCGGCGGGGCCTGGGTCGAGAGTTCCTTGAAAATCCTGGCTCCGGTGGTGTTATGTCCCGTCCGGAGCAGAGATATCGCGACCAGGGATCGAGTCCAAAGAGCCGGCGATTCGTCCTGCGTGGGCACTGACATTTACGTGCCTTGCAGCGGCCATGCCACGAATCGAAACGGATTGCGGCGCTTCGCTTCATACAAAGTCGAAGAATGTGCACGGTCGCCGCGGCAGCCGTCTTGCAGAAAGCGCCATGAATCTCCCGGCGACCGTGGGTTTTTGATTTCGCTCTCCGCCTGCGGGGAGTATATTTTGGGCAGACACATGAGAACCAAGCTCTGGCTGGTCGCGGCCCTCGTGGCGCTGCTGTCGGCGCCCGCCTATGCGGACAAGCGGTCCGATGCGAAGGCCCAGGTAGCCTTCGGCATCAAAGCCGCCCAGATCACGCTCTGGAAGGAAGCGGTCTACCGCTTCGAAAAGGCCATCGAAATCGATCCGACTTACGGCGGCGCGTGGAACGATCTCGGGATCGCCTACGAGCAGCTGGGTCGATTCGACGAGGCGCGCAAGGCCTACGAGAAGGCGCTCGAGATCGAGCCGAACAACACGTTCATCCGCAACAACTACGATCTGTTCAGGGAAATTTATGACCGCCAAAACCGCCGTCGCGATAAGTAGCGTCGTCGTCGCGCTGGGCTCGGTAGGCTGTCTCAATTTCTACGAGATCGCCGTCGAGACGCCGATCCAGGCCAAACTCGACGTCTCGCCGTTTCAGCGCGTGCTCGTCGCGGGGTTCCTTGGCGGCGGCTCGAAGACGATCGATCCGAACACCGAAACGGCGCGGTTGCTGCGCAGTCAGCTGCGCACCAAGTCCGAGATGAAGGTGATCGACGCCGACGTCCTCACGCTCATTGACGAAGTCGATCGCCGCCGTGGCGACGCCGCCAGCCCGGCCAGCCCGACCGCGCCGGCGGGTGACGCGACCGACGAACCGAAGATCAAGACCGAGAAGGACCTCGCCGATTACGAAAAGATTTTCTCCGACGCCGAGTTCTGGAAGAAAGTCGGCGAGGAGTTTCAGGGCCCGCTCATCGTCACCGGCTCCGTGCTGTTCACGGAAGTCGAAAAAAGCGGCATGGTGTCCCGTCCGCAGCAGTACATCGATGAGACCGGCAACACGAGATACATGGAGCGGCGCACGTACAGCAGCATGAAGGGATTTGCGCTGTCGCCGACCTTCGTCTTCATCGACGGGCGCACGGGCGCGCTGCTCTACAAGGAGTCGTTCCACGAAGAAGCGCTGTATCAGGACACACAGAACACCCCGGCGCTGTCCTCGTACTTCGAGTTGATGGACAAGCTCCTGCCGGGCTTCCTCAACACGCTGAGCACCCAGAAAATCAAAGGCACCCGCATCCTGCTGAAGTAGATCTCGACTCGCCTGCGCGCTCAAATCGCCACCCAACCGATTCGAAGGTACGGCGACAGGTGGACGGACCTTTAGGTGCGGCCGGCATGCGGCCGACTGTGCTACGCTTATAAGTTCGGGCACGGCTGGAAGTCCGGGCCTATCGAGGCACCTGCGGCTCACGCGAGGATAGCGAGTCCGCGAGCGCCGGAGCGTGAGCGAGCGGGGGTGGGGCCCCGCGAGCGCTGAAAGAAGAGCGTGCGACATGTTTGCGATCGTGGAAACCGGCGGCCGGCAGGAAAAAGTCACGGAAGGCGCCGTTGTCGTTGTCGACCGGCTTGCAGCCGATGCCGGCGCAGAAGTGACATTCGACAAAGTGCTCATCGTCCAGTCGGGCGACGATGTGATGATTGGCACACCGTATGTCGCCGGAGCCACGGTGACCGGAGTCGTGCTGGATGAGAGCAGAGGCAAGAAGATCCGCGTGTTCAAAATGAAGCGCCGCAAGCAGTACCGGAGAACGCGCGGCCACCGCACGCGGCAGACGCGCGTGCAGGTCAAGAGCATCAAGGTCTAAGGGTTTCGTCATGGCACACAAAAAGGGTCAGGGCAGCTCACGCAACGGGCGCGACAGCAACTCGCAGCGGCTGGGCGTGAAGCGCTTCGACGGCAACCTGGTGCCCGGCGGATCGATCCTGGTCCGCCAGCGCGGTCGCCGGTTCAAGCCGGGGTTGAACGTCGGGCGCGGCAAGGACGACACGCTCTTCGCGAAGGTGACCGGCCGCGTGAAGTTTTCGGACCACGGCGCTCACGGCCGGGTCATCAGTATTGTGCCAAGTGAGTGAGGCTGAAATTGGGATGTGGTGATCGGGTGATATGGTGATTTGAGATCATCATGTCCGTGTTACGACGAGACACGATGGGCTTGATTCACCACACCACAACATCACCAATCACAATTTCTCGTCATGTTCGTTGACGAGGTCGACATCGAAGTCGAGGCGGGGGGCGGCGGCAACGGCTGCCTGAGCTTTCGTCGCGAGAAGCGCGTGCCTCGCGGCGGACCGAACGGCGGCGACGGTGGACACGGCGGATCGATCTACCTCGTCGCGAGTCTTCATCAGAACACACTCGTCACTTATCGCTTCCATCCCGAGTTCCACGCCGAGCGCGGTCAGCACGGCCAGGGATCCAATCGCACCGGCCATGACGGCGGCGATCTGGTGCTCGAGGTCCCGCCGGGCACGATCGTCTACGAAAAGACTGCCGACGATCTGATTCCGATCGCGGATCTGGCGCACGCGGGCGACCGCGTGCTCGTCGCCCGGGGCGGACGAGGCGGACGGGGCAATGCCGCGTTTGCAACGTCCACCAACCGCGCGCCGCGCCGCGTCGAGCCGGGGCGCACCGGCGAGTACCGGACGCTGCGGCTGCGCCTCAAGCTGCTCGCTGACGCCGGGTTGGTCGGCTTTCCAAATGCGGGGAAGAGCACGCTCATCTCGCGAATCTCGGCGGCGCGACCCAAGATTGCCGAGTACCCGTTCACGACGCTGACGCCCAACCTGGGGGTCGTGCACCTCAGCGACGATCGGTCGTTCGTCGTCGCCGACGTGCCCGGCCTGATTCCCGGCGCGCATCTCGGCCACGGGCTCGGAACGAAATTCCTGGCTCACCTCGAGCGTACCAAGGTCCTCGTGCACGTCATCGACATGTCGCCTGACACGGGCCGAGATCCCGCGAATGACTTCGACGTCATCAGCCGCGAGCTGGAGCTGTTTGCCGGGGCGGGCGACGACACGGCGGTCGCGCTGGCGGACAAGCCCCGAATCGCGGCGGCAAACAAGGTCGACGTGATGGGGGATCCGGCCCGGCTCGACAAGCTGCGCGATCACCTCGATCGGGCCGGCGTCGCGCTCTATCCCATCTCCGCGGCGACCGGCGAGGGCGTGCCCGAGCTGCTCGAGGCGGCGTGGCGCGAAGTCGCGCGCGCCGTTGAGCCGACCGTCGCGTGATGCGGCAGGGAGTGTTTGGCGGGACGTTCGATCCGATTCACGTCGGCCATCTGGACGTGGCGGACGCGGCGCGCCGCGCGCTTGCCCTCGATCGCGTTCAGGTCGTCCCGGCGCGCGTGCCACCGCACCGCAGCCCTCCCGTGGCGTCGGCGGCGCACCGCTTCGCAATGGCCGCGCTGGCCATTCAGGACCGCATCGGGCTGGTGCTCTCCGATCTCGAGATGGAGGCCGACGGACCGTCTTACACCTCGGCGACGCTCGACCGGCTCGAAGCGCGCGGCGTCGACACGTCACAGCTGTTTTTCATCACCGGCGCCGACGCGTTTCGCGAAATCGCGACCTGGAAGGACTACCCCCGCATTCTCGACCGCACGCACTTCGTCGCCGTTTCACGGCCCGGTTGCGCCGCGACGGCCTTGCGGCGTCTCCTGCCCGATCTCGGCAACCGGATGATTGAAAGCCCGTACGAGATCCCGCCGCGACCCGGTATCTTTCTGGTAGACGCGCCGACCGCGCCGGTCTCGTCGACCGAGATCCGCGAACGCCGCGCCCGGGGCGGCGACATCGACGGGCTCGTGCCGGCGACGGTGAAAACGTATATCGAAAGGCAGGACTTGTACCTCGCATGAAGAAGACGCCCAAGCGCCAGCAGAAACGCCAGCCCGCCGCCCCTCGCCTGTCGTCGGATCTCACCGCCGGAATCGCCGCTGCGCTCGACAAGAAAGCCCTCGACGTTCTCGTGCTGGATCTGAGAAAGGCGTCGGCCTTCACCGATTTCTTCGTCATCTGCACCGGCGCGAACATCCGGCAGGTCCAGGCGATCGCCGACGCGGTCCAGCAGGCCCTCGGCCGTCAGGGGACGAAGCCCGCGCTCGTCGAAGGCTACGAGCGGGCCGAGTGGGTGCTCATCGACTACTTCGACTTCATCTTCCACGTCTTCACGCCATCGACACGCGAGTTCTACGCGCTCGAACGCTTGTGGGGCGACGCCGAGCGGATCGAAGTTTCTGCGTAACGGCTCCTAGAGTCCTTTTCGATTTCTGCGTACTTCGACGGGCCGACGGTATTTTCACGCGTTGGTGCGCTGGTCCTCCGCTTGCAGTATCGGACCGCATGCTGCGGGCCGCGGCCAACGCCGCTGTGCGTGTCCTGCTCGCGCCGGCGTGCGCGGCGTGCGACGACGTGCTGGTCCAGCCGCTTGCGGGTCCGGTCTGCGGAGGATGCTGGCGCAGCGTGCCGCGG
>JBLNGH010000307.1:0-12665 GCA_050264575.1 Acidobacteriota bacterium | reverse complement strand
TCCGGGACCGTGCTGTCCTTCGAGCTCGGCCTGCTCTGGCCGGCGTTCATGGAATTCGCCGGACCGCTCATCGGCATGCCGTTTTCGCTCGAGGGGTTCGCGTTCTTTCTCGAAGCGATTTTTCTGGGCATCTATCTCTACGGATGGGAGCGGCTCACCCCCCGCGCGCACATCGCCGCAGGAATCCTCGTCAGCCTGGGCGGCGCGTTCTCGGGCGCCTTCGTCGTGACCGCCAACGCCTGGATGAACACGCCGGCCGGGTTCCGGCTGGTGGACGGCGCGGCCGTGGACGTCGATCCGTTCGCGGCGATGTTCAACCCGGCAGCGCCCGCGCAGGTGGTGCACATGCTGCTCGCAGCGTATGCCGCGGTCGGCGTCGCGGTCGCCGGCATTCACGCGCGGCTGTTGTTGCGCGACGCTGCCAACCCATTTCATCGCCGCGCGTTCGCCATCGCGCTGGCGGTCGGATTGCCGGCGGCGCTCGTCCAACCGCTCGCCGGCGACTGGACTGGCCGGGTCGTCGCGCGCACGCAACCGGCCAAGCTCGCCGCGCTCGAGGGTCAGTTCGCGACCGAGCGCTACGCGCCGCTGCGCGTCGGCGGCATTCCCGACGCCGACGCTCGACAGACGCGATATGCGATAGAGATTCCGGGTGGACTGAGCCTGCTGGCACACGGGGATCCGTCCGCAGCGGTCGTCGGTCTGAATGACATTCCGCGAGACCTGTGGCCTCCCGTCCGAGCCGTGCACCTCAGCTTCCAGGTCATGGTCGGCATCGGCTCGTGGCTCGCCGCGCTCGCGATCTGGGGCGCGCTGCTCTGGTGGCGCGGACGACTGTTCGACTCCCGTCGCTTCCTGAAGGCGATGGACGTCTCCACCGCGCTCGGGTTCGTGGCGTTGGAGGCCGGCTGGATGGTCACCGAGCTCGGACGCCAGCCATGGATCATTCAGGGCGTGATGAAGACCTCGGCCGCCGTCACGCCGATGCCGGGACTCGCCGCACCGTTCGCGTTGTTCACGCTCATCTACATCGGTCTGGCGGTGGTGGTGATCGCGCTGATTCGGCGAACCATTCTCGAGACGTCGCCGGCCCGGAGAACGGCGTGATCGATTCGGTCGGGCTTCTCGCGCTCGTGCTGGTCGCGACGCTGACGTCGTACGCGCTGCTCGGCGGCGCCGACTACGGCGGCGGACTCTGGGATCTTCTCGCGAGCGGCCCGACGGCCGATCGTCAGCGCGCCACCATCGCGCGGGCGATCGGGCCGGTCTGGGAAGCCAACCACGTGTGGCTCATCGTCGCGATCGTCGTGTTGTTCACGGGGTTTCCTCGAGCGTTCGCCGCGATGAGCACCTTCCTTCATGTCCCGCTGCTGCTCGTGCTCGTCGGCATCGTCCTTCGCGGCTCGGCGTTCGTGTTCCGCGCGTACGGTCCCGCCGATCCGCGGTACACGCGCTTCTGGGGAGGGATTTTTGCCGTGGCCAGCACCGCGACCCCGCTCTTTCTCGGCGTGATCGTCGGCGCGGTCACGGAAGGCAGGATTCCCGAGCATCCCGGGGGTTCATTCGTCTCGGTGTTCATCAGACCATGGCTGACACCGTTCTCGGTGTCGGTCGGCGCGTTCGCGCTCGTGTTGTTCGGCTATCTCGCGGCCGTCTACCTGACGCTCGAAGCGGGTGACGCCGAAGAGCGGAAGGCGTTCCGGAGACGGGCGTTGATCTCGGGGGTGCTGGTCGGAATGATGGCCGCCATCGTGCTGCTCCTCGCCGAGCCCGGTGTTCGACACGGGCTGATCGCGTCGGCATGGGCGGTGCCGCTTCACGTCGCGACTGCGGCCTGCGCGGTTGGCGCATTGGTCTTTCTCGCGCGCGAACAGTACGGCCCGGCGCGTGTCGCCGCCGCGGCGCAGGTCACGTTGATTCTCTGGGGATGGGCGCTGACGCAGTACCCGTATGCCGTGCGGCCGCATCTCACGTTGGCTGTCGCCGCGGCGCCCGAGAACGTGCGGGTCCTTCTGCTGCAGGTGCTTGGCGTCGGCGCAGTCGTGCTCGTGCCGTCACTACTGTTTCTGTTTGGAATCTTCGGCCCGCGAGGCCGCCAGGACGAGCGCGCCTGACACCCCTATTAATAAGGACGTGTGTCGGGACCTCGCGATTCAAATTTCGGGGCCCGGCTGACACTCTCGTAACGCTCCGGCAGAAGCTGTAAGTCGTCCGGAGCCGTCGCGGGCATCAACGGCCGCCGCGATCGATTCCGGCGACAGAGACGTAACGGTTTTTCACGGCTTTTCTTTCCGCGGTTTTCCCCTCTTGGTGGCACATGGCTTGCCTTCGTCCTGTGAGTTCGCCGCATGTTTTCGGATCTCAAGACCCCCTCCGCAGACGATGTCCTCGGTGGTACCGGGATGCGACTGCTCTACCTGAAGGGGTCGGAACCGAACCTGGACGCGTCCACGATCCGTCAGCTCACGGAGCTCGGCAGCAGTGTCGAGGTGACGCCTGTCGAAAGCCTCGACGAGATCCTGGCGGAGGTCAAACGGGAGGGCACCGCGTTTCGCGCGCTGCTCGTCTCGCCCGGGCTCAGTGAAAAGGAAACACTCGAGCTGATCGTCAGTCTCCGCAAGGACCGGGTGGCGCTCGCCATCGTCCCGGTCGTTCGAGAGGCCCATCGCGGGCTGTGCACGTCGGCGGTTGCCGCCGGCGCAGACGCCGTGCTGCTGATGCTGCACGGCGATCTCGTCGAGCCGAGGGAAATCCTGTCGCGCATCTCCTCGAAGGTGCCGACCGAACAAACGAGCAGCCGCTGGGCGCCGTCGGCCGTCGCCGCGACACAGCGTGCACTCAGCGAGCTTCGCAAACTCACACGTCTCACAAAGAAGACGACGGCCTCGCAAGAGACCGCCGACGAGCCCGCGCCAGAGCCTGAGCCGATCAAAGAGGACCCGTCGCGGGTGCTCGAGGCGCGGTTGAAGGAAGCGCAAACAGCCGGCGCTCGCATGGAGGCCAGTCCCGTGTCGGCAAAAAAACCTGGAGTGTCCGAACCTTCGCCGGCCGAGCGGTTGACCTCGTCGCGCCGGCCGGTCGGCCCGCCGGCGGGCCGTCAGAGCCGCTGGAACGACAAGGTCCTCGACGGCACGGTGCGAGCGGCGCTCGAGGGCTCGCTCAATGCCGCGCGCCTGGAACTGCGAAAGGCGCTGGATGCCCACGCCGCCGATCGCCGGACGTGGGAATCGACCCAGCAGCAGCTCAACGCCGAGATCGAGACAAACCGTACCGATCCGCAGGTCAGAGCGGATCTCCGGTCGGCGCTCGAGCAGGCGCAGAAGAAATTCGAGGAAGCCGCCGAGGCCACCTCGCTCGAACGTGCAGCCTGGTACGCGACGCGGCGCGATCTGGAAGGCCAAATCGGCCAGCTCGAGATCGTCGCGACCCAGAAAACGCAGCTCGAAGAGGCGCTCGCTGCCGAACGCGCCGCCAAGGCTGAGGTTGAAGCGTCGCTTGCCGCCGAGCGGTCCGCGAAGGCCGAGGTCGAGGCCGCGCTGCAAGCCGAGCGCGCCACCGAAGCCGAGCTCGAATCCGCGCTGAGCACGGAGCGCGCCGCCGAAGCCGAGCTGGAATCGTCACTCACCGCCGAGCGAACCGCCAAGTCCGAGCTCGAGGCGCAATTGAGCACGAACCAGGCTGAGATGCAGCGCCTGTCGGACGGGTTCGCGTCCGAACGTTCATCCTGGCAGGTCACCGAACGCGATCTGCGGAAACACATCGCGCACCTCGAAACGACGGTCGCGGCCAACAGCGGTCTGCAGGTCGCGCTTGATTCCGCGCGCACTGATCAAGAGCGCATCGAAGCTGCCCATGCGAAGCGGGAAGCCGATTGGGACGCCACACGCCGGCGGCTCGAAGCGGATGTCGCCGGACGCGCCGCCGCGTTGCAGACCGTCGACGACCGACGGCTCGAACTGGAGAGCGCGCTCGAAAGCACGCAGGCAGAGCTGAAGCAGCTGGCCGCGTCGGCGGCATCCCATCGCAATGAATGGGAGAAGACGCGTCAGCAGCTGACCACGGATCTCACCAGCACGCGAGACGATTTGAAACAGCTGGCCGCCTCGGCGGCGTCGCATCGTGCCGAGTGGGAGAAAACGAAACAGCAGCTGACGAACGACCTCACCGTGCGGATCAACGAGCTGCGCGCGTCGCAGTTGCTCGCCGAGGATCGCGCGAAGAGCCTGGCCAAGGCCGAAGCGGCCGTGGCGGATCTTCAGAAAGCCCGGGCGAACGCAGAAGCGGTCGCCGCGGACTTGAAGAAAGCCAAGGCGCAGGCCGAATCGGTCGCCGCGGGCCTCGAGGCCGCGAAGACGACGGCGGATCAGGCCCGAGCCGCCGCGGAAAAAGCCAAAGCCGACGCCGAGAGCACGGCTGCGCGCGCCGAGAAAGCCAGAACCGACGCCGAGAAAACCAGGACCGACGCCGAGCGCTCACGCGCGGACGCGGAGAAAGCGCGTGCCAGCGCCGACAGCGCGCGCATCGAGGCCGAGAAGGCCAGGAAGAACGCCGACGAACGGTCCCAGCAGCTCGAGGCGCGCGCGAAGGAACTCCAGACCGCAGCCGATGCCGCAAAGGCCGAGCTCAAGACCCGAACGGCCGAGCATGCGTCCGCGGAGGCCGCGTGGCAGTCCGCGCGCCAGCAGCTGCAAGCCGATGTGGCTGCCCGTGCCGCCGAAGTACAGACGCTCGGGCAGACCCGCCGCGATCTCGAGCAGACGATCGCCGCCGCGAAGGCGGAGACGAAGCAACTGGCGACGGCACTGGCGTCGCGCAATGCCGAGTTCGAGCAGACGCGTCAGCGGCTCAGCTCGGAAATCGACGCGCGGATGAAGGAACTGCAGGCCGCGCAGAATGCGGCAGCGGCGCTCGAGAAAGACAGGGCGCACGCCGACCGCGCCCGGACGGAAATCGAAAAGGCCAAAGCCGAGACCGAAAGGCAGAAAGCCGAGATCGAGAAGCAGAAAGCCGAGATCGAAAGACAGCTCGTCGCCGTCCAGAAAGAAAAAACCGCCGCCGAGTCGGCGCGGGCGGATGCCGACAAAGCCCGGCTCGCGGCGGACCAGGCGCGCGCGGATGTCGAGAAGGCGCTGGCGGAAGGCCAGAAGGCCAAGACTGCCGCGGAACAGGCTCGCGCCGCCGCCGAGCAGGCGAGACTCGTCGCCGAGAACGGACGCGCCGCTGCCGAAAAGGCAAAGGCCGAGTCCGACCAGGCGCGAGCGGCGAGCGACAAGGCACGCGTCGACGCGGAGAAGGCCAGGACCGACTCAGAGAAGGCCAGAGTCGACGCGGAAAGAGCAAAGGCCGACGCGGAGAAGGCGAGGGCGGAAGCGAGCAAGGAGATTTCGGCGCGGGCTGCCGAGCTCGCAGCCGCGCAGACCGCCTGGAACTCGATGCGCCAGAAGCTGGAGGCGGAGCTGTCGGCGCGCGACAACGACCTCAAGACCGCGATGGCGGCACGCGCGGAGATGCAGACCGTTCTGCAAGCCGCCAAGGACGAGCTCCAGAAAACAGCCAGCGCGCAGAGCTCGACCTCGGCCGCCTGGGAATCGGCGCGCGTGCAGCTCGAAGATCAGCTGCGCAAGCGCACTCAGGAGCTTCAGACTGTCGCTCGGACCCGCAGCGAAGTTCAGACCGCGCTCGACGCCGCGCGCGCCGAGCTGCGCCTGGCCGCCGATCTCCACGGGTCGGATACCCGCGCGTTGGAGGAGCTGCGCCAGCAGATCGAGCAGAGCGTGCGGACGGTCTCGACGGTGGAGCAGGAGCGGCAGCGCCTGCAGACGTCGCTCCATCAGATGAGTCAGGAACAGACGCGCCTGATCGCGGCGCGGCAGACGCTCGAAACCCAGCTCAACGAGGCGATGGGCCGCGTGCGCGAATTCGGCGAAGAGGCCACCGCGCTGCGGACCAGGCTGGAGTCGGACAGTACCCCCGGCGCGAGGCTCGCGGCCGAAGAGCGCCGCCGGCAGTCGCGGCGCGTGGAGGAAGTCGGCAAGCTCGGCATGGCCATGGCGCCGGAGATCGAAGCGCTGGTGTCGGCGGTGGATCGCGCGGCGGAGGAGTTGCTGCCGGAGCTCGGCAAGTCCGCCTCGTCGCGGCAGAAAGTCGAAGCCATTCAACAGCAGTCGGCGCGCGCGGGCAATCTGCTCCGGCAGTTGTTGACGTTCAGCCGGCGTCAGGCGCGGCCGATCGCGGCCATCGACCTGAACACCGCCATCGTCCGCGCAGAGCAGACGCTCGCCCGCCTGGCCGGCGTCGATGTCGATTTCTCCATCTCGCTCGGCGCGTCGGGGATGATTGCCGTCGGCGAAGAGGATCTCGAACAGATGCTGGCCGCGCTCGTCTTCTCCGCCCGGGAATCGCTCACCATGGGTGGGTCGATCATGATCCTGACCTCACTGGAAGAGGCCGAGGCCGATCCGGCCGGTGAGGACGGCGAAGCGCCGCGTGTCCTGCTCACGACGATCGCGTCGGGATACGGCGTCCAGCAGGCGCACACTTCTCCCGCCATCGACAGCGCCGTCGACCGGTGCGGCGCCGAGCTGGTGCTCGGCGGCGACATCGACCGCGATGCCGTGTTCCAAGTCGCATTCCCCCAAGTCCAGCGTGTCGGCAATGCGTCGGGGAAGGTCCAGCCTGTCGGCAATGCGTCCGAGAAGGTCCAGCCTGTCGGCAATGCGTCCGGGAATCAGGCCAAGAACTAATCGCACGAGAAAGACCTCGGGTTTTCGCGGGCTTCGTCTCGAGTGTGAGCACCATCTCGACAACGAAACCCGAGGTCTTGGTATCGTGACCGAATGGTCGTGACGCATACTCACCACATTCAGACATCCGGGCAAGGCGACGTCCGCGACGTGACGAAATTCGTCGCCGACGACCTCTCCCGCTCGGCGCTGACCGCGGGCGTCGCCACGGTCTCGGTCATCGGGTCGACCGCCGGCATGACGACGATCGAATTCGAGCCTGGTGCGGTGTCCGATTTGGGCGCGCTCTTCGAGCGGCTGGCGCCGCGGCACGCGGAGTACCGTCACCATCTGCGATGGGGTGACGACAACGGCTCCAGCCACGTGCGTGCGGCACTCGTCGGTCCGTCGATCACGTTGCCGTTCGTCGATCGCGCGCTGTGTCTGGGCACGTGGCAACAGCTTGTTCTCCTCGAATTCGATACGCAGGCGCGCCGGCGCGAATTGGTGGTTCAAATTGTTGGGGAATGAGGGGAGCCCGAAAGCCTGAAAGCCTGGGAGCCTGGAAGTGCTGCGATGTTCACGTCAGATGGAATCGACACGTCCGATTGGGACCGCGTCAGGGAGTTGGCCATCGCGCGGACTTCATCAGGGACGACCCGAAGAGAGAAGCGTTGTTGCTCCAGGCCTACTTCCTGGCACTCGCGACCAACGACAAAATGAATGGTCTCCATGTTGCGCATTCGCTGGCAGAGTTCTATACCGAAGACCGGCGCAACTGGCCTGAAGCGAAGCAATGGCTGCGGCGTCTGAAAGAACACATGATTGACCTGCGCGACACGGGGTATCTCCGTGACTACTCCCGCATGTTCAGGCAACTGAAGAAGTCGGGGCATCCCGACACAACTGATGACACCTGAAAAACTTTTCCTCAAGCCTCGCCTTCCGAGCTTCCCGGCTTTTCCGCTTCCAGGCTTCCTGGCTCCCGGGCTTCGGGGCTGACAGAACGCAGCGTTGGAATCCGATGCCCCGAACAAGCAACGCGCTCGTGAGACCGAACCGACGCAAACAGAAGCGTCCCCTTCGCATCGCCGTCATCGGCGCCGGCGCGTTCGGCGGCTGGACCGCGCTGGCCCTGGTCCGCCGCGGCGCGCGCGTGACGCTGCTCGACGCCTGGGGACCGGGCAACGTGCGCGCCAGCTCCGGAGGGGAAACGCGCGTCATTCGTGCCGGATACGGATCGCGGGCGATCTACACCCGCATGGCGGCCGAGGCGCTCGGACGCTGGCGCGAGCACGACGCGCAATTCGGACGCGGCTTCTACCGGAAGACCGGCGCGCTGTGGCTCTGCGGCAAGGACGATCGATTCCGCCGCGCGACTGCGGCGGCGCTGACGGCCGAAGGCGTCACGCTCGATGAGCTGTCGATCGCCACGGCGACGCGGCGCTACCGGCAAATCAACTTCGACGGCGTGCGGTCGATCCTGTTCGAGCCGGAGGCAGGATATCTGCTCGCCCGGCGCGCCTGCGAGCACGTCGTCGAACGGGTCGTCGCCGAAGGCGGCGAATATCTCCAGTCAGCCGTCGTGTCGCCGGTGCGGGTGCCTCACAGGCGTCTCGATCGCCTGGCGCTCACGCGCGGGCATTCGGTCGTCGCTGACGTGTTCGTGTTTGCCTGCGGTCCGTGGCTCGGCACGCTCTTCCCGGGTGTCGTCGGGAAGTCCGTCACTCCGACGCGTCAGGACGTCTTTTACTTCGGCACACCGGCCGGCGACACACGTTTCACGGAGGATCAGCTTCCGGTCTGGGTGGATCTGACCGCGCGTCCGATGTACGGCATTCCGGGAAACGCGAATCGCGGCTTCAAGATCGCCGACGACACGTCCGGTCCCGCCTTCGATCCCACCAGCGGCGATCGCAGCGTCAGGTCCTCTCGCGTCCCCGCGATTCGCCGCTATCTTGCCCGCCGTTTCCCGGCGATGGCCCACGCGCCGCTCGTCGGCACCGAGGTCTGTCAGTACGAAGCCTCGCCGGATTCCGGCTACATCATTGACCGGCATCCCGGCACACCCAACGTCTGGATCGTCGGCGGCGGTTCCGGCCATGGCTTCAAAATGGGACCGGTGATTGGCGAGCTCGTGGCCGAGTATGTTACTGGTCAGACACTCCCCGACCCGCTGTTGTCGCTCGCGCGATTTGCTGATGGCCGCACGCGGATGTCGGCCGAGAAGTGGATGTAGCGATGATTCGACAGATCTGTTTCCCGATCTCGCGGCCGGGCGCGATCCTGTTCTCGCGCGCGCAGCCGCGATCCTCGGGGTTACTCTGGATCCAACAGCCGCCGGGAAAATATTTCCACCCGAATGGCGCTAGCCGGAACTTCGAACTTCGAATTGGGAGAGGTCGTTGACGGCGAGTTTCGTTCGGAACACGGTCCGTAGCCTCAGGAGCTGGCGCCGGACTCCCGGTTCCGCGCTCTTAGTCGTTTTCGCGCTTGGGCTCAGCGGTGGAGCGCTGATTGCGCTGGTCAGCCTGTTCAACGCCTTGTTCTGGCGTGAGCTACCGGTGTCACATCCCGATGAGCTGGTCGGCGTGACGGGCATAGACCGACGCACACCGGATGCGGGGAGCATCGGCATTTCCGTGAGCCTGTTCGCGTCACTCGACAGGGCGCAGAACGTTTTCCAGGCATTCGCAGGCTTCGAGCGCCTCAAATTGACTGCTGTCATCAAGGACACCAGTCAACGGCTGGAGATCGACGGCGTTAGCGGTCGCTACTTCGACACGCTCGGCGTCGCTGCGGCGCTGGGCCAGGTCGTGGGAGCACGCGACGTTGACAGCGCATCGCCCGTCGCCACGATTAGTTTCCGCTGCTGGCGAACTCGCTTTGGCGGCGACCGCGACGTGATCGGTCAGACGTTTCGCCTGCGGGGCGAGCTCGTGACCATCATCGGCGTCGCACCCCCCGCGTTCGCGGGCCTCGAGGTCGGAGTCCCGACCGACGCCTGGGTGCCCGCCTCGCTGGCATCTCGTTGGCTCAATCAACCACGCAGTCTGGATTTCTTCGAGGCGTTCGTGGGGCGGCTGCGTCCGGGTGTCACGCTTCAACAAGCGCGCGCCGAGCTCGAATCACTCTGGCCTCCGGCGCGCCAGGCCGCGGCTGAGGCGATTGCCGCTTCGCTGGCTAAAGCGCGGGACGACGACACACTCGCCCTCGAGCCCCACGTCGAGTCTGCGGCCCGGGGTTTCTCGAGATCTGGATACAGAGTTGCCTATCGGCGCACTCTTGGGTTGCTGGTGCTGTTCTGCGCGATCACCATCCTGCTGTCCTCCGCGAATCTTTCGGGCCTGCTGCTCGCGCGATGGTCGACGAGAGAGGCGGATCTTGCGGTGCAGGCGGCGCTCGGCGCATCCAACGGACGCTTGGTCTCTCAAGTGGTCGGCGAATCGCTCGGCCTGTCGATGGTCGCGGTGATGCTCAGCGCTCCCCTCGCTCTGTGGTCCGCGAAGGGCCTGACGCTGTTGCTGTGGAACAACCCGGACGCGTCGTCGCCGCTGGACCTGAGCCCCGATTACGTGGTCCTTGGCGTGATGGTCGGACTGGCCGGCCTCGTCGCGGTGTGCGTGAGTCTGTTGCCGGCTTCGCGAATCTGGTCCGCGAAACTTCAGCTGATGCGCGGTACGCGCGGCTTGCCCGGCCGCAGTGCCACTCGATGGGGCCGCTGGCTCGTCGCCGCGCAAGTCGCGTTGTCGGTGCCCTTGCTCGTCACGGCGTGGATCGTCGCGGTGAATCTCCATCGTCTCGAGAGTGTGAGCACAGGATTCCGGCCGGATGGAATCATCGTCGCAAGTCTGATCAAGCAGAGCGGGTTCGACCCAGCCGTGGACTCCGTCGCGTATCTCACCCAACTCGCCTCCGCGCTCCGCTCGGACCCTGGGATCGCGGCGGCCGCGCTGACGTTGAACGAACCTCTGTCCTTCGGTGCGGATTGGCGTCGACGCCCCGTCACACGGCGCGACGGTGCTGGCAGCGCGAGGCCGTTCGTTCTGCAGGTGTCGCCTGGCTACTTCGAGACGTTGGGCGTGCCGCTCGTGGCCGGCCGCGATTTCCACTGGACCGACGACCGCGGTCAGCGGAACGTCGCCATCATCTCCGCCGGACTCGCCAAGGCGGTGTTGGCAAGTACGAATCCGGTCGGGCAACTTGTCCGACTGGGCGGACAGCCCGATCGCGTCCTGGAGGTGATTGGCGTGGTGGCCGACGCCAAGCTCGCCGAGCCGCACGCCGCGAACCAGCTCTTTCTCTTCACGGCGCTGCTGCAGGAGACTCCACGTCTACTCGCATTGCAGACGCCCATAGTGCTGCTGAAGTCTCCGCTTCCTCCGCGCTCCGTGGAGGGACAGGCTCGACGCACGATTGTCGCCCTTGGACGCGACGACGTGTTCGAGGTCCATCCCCTGCCGCAGACCCGGGAGGCCGCGTTGCTTCGCGAACGCGTGATGCGCCTGGGTGCCTTTTACTTCGCGGGGTTGACGACGCTGCTGGTGTTCGTCGGTCTGTACGCGGTCTTGAACCTCGGCGTCATGAGGCGCATTCCAGAGATCGGTTTGCGCATTGCCCTCGGGGCCTCGGCGCACGACATTCGCATGACCGTGATTCGCGAGGCCTTTGTCACCGCTGCGGCCGGCCTCGCGGTGGGGGTGCCGTGCGCCTTCTTCTCAGGTCGCCTGATCGCCAGCGCCCTCACGCTTGTCGGACCGCACGATGTGCGCGCGTTCAGTGCCGCTATTGCGCTGATTCTCGCCGTCACCGTGCTGTCGGTGCTGATCCCCCTGCGTCGGGCGAGTCACGTCACGCCGGTCGAAGCGCTGGGAAGACAATGAGAACGCTATCGTGGGTCAGACGACGCGCGACCCGCCTTGCGGCACTCGGCGCGCTGTGCCTGACGTTCGGCACCGTGGAGGCGTTTGCGCAAGACCCGGTTCGATGGTCGATCGCTCGCGCGGAACGCGAGGGCGCCGGCGCGCGGCGGCCATCGCCGACCGTCACGGCCGGGGGCACTTTCGAGATCCGCGTCGACGCGACGATCGAGGACGGCTGGCACGTCTATGCCACGTCGCAGCCTGCCGGCGGACCGGTGCCGCTCAAGATCGACATCCCGCGGGGTGGACCGTTCTCGCTCGCCGGCGCCATCGACGAGCCGCTGCCGCAGCGCGAATTCGATCCCAACTTTCAACTCGATACGCTGTTTCACAAGGAACGAGCCGTTTTCGGCGTCCCGGTTCGCGTCGCCGCGAACACCCCCTCCCGCGGTCATCGGCTTCGCGTCGTCGTCAGCTATCAGACCTGCAACGATCGACTGTGTCTCCCGCCGAAGGATGAAGAACTTGGGCTCGAGATTTCAGTGGGCGCGACCGCCGGTCCTCCAGGTCCTACAGGTCCTGCAGGGCCGACGGAACCCACAGTTGGCGCCGACGGAGCTAAAGGACCTGAAGGACCTCGACCCGCGGGCGCTGGAGGACCTGAAGGACCTCGGGCGCCGGTCCGCGATCTTGCCACCACCGGCGCAGGGACGTTCGGCGCGTATTTGTGGTTGGCTGCGGCGATGGGGGCGCTGTCGCTGCTGACGCCGTGCGTGTTCCCGATGGTGCCCATCACGGTCTCGTACTTCACCAGGCGCGTGACGGCGGGACCGGTCGCACGTGCCGATTCCGTCGTGCAGGCGCTCGTGTACGGCGCCGGTATCATCCTGACGTTTACCGCGGTCGGATTCACGCTGGCGGTGGCGTTCGGCGCCGCCGGACTGAATCGATTCGCGGCCGACCCGTGGCTGAATCTCGCCGTCACGGCGCTCTTCGTCGCGTTCGCGCTGAGCTTGTTCGGCGTGTACGAGTTGACGCTGCCGTCACGTCTCTTGACGTTCGCCGCAAAAGCCGACCAGGG
>JBLNGH010000306.1:0-11554 GCA_050264575.1 Acidobacteriota bacterium | reverse complement strand
GAACAGCGAACCACGTGATGACCACGAGAACGGCGACGGCGGCGGCGACCTGCCAGATCGGCACGGGCACATTTGGATAGAAGACCGCGAGATTCACCGGCCAGACGAGCATCCCGAGATACGCGACGTACGAGACCAGCGCATTGGCAATGCGCTGACTGAGCGGGAAGAGATCGAATCCCTTTACCGCGCCGCCCACGTGCTGCGCCCAGATCGTGACGCCAGCGGCCAGAATCGAAAGGATTAACAAAGGAATCTTTTCGAGGAGTACGTCGCGCGGATTGCTCCCCAAATCCGCGCGCAAGTCCGCGTGGCGCGGCGGACTTGGGAACCAGTCCGCCCTACGTACAGGCAATCTTCGCAACGGCCACACGTCCAGAAGCAAAAGGACGATCGGGAGCGTCAGGACCATCGGCTTGGCAAGCAGACCGACGACGAACAAACCGGCGACGCTCAGATACCGGCCGCGGCTGGGCTTCGCCGCGTATTCCGCATATGCGAAGACTGCGAGCATCCAGAACATGGTGCTCAGAATGTCTTTGCGTTCGGCCACCCAGGCAACCGACTCGACGCGGAGCGGGTGAATCGCGAACACGGCCGCCACGAAGGCCGCGCGTGCGTGCGCGCCGGTCATCCGCACCACCAGCCCGTAGAGCAACAGCGTGGTCAGGACGTGCACCACGACGTTGACGAGATGGTGTAATCCCGGCGCGAAGCCGAACAGCTCGACGTCGGCCATGTGCGACAGCCAGGTGACGGGAATCCAGTACCCTGCCTGGATCATCGTGAACGCGTGCTTGACGCCGGACCAGGTCAACCCGTCGGCGATGATCGGATTGTCGAGAACGTAGACGGGATCGTCGAAGTTGACGAAGTCGAACCCCAGGACGGGCGCGAATACGAAGATCGTCAGGAGGACGATCGACACCGGCGCGAACTTCCAGACGGCTGGTGACAGCCCGGCCGTCGCAGCACCGGGCTGTTGCGGCGCGGACGAAATCCGTCCTCCGAGATTCATTTCCTCAGGAACTGAAGGCTCGGGACCAGATCGAATTGCGTCGCGTATCTGGCCAGCGATTCGCCGCGCTGCTCGATGCGCCGCTCGTCGATGTTGCCGAGATAGTGGGACGCGGGCTCGAGGTACGCCAGCTTCATGGGATCGAGACCGATCACACGCGCGCACGTCGCGTCCACCGCGGGCAGATCGGCGCCCATGGCGATGAAGCCCAGCGGGCGCGGCCTGCCCATGATCGGTCCGTCCCCTTCCATTGCGGTCACGGCATCGACGACGGTCAGCTGGGGCCGCACGGTTGCGGTGAGATCGAGAATCGACCGGGCAATCCCGTGCATGTGCAGGATGTTCTTCGGCCAGCCGTAGACGGCGCCCGGCACGACGCCGAACAGATTCTTCATGCTGCACGTCATGCCGGCCCAGTGATGCGTCTTCAGCTTCGGAAGCGAGATCACGAAGTCCGAGCGAAGCAGCTCCACCGGCAACGCGACCTCACGGAGCCCCGTGAACCAGCTCTTCAACGCCACCACGCGCACGTCATCGTGATTGAGATCGACGAACCTGAGGTCGAGATCTTTGAGCTGGTTGTAAAGCCCCGTTGTCGCCAGCAGATACTCGATGTCGCGACGGTGGCCCGGACCTTCGCCGACGACGACCTCGGCTGCGCCGGCACGCTTGCAGGCAATGGCGGTGCCGGCGACCACATGAGGATGCGTGTTGATCGAGGTGCCGGGCTCGTACTCGACCATGTTCGGCTTCAGGACCACGCGGCGGCCCGCGACGTTCACGCCGAGCTCCTGGAACCCTCGAAAGATCACGTCGGCCAGCTCGATTCCGTAGCTGGTCGCGGCAAACAGTCCGACGACGGACCGCGCGGGGACGGCGAAGCTCGAGGCGTCGAACGGTGGCGGCTCACGCCGGCACGCGCCCGCGACGACGGCCGCGCCGACGGCGGCCAGGAAGCCGCGGCGCGTCAGGTGACCGCCGAGGTCCTCAGGCGTGTCACCGTGTCCCGCCGCAGCGCCCACCTTCGCGCCTCTGGCGCTTCGGCGGGGCAGGCCCGTCTTCGCGCGGAGGTCAGAGGGTAAACGCGGCCATTCCATGACGGGTGTCGGCCAGCGCATACAGGCTCATCGCAAGCGCGACCGTGCTGCCCAGCGCACGCGAGAGATCGAGGCGCGGAATCAATTCCTGTTCAAACGATGGAGCCTGGATGCCGAAGACACGCAGGCAGATCAAAGACACCGCAAGTGCCGGCGCGGACTTTTCCGTCGCGGCGTCCTTCTGCAAGTACTGAAGGCTCTTCGCGACAACTGGATCGTCGCGACGGTCCTGCATCGCGAGCAACGCCAGCGCCGTCGTCGGCACGTACGCCCACAGCTCCTGGCCGTAGACGTTGGAGCCGCCGTAATTCCAGCCGCCGGTCTGACACGCGCGATCGAGCAGCATGCGCTCGCCGACGCGAATGCGCTCATCGACGGCCGTCGCCGTGCCGCCTCCCTCGTGCCGCATCTTCTTCAACAGCAGCAGACAGTACGCGGTCGGCTCGACCCAGCTGAAGGTTTGATCGATCCACGGCCAGGCCTGCAGGCTGTTGTCCTGTCGCAGCGCGGTCGCCTGCTCGAGCCGCACGCCTTTCGCCATGACAATGCGTCCGGCAATCGGTCTGGCCAGCGCCGCGCCTTCAGGGTTCTGCACCAGCGTCAACGCAGCGAGGGCGTTGAACGCGTAGTTGATGGGCGCGCCGGGCACGTCCACGAGGCAGTCGTCCTGCCGCGGCCAGCCACGGAGCGGTCCGATGTCCAGCGTCGTCCCGGCCTGCCGCGCCAGCGCGAGCAGGGCCCAGCAGGTCGGCTCCAGACGGCTGGTCTTGCCCGTGTAGTACCCCCACCCGCCATCCTTGTTCCGGAGCGCCAGGAGCGCCTGCTGCAGGCCGGACGTGACGGACCCGGGGCTCGAGGCTCGAGGCTTGAGGCTTGGGGCTTGATCGACCGGAGGCATTGCGGGTATCCAAACTATCGGACTCAACAAACATAGCAAACAGCGAACTGACGCAGAAGTGCGGCCGCTATCGCTGAAGTACGGACGCTATCGTTGAAGTACGGGGCTATCGCTGAAGTACGGACCCCAAGCCCCAAGCCCCATGTCCTCAGCGTCAGTTCATGCAAGCCTTCGCAATCTCCATGTACTGCCGCTTCCGGCGAAGGAATTCCTGCTCGTTGTAGATCTCGGAGAAGAGCCAGCGCATTCCCGCTTCGAGGTCGGCGACGCTCATGTGCTTGGGCTGATACGTGACATCGAACAGGGTGCAGCGATCCCAGAATCGATCCTGGAGCAGGCGGCCTTCGCGCTGCAGCCGGCGATACAGAGGCGTGCCCGGAAAGGGCGTCTGGACGGTGATCTGTACTTCGAGCAGACCGGACTCGCGGACGAAGTCGCGGACGGTCTCGAAGACATCGGGAGTGTGGCTGTCGAGGCCAAGAATGAAGCAGCCGTTGACGCTCACGCCGCGCGACTGAATGCGATCGATCGCCTCGAGATATCGAGGCGCGCGCGCTTTCTTCCAGTTCCGCGGGTCCATGCCGTCGAGCGCGCCCACGTCCGGGCTCTCGAGTCCGATGAGCACCTGCCGGCATCCGCTCTCGGCCACCAGATCGAGCAGCTCGGCGTCGTCGGCGATCGAGATGTCGGTCTCGGTGAACCAGCGGATGTCGAGCGGCGCGATGGCGCGCACGAGCGCCTTGCCCCATTTCTTGTTGACGAACGTGTTGTCGTCGGCCAGCTCGAAGAACGGCTGACGCGTAATCTCGCGGGCGATCTGGATTTCGCGGATCACCTTCTCGATGGGTTTCTGCTGATAGCTCGAGGTGATGCGGACGCTCGCCGCGCAGAACTCGCAGTTGAGCGGACAGCCGCGCGACGTTTGGACGGTGATGCGGTTGTACGGCCGGCCCGCGAGCAGGTCGAATCGTGGTTGCGCGTAGTACGCGTCGTCGAAGACTCGCGCACGGAGCCCTTCATATCGCGGCCTGAGTTGGCCTGTTGCGGCGTCGTTGACGACCTGCGGCCAAATCCCCTCGGCGCCGTAGAGCACGATGCTGTCGGCGTGCCGCGCGGCTTCATCCGGCATCAGCGACACGTGCAGGCCGCCGAGCACGACAGGAACGCCCGCGGCCCGATACCGGTCCGCCAGGGCGTAGGCCTCGTCGATTTGCGCCGTGAACGATGAAATGCCGACGAGATCGAACGGCTCGAGCGGCAGATCCGGCTTGAGCTCCGCGACTTCTCGATAGACGACCTCGTGACCCGGCGGCGTCAGGCCGGCCACCGTCAGCAGCCCGAGGCTCGGCAGCGACGCGATCACCTTGCCGCGGCTCACGAACTGCGGCAGCGTAAGCCCGAGGCGTGCCAGTTCTTCGTTGCGAACGCGCACGCCGCTCATTGCGATTAGGCCGATTCGCATAACGTCTCCTGTCGACGATTCTTCGCCGCATTAGCCCAGAGCTTTGAACCACGAAGAACACGAACGACACGAAGGCAATCGATCACAAAGGCCCTTGTCACAATGCTCTTCCAGTATTTTCTTCGTGTGCTTCGTGAGCTTCGTGGAAAATGCTCTGTGACGCGCGCTTTGACGCGTACTGCAGCCTTTGGACTGCTTCTGCGATCCTTTCAATCGTCCGCATCTTGATCAGCTCCTCGTCCGGCAGCCGCACGTCGAATTGCTTCTCGACTCCCGCAAGAATCTGGAGTCCCTGCAAGCTGTCCACGCCGAGGCGCTCGACCAGGTCGTCATCGCTCCGAAGCTGTGAGACGTCCTGCTTCGCGACGCGGCCGATCAGTTCCCGGACTCGGGCTTCGATGTCGGTTCGCATTCCGGCGCTCCATCCTTCAGATCACGGCCAGTCGAGGATCCCGATTGAGTTCCAGCGTTTGGCCCAGTTCGCGACGCTTCAGTTTGCCCAGCAACGTGCGCGGCAACGGCGCGTTGCGGCGCACCATCGTCGCCACGCGATATCGCGGCGGCGCGGCCGCCCGCAACTCGCCGAACTCGCGTTCGATTTCGTCGTCGCTCGCCTCGGGCCGTTGGGGAACGATGACCAGCGCGGGCAGATCGTTGCCGTCGGGCCCGCGCATCGGCACGACGCAGTGCTCGGCGAAGAACCGGCTGCTGTAATACGGCTCGATTTCTTCGGGGTGAAGCGTGTCACCGGCAGCGGTAACCATCGCCTCCTTCAGGCGGCCGAGGATATATAGATGACCGGCGGCGTCGAGCACGCCGCGATCGCCGGTGTGCAACCATCCGTCTTCGAGCGCTGCCGTGGTCGCGCCGACGTCGCCCCAGTAGCCGCGCATCGTGCCCTCGCTTCGAACGAGAATCTCTCCCCCCCGATCGATGCGAATCGTGATGCCGGGCAGTGGACGCCCGACGGACCCCGGCGGGCAGTCCGGCGCCAGGCCAAGAGTCACGAGCGGACCGGCCTCGGTCAGACCGTATCCGACGTCCAGGCCGATGCCGACGAGCGCAAGGACGTCGGGCCATCCCGGCCCGATTGCCGCCCCGCCGAGACCGACGGCGCGGAACGTCTCGCCGATTTGCAGTCGAACGGCGCGCCGGATTCGCTCCCGGTCCTCTGTCGTGTACTGAGCCAGCTTCATCGCGATGCCCACCGCGCTGCTCTCCTGACACGCAGGCCTGACGACGCCGCGCTCGACCAGGCCGGTGAGCACCTCGCGGCACAACGCGTCGAGCAGCGCCGGAACCGTCAACGCGCGCGTGATGCCGTGATCCCGAATCGCGTTCAGCAGCCGGTTCGGCAGAAGCGCGCCGGCGTAGACAATGCGACCGCCGATGACCAGCGGCGCCAGTTGTCCGACGACAAGCTCATACAGGTGCGCCGGCGGCAGCATCGACAGCACGGTTTCGGGCTCGGTGCTCTGCCGCGCGGCCATCAGCGCCCGCAGGTTCGACAGAACATTCGCGTGCGAGATCTCGACCGCGCGCGGCCGCGCCGTACTGCCGGACGTGAAAGCCAGGATCGCAAGCTGGTCGGTACGTAGGGCGGACTGATCTGCAAGTCCGCCATCACGCAGGGCGGATTGGTTTCCAAGTCCGCCATCACGTAGGGCGGACTGGTTTCCAAGTCCGCCGGCTTCGGTCAACTCTCCGGCCGTGACGCACGTGATTCCACCGAGGGCGCGACGGAGCGCCGTTTGATGAGGACCGACGATGCAGAGACGCGCAGCGGTGTGCGCCGCCACAGCGGCGACGAGCGGCGGCCCGATGGCATCGGGAATCGGGACCACGACGAGATCCGCGTGCAGGAGGCTGAAAAACGCGACGAGCCAGTCAGGTGATGCCGGGGCCGTGAGCAGTACTCGACTGCCCCGGTCGAGACCCCGCAACCGGAGCGCGTTCGCCGCCTGCTGCACTCGACTCCACAACTGGCTGTACGTCAGCGAGCCGTCACCGGATGTTGCTTCAAGGGCGACACAATCTGGAAAGCGCTCGGCACCAAACCGAGCGACGTCGACGATGGTCGAGAGGTGTGGGGTCATCGATGAATCTCCGCCGTGGCGTGGGCCGTGAGGGTTGTGGTTTGCGTGATCGGTATGGCGGTCGAGCGTCTGGATCCATACGCCGCCAGCACGAGCGACAAGAACACGGACCCCGCCGGAACAGCCATGAAGTACTTCACGGGGCGATACGCCGCCGACGCGAACAACGTGATCGGCAGCAGGACGTTGCCGAGGACCATCGACCACGACGCGATCGCCCGCGCCCGTGACCCAAGCGCGGATCGTCCAAGCTCGCGCTCGATCAGGATGTCGATCACGCCAAGACCGATGAACGCGATGTGGCCGAGCCGGACGAGCCGGCGGGACGTATCGGCGTACTCGCCAATCCACGCGGGCGGTCGAAGGGGACCGTCAAACGACCACAAACCCATGACGAGCCCGACGGCGACGCCGACCGCGAGACTGGTCCAGCCGATCAACCGATTGCGTGAGAAGTCCTGCCCGCTGGTCATGCCCTAAACTACGAGGCCCGCCAGTCGAATGTCCTGAAATCGCCGTGAAGAAACTCTGAGTTGTGATGAAAAGGGCGCTTTCGTGAAGTACCGGCGCTATCGCTGAAGGACGGAGCTGACGCCTACTTGACCTTCCACTCCTGGAGGCCCGCCGACCAGTTCGCCTGCATCTTCAACTCGATGCGCAGCGCCGTCGTCGTCACGGGCTTGAAGGTCACGACGTTGTAGCGATTGCGTTCGGTGCCGTACGGACCGGCGGTTTCCACCGGCTTCCAGGTGTCGCCGTCCTTGTAAAGAAGCCGCCAGTTTTCCGGGACGCGGACTTCCCCGCGTCCGGTGTCGTCGAACCAGTAGACCTGGATTTCCGAGACGGACGCCGCTTTCGGGAAGGTCATGTCCACCGTTTCCGACGTGCCCTTCACCGGCCACCAGTCGAAGTACGCCGCCGAGTCCGCCGAGCTTCGCGGATCCTCGCCGTCGTTGATCATCGTGGCACTGCGGCGGCTCTGGCCCGAGACCGAGATCTTGCTCGTCATCGCGAGCGTGGGAAAGGGTGCGGGCGTCACGACGTCCTCGGTCCGCGCGACCCAGACGATCATCTCGCCACGGCCGCGGTTCGCCCACGCGTAGTACGGGATCGCCATGAATGGCTGCGGCGTCTTGACGACGCGGCCGAGGGCGTCCTGCGAAAGCGCCACGGCGGTGCTCTTCACGGCAACGACGCCGCCGAGCAGATTCGGCTGGAATTCTGCGGTGAGCGCGTTCGCGTCCGGCAGCACGAGGTTGCGTACTTTCCCGCCCGGGTTGTCGGGCCACTCGGCCGCGTAGACGATGGGACCGCGCTGGAGCGCGAGGCGATTGCGATCGGCGACCACCATGTCGTGCGCGATGACACGGCGGACGGGCATCGGAAGGTTCAACTCGATCGTGTCGCCGGCGCGCCAGGTTCGCGCGATCGGCACGTAGCCCTTGACGGGCGCGGCGGTGACCGCCTGGCCGTTGACCTTGACCGTCGCCGCCGGCGCGGTGTCGAGGAAACGATAGAGATCGCCCGGCACGGGCTCGTTTCTCGCCCAACCCGGAATGCGAACGTTGACCGTGAAGGGCGCGGGACGATCCGGCGAAATGGTCACCTTGACGTTGCCGTCCCACGGATAGCGAGTCGCCTGAGCGAGCTTGAGCTTGATGTTGCCGTCGAGCGTGACGTCGGCGTTGCCGGCCGCGAACAGATTGACGTAGAGCGTCTGCCCCTGCTGCGCGTAGACGTAGCCCGGGACCGACGCCATGAACCGCGTGATGTTGCCCGGGCAGCACGCGACGCCGAACCAGGCCTGCCGCGCGTGCTGGCCGCGGGATTCGAGCGGGTTCGGATAGAAAAACGACTGGCCGTCGAGCGAAACGCCGGAGATCAGGCCGTTGAAGAGCGTGCGCTCCATCACGTCGACGTACTTCGCGTCGCCTGAGAGCAGAAACATCCGGTGGTTCCAGAAGTCGTTGCCCACGGAGGCACACGTTTCGTTGTACGCCGTCATGTTCGGCAGCTCGTAGGGACGGCCGAAGGCTTCGCCGCTGCCGCTCGCGCCGATGCCGCCGGTGATGTAGAGCTTCTGATTCGCGATGCCGCTCCAGATGGCTTCGAGCGCTTTCACGTAGGCCTTGTCGCCGGTGAGCGCCGCGACGTCCGCCATGCCCGAATACATGTACGTCGCCCGAACCGCATGCCCCACCGCCTCGGTCTGCTCGATGACGGGAACCTGCGACTGGTTATAGGTCGCGGGGTGATTGCTCGAGGCCGGCGCGTCCGGCTTGCGCACGTCGAGCATGAACTTGCTGAGCGTCAGGTAGTCCTCGCGGCCGGTGACGCGATAGAGACGCACGAGCGCCATCTCGGTGATCTGATGGCCGGGCCAGATCGCGCGCTTGCCGGGCCCAAACGTGTTGACGAGCAAGTCCGCGAATCGAGTCGCGACGTCGAGGAGCGTCCGTTTGCCGGTCGCCTGGTAATGCGCCACGGCCGCTTCCGTCAGATGTCCGAAGTCATAGAGTTCGTGGCTGTCGACTTTCTCCAGCTCCCATCGCTCCTTCCCGGCCCAGCGATGGGGCGCTGCCGGATTGATCGTCCGGGTCGTGTAGAGGTACCCGTCCTTTTCCTGCGCCGCGGCGATCTTCGCGATGTAGCCGTCGACGACCGCCTCGAGCTTCGGATCGCGGTTGACGCTCAGCGTGTACGACGCGCCTTCAATGACCTTGTAGAGATCGGTGTCGTCGAACGGATAGCCTGGCGGATTGAGGTTTGCCGGTTTCTCGCCGCGCAGCACCTGTGCCGCGCGAATGAAGTTGTCGACACGCCCCGAGCGTTCGCATTGCTCGAACGCGAAGGGAATCGTCACTTCGGCGTTGGTCTTGATTTTCGGCGCCCAGAACGCGTCGTTCAGATGAACGGCGGTGAACGGCACCGGGCGCACCGGATAGTCACGGTCCAGCCGCGCGGCCGCCGGCGCCTGCGGCGGGCTGCCGGACAGGGCCGACGGCAGCGCCGCCCACACCATACCGACACTCACCAGCACCATCCCGCCCCACCGGAGCGTCCGAGCCATGGAATCCACCTCTGCCGGGCATTGTCCCACCCGAACCAGCCGGTAACAACTGCAGTCCTATGCTTTGCGGTGTGGTACCGTCGTAGGGTCGCTGGGAGTCGACCGGCGGACGAACATGTGGCCAAAGAAGCCGAACCCGAAACATAAGCATCACGACGAAACGGACGAACAGGACTATAGCGTCCGCCGCCGGCTGGGCGCCGTGTCGTCCGACATGAACGTCACGCCGCTCATCGACGTGCTGCTCGTCCTGCTCGTGATCTTCATGGCCGCGCTGCCGCTCACGCAGCGGGGGCAGGACGTGAACCTGCCGCCCGAGGTGAACACGCTCACCAAACCGCCGCCCGACGACACGCAGGTCGTCGTCGAGTACACCGCAGATCACAAGCTGTCGATCAACCAGCAGGCGGTGACGATGGATACGCTGGTCGAGACGCTGCGTGGAATGTACGAAAAGCGCACGGACAAAACGATCTTCGTGAACGGCGATCCCGGGCTTCGCTACGGCGAGGTCGTCTCGGTCATCGACGCCGCCATCGGTCTGGGTCTCCGCGTCGGCATCGTCACGCAAGGAATGAAGGCCGAAGCCCAGGGCAAAAAGGGCGGATAAGGCGCAAGCGATGTTCGGACGAGCTCGATTGATTGCGGGCCTGGGCGCCGCATTCGCGCTCACGGTGAGCGCGCCCTCGCTGTCGGCTCGCCAGCAGACGACGCCCTCCACGCAACAGCGGCCATTCGAACCGACCATCGGCATGCCGGGGAAAGACGCCGTCTGGGTCCCGACGGACGCCGCCGTGGTCGAGAAGATGCTCGATGTCGCCAAGGTGACGGCCCAGGACTTCGTGGTCGACCTGGGATCGGGCGATGGCCGTACGGTCATCGCCGCGGCGAAGCGCGGCGCGAAGGCCGTCGGTTTCGAATACAACCCGGACCTGGTGGTGCTGTCGCGGAAGCTGGCGCAGCAGACCGGCGTGGCCGACAAAGCGACCTTCGTTCAGGGCGACATGTACGAAGCGGAGTTTTCCGACGCGACGGTGCTGGCGCTCTTTCTGCTGCCGTCGAATCTCGAGAAGCTGAAGGACAAGATTCTTGCGCTCAAACCCGGTTCGCGGGTCGTGCTGAACAGCTTCAGGATCTTCGGATGGGAGCCGGACGAGCAGGTTCACGTTGGGGGCACGTGTACGACCTGGTGTGACGTGCTGCTGCACATCGTTCCCGCGCGGGTGGCCGGCACCTGGCGCGGCGAGGGACTCGAGCTGTATCTCTCTCAGTCCTTCCAGAAAGTGCTGGGCACGGTCACGACAAGCGGCGTGGCCAAGACCATCGAGGGCGGACTGTTGCGCGCCGATCAGCTGACCTTCGCCGCCGCCGGTACGTCGTATGCGGGTCGCGTAGACGGCGACCGCATCAGTCTCACGTCGATGACAAGCGTGCCGGGCGACCGACGGACCTGGACGGTCACGCGTGCCCGCTGACCTCGAAGACTCCCTTCATCTCTGACCTTTGCCCTTCCCTTTGCCTTTTGCCCTCTGCCCTTGCCCGGCTTTGCCCAGAAAGTCGAGAAATGTGACGCGGCGAAGTTCGGAGAGATGCTTGGGCGCGGCTCAAGAGCACTCGCGCCCACGTGTCGGTACGACGGGTACGGCAGGTCTGCGGAACCCTGATTCCCGTCACCTCTCTTAATGGTGACGTTCAGGTTCTTGCGAGATCCACCGTGGTCCTTGTATGCACAATTTGCAGCCGAGTCATCCCGGCCTAACAGGAGGTTTTGCACGAGGCACGCACCGTGCACTTCAGGTGTCTGTGGGGGGCGTCCGCAACGTCGAGGAGTTTGCCGCGTGGCAACTGGCGGACGCGTTCAAATGCGAAGTGTTCGCGCTCCTTAAAAGCAGCCGGGAGACGCTGCGCGAAGC
>JBLNGH010000305.1:0-7079 GCA_050264575.1 Acidobacteriota bacterium | reverse complement strand
CTCGGTCTTCGAGGTGCTGCGCGACGATCGAGGTCGCGAGATCGGTGTCAGCCTTCTCAACAAGCGCGTGGGCGCCGGCACGAGACTGCTGTACGACGCCGAAATCGGCGCTCGCGTCGGCTGTGTCGGTCCGCTGGGCCGGCCGTTCGTGCCCGTCGATCCGCCGCAGCAAGCCTGGATGGTCGCCGGTGGCGTCGGACTCGCGCCGTTTGCGACGCTTGCCGAAGCGCTCGCAGATCGACGGACGCCGATGACGCTGTTCTACGGCGCCCGATCGCGGGCGGACCTGTTCTATGAGTCGTTCTTCGAACGGCTCGGCGCGCACATGGTGCTGACGACCGAGGACGGCACTCGCGGGGAAGCCGGCCGCGTGACCGCGCCGCTCGAGCGGGCGCTCTCGGCCGCGGCCGCCGACCAGCCGATCACGATTTACGCCTGCGGACCGACGCCGATGATGCGCGCCGTCGCGCAGCTTGGCGCCCGGTTCAAGAAGCCGGTCTTCGTCTCGCTCGAACCGGTAATGGGCTGTGGCATGGGCGGCTGCTACAGCTGCGTCGTGCGCGTCCGCCGCGGCGCCGGAACGCATTTCGTGCGATCGTGTCTGGACGGTCCCGTGTTCGACGCCTCGGCAGTCGTCTGGGACGCGCTTACGAGCGAGCACTAGCGAGCGAGTCGGCGGAGCGGAGCGGGGCGTCCCGGGGTCCCCGCGAGCGACGCCGTTGGGGTGTCCGCAGGGGCGAAGCCCCTCGGCGTAATTCTAATCATGGCTGATCTCTCGGTCCGCATCGGATCGCTGCGCCTGAAGAATCCGGTGATCGCGGCATCGGGCTGCTTCGGTTACGGCGTCGAGTACGCCGATGCAGTCGACCTCAGCTCGCTTGGCGGGGTGGCGGTCAAGGGCCTGTTCCTGAACGAACGCGACGGCCATCCGCCGCCGCGCATCGTCGAGACGCCGGCCGGGATGCTGAACGCGATCGGCCTCCAGGGAATCGGCGTCCGTCGCTTCGTGGCCGAAAAGCTGCCGGAGCTGCGGCGACTGAACGCGACAGTCATCGTGAACCTGTGCGGCTCGACGCTCGACGAGTACTGCGAGGTCGCGCGGATCCTTTCCGATGCCGAAGGCGTCGACGCGCTCGAGCTGAACATCTCGTGCCCCAATATCAAAGAAGGCGGCATCCAGTTCGGGTGCAGCCTTACCGGCACGTACGACGTCGTCAGCGCCATCCGCAAAGTAACGAAGCTGCCCGTGATTCCCAAGCTCACGCCGAACGTGACGGATGTGGCATCGTTCGCCCGCGCGTCAGAAGAAGCGGGGGCGGATGCGATTTCGCTGGTCAACACCTTTCTGGCGATGGCGATCGACGTCGAAACGAGGCGGCCGAAGCTGTCCAACGTGCTTGGAGGCCTCAGCGGTCCGGCCATCCGCCCGATTGCCATCCGGATGGTGTGGGAATGCCATCAGGCGGTGAAGCTGCCGATTCTCGGCATGGGCGGGATCGCGACCGTCGAGGATGCGCTCGAGTTCATCATCGCCGGCTCGACGGCGGTGCAGGTCGGCACGATGAACTTCGTCGATCCGTTCATCTGGACGAAGCTGCTCGCGGGAATCGAGAGCTATCTCGACCGGCACCACATCGCCCGCGTGGAGGATCTCATCGGACGCGTCGAACTGCCGACGTGGGAGCCTGCATGGACCGGATCCTGATCGCGCTCGACACATCTACTGCCAAGGAAGCGCTGTCGCTCGCTGACAGGCTGCGAGGGGTCGTCGGCGGATTCAAGATCGGCCATCAACTGTTTACCGCGGTGGGCCCGGAGATCGTGCGGACGCTCGTGTCGAAGGGCGATCGCGTCTTTCTCGATCTGAAGTATCACGACATCCCGAACACCGTGGCTGGCGCGGTGCAATCGGCCGCCGAGCTTGGCGTCTGGATGCTGAACGTGCACGCCTCGGGCGGTGCCGCCATGCTGCTGGCGGCGCGGGCCGCGGCTGATCGAGCGGCCGAGCGGTACGGCCGGCGGCCGCTCCTCATCGCGGTGACCGTCCTCACGAGCCTCGATGCTGCCGCCCTCTCCGGCATCGGCATCGACGAGACGCCGCTCGATCACGCGGTAAAGCTGGCGAAACTGGCCCACCAGGAGGGATGCGACGGCGTTGTCGCCTCGCCCCAGGAGACCGCCGCGATTCGGCGAGCCTGTGGTACCGACTTTCTCGTCGTCACGCCAGGCATCCGGGGAGCGGCCGCGGAACGGGACGATCAGGCGCGAACGATGACCCCGGCGGACGCAATACGGGCTGGAAGTTCGTACCTGGTGATCGGCCGGCCCGTGACCGGGGCGCAGAATCCGCGGGACGCCGCGGAGCGGATCGCCGAGGAATTGGCTATTTCGCCGTAACCTCGAAATGGCCGCGGCGGTTCAGCGGCCAGCAGGCCTCGGTTTCTTCCTTGCAGACCGGCTGCTCTTCGCCCTTGCTGACGATGCTCATGCGCGCGGCCGGGACGCCGAGCGTCGTCATGTAGTCACGCACGGCGGCGGCCCGTCGCTCGCCCAGGGCGAGGTTGTATTCGTTCGTTCCTCGCGAGTCCGCGTGCCCTTCGATCATGATCTTGGTCGACGTCCACTTGGCCATCCATTGGGCGTTCTTCTGGAGGCTCGCGCGCGCCTTGTCGCTGAGATCGGACTTGTCGTAATCGAAATAGACGTCCTCGAGCGGCTTCTTCGCGTTCAGCTCCGCCAGCGTCAGCCTGGCAAAAATCTCCTCCTCGGTCGGCGCCGGCGGAGCCGGAACGGACGGGGGTGCTTGGGTTTGCGGCGGCGGCGACGGCGGCGGCTGCTGCGTGACGACCGGCGGCGGTGGCGTCGGCGGCGGTGTCGCGGGTGGTGTTTTCTTGCCACAACCGGCGACGAAAGCCAGCAGCGCGGCGGCCAAATACAGCGATGACAGTCTGGACGTGTATCCCGGCATCAGCTCTCCTGCGTAATGCCCCAACAAGAGTATCGGTGGGCGGGTGACGCGAATGTATAGATTGCGGCCTGTACCTGTCAACGAAATCAGCCGAATCGATTGTGCAAAAGTGCGCAAGCGGGACTGATTAGAATCCTCCTTCGACTACGCTCAGGACAGCTCCTTCGACTTCGCTCAGGACAGGCTGATGGAACAGATGCTCGAAGCGACGGCGGCCGCCGAGGATCGGCACTTCTGGTTCCTCGGTCTCCGGCGCAACGCACAGGGTCTGCTCGCCGCCGCGGTCGGTCCGGGCCGGGACCGCAGGATTGTCGATTGCGGCGCGGGTACAGGCCGGAATCTCGATTGGCTCGACTCGTTCGGGACCGCCGTCGGCGTCGAGCTGTCCCCGGTGGGCCTCCGTGTCGGCCGCGCGCATCGCCGGCGGCTGGTGAGAGGCACGGTGACCCGGCTGCCCTTTCGCGACAGCTCGGTCGACATCGCGACCTCGTTCGACGTGATTTATTGCCTCGACGACGAAAACGAGCGGCTGGCCGTGCAGGAAATGTGGCGGGTGCTCAAGCCGGGAGGGGTCGCGCTGTTCAACGTCGCCGCGTTGGAGGTCCTGCACGGCTCCCACTCGACGCTGACCATGGAAGTGAGGCGATACAGCAAGCGGAGGCTGACCGGCATTCTCACGAACGCCGGCTTCGCAATCGAGCGGATGACGTTCACGAACATGGTCACCTTCCCCATCACCCTCGCCGTCCGCTGGTTCGACCGCGTGAGCGGACGCTCGGCCAAGGCATCCGACGCGGACCTGCGGGTGCCTGCCGCGCCGATCAACCGGACGTTCGACGCGGCGCTGGCCGTTGAGCACTCTTTAATGTCGTTCGTCGACCTGCCGCTCGGTACCTCGCTGATGTGCGTAGCGAGGAAACCGCGCATTGGCAACGGTCCTACCGCTGGGTGAGCTCCGCCTGGAAGATTCGCAAACCCAGCCGGCGCGTGTCCGGACTGTTTCCGGCGCGCGCGGGGACAACCGTGAGGTTCGTCTCGATGGTGATGCGGTTCTGGCCGGCGATTAGGGCGCGGGCGGGCACATCGATCGTCTGTGTGAAATCCGCGGACGGCCTGAATCGCGCCAGCTCCGCGTCGCCGGCCCGGACGACAACATCGGGCGCGCGATCGAAGTAGCGCAGCGGCGACTCCCCCGCGAGCGTGAGACGCAGATCGCCGCTGACGCCGTTGACGACGATCGTCGCGCGATCGCTCGTCCAGCGCCACAAGCGCCCGGTCTGCGGGTTCTCTTCGAGCTCGAACCACCCCTCCGCGAACGCGTACATCAGCTCGTCAGCCGGAGCGACATCGAATTGTTCGAGGACGACCGCAGGCGCCGGGCCGGCCGGCTCGGCAGTCACACGTATACTCAGGGGGGAGTATTTGCCGGCCGCTTGTGGAATACCGGACGGCAGATCGATCCAGTTGAGGAACCAGGGCGCCGCGGCAGAAACCTTCCAGTCCGCAAGCCGGCGCTGCTCCAAATCGACCGAGATGACGCCGGGCAGCGATCCCGGTGGAGCGACGTAACGTCCACCAATCATCAGTCGAAGCGGCCGCTGCGTGCGGCGCAGGAACCCTTCCGCCGGACGCTGATGGGGACCGCTGCGATCGATCTCGGTCACCCCCGCAATCTCCGGCGTCAGGGACCAGCCGGTGCCGAGCATCCAGCCGGGCGGCGCGAGGCGCCACCAGTTCAAGCCGTCGAGCCGGTAGCCGCCGACGAGCGCGCGCAGCCGCTCGGGCAGCTCGTAATGGCCGCCGAGATCGCGCGACCGGCGATCGATGAGCGTCATGTCGTTTCGGGTGAGGTCGGTGAGGAACCAGACCGGCCGTGCGGATCCGGCATTCCAGGCGCGCACGGCGTCGAGCCACTCGCGATCGCCCGGAAACGGTTGCGGCCCGGCGTCCCAGTACGGGCGGTACCACTCGAGCAGCCGCCGCACGCCGTGCCATACCTGATGGTGCATGCGCAGCTCGGGCCGATCGCCCGCCTCTGGAAGTGCCCGCACCATGTCCTGAAACGCCCGCGCCACCGGCCAGCCGCGGGCCGAGTACTCCTCGAGGCGCGGCTGAACGGGAACTACGGCCACGATCGCCGCTGCCATCGACAGCACCGCCGCCACACGCGTGCCCAGAATCGCAAAGCCGATCACCGCCAGCGTCGCGACGGGAACCAGCACCGGCAAGCCGTACCGCAGGGTCACGGTTTCATGAAACGCAAGATGGAACACCAGGTACGGTACGAACAGCAGGCAGAGCATCCAGAGAACCGATCGCTCCCGCCAGATCAACCGGACGATTCCTATGATCGCGAATCCAACGATGGCGTTCGCAAGTCCCCGGAGCAGCCACGGCTCCATGAACGTCCGGCGCAATGCGACCTTCAGCAGTTTTGCAGTGGGCGTCGTCGCGAGAAGCTCGATCCCCGACAGATCCTGATTTCCCTGAAAACGTACGGACCGCCAGTAGCTGGCGATGCCTCCACTCTCGACGAGGAGCGGGATGGCCCAGATGAGAACCCCTGCCGCCGCGGCAGCAGCGAGAATCGCCGCCGCGCGCAGCCGCCGGCGCATCACGAGCTCACCAGCACACCAGATGAGGAGCGGCCCGGTGAGCCACATCGTCTGCGATCGCAGTCCGACGATGACACCGGCGAGCGCCGCCCCCCAAATCAGCTCGCGCGGAAGGCGATTGACGACGCCTGCATCCGTGCGGGAACGAATCGCGTGCAGCCCACGCACGAGCGACCATTGCACGAAGAGCGCCGCGACGAACCCGGGCACGTCGGTCAGCGGCCGCACCGACGAGAACCAGAAGAGCGGCGACGCGATACACAACACTGCCGCCAGGCTCGCCAGCAGTCGCGCAACGCCAATCGCGATGAGCAGTTCCGCGACGGCAAAGACCGCCACGGTCCCGGCGACGAGGCCCCAGATCGCCAGCCCGACGGCCGCTCGCCGATCGCGATCCCAGGACGGCACCAGCGTCCCGACGGCCGCCGTCGAGAGCTTCGCCATCACGATGAACACGGGATATCCGGGCGGGTGAGGACGATGGGCGGCGACGTCGAAGGATTCGACGCCGAGCGCGAGGTTGATCGAGTCGATGTCCTCCAGCGTCCGCGGCAGCGCGCGCGCGTGAGCGATCAGGAAGATGACGGCAACGATGGCAAGAAAAGCGCGGTGTGAAAAGATCTGCATCGATCTATCGATTTATCGATCTATCGATCTATTTGAGAGCATTCTTGCCAGGATCATCGTCCCGGAGACAGGGCCAGCATGATCTTAAATGGATCGATCGATCGATAAACCGATAGATCGATGCAGGCTTTAGACGAGCGTGAGCGTCAATCCCTCGTTCAGACTGCCCAGGCGATAGCCCTTCAGGTCCACGGCGACGTAGCGGAAGCCGAGCGCGCGGAGTTGGCGATCGATCGCGTCCGAGATCGCGGCGTCGAGGAGCCGTGGCAGCTCCTCGCGGGCAAGCTCCAGCCGCGCGACATCGCCGTGATGCCGGACGCGCACGACGCGGAAGCCGAGCGCGCGGACGATTTCCTCGGCCCGCTCGATCGTCTGAAGCTTCTCCTCGGTGACTTCGGAATGGTACGGCACGCGTGACGAGAGGCACGCCGACGCGGGCTCGTCCCAGCAGGGCAACCCGGCGTCGTGGGAAAGAGCCCGGATGTCCACCTTCGTCAACCCGGCGTCGTCCAGCGGACTGATGACGCCGAATTCTCGCGCGGCGCGCCGGCCGGGCCGGTAGTCGCCGCGATCGTCGGCGTTGTTGCCGTCGGCGACCGCGGCAA
Organism: Acidobacteriota bacterium; assembly: GCA_050264575.1. Classification (GTDB taxonomy): domain Bacteria; phylum Acidobacteriota; class Vicinamibacteria; order Vicinamibacterales; family SCN-69-37; genus DASQFI01. The sequence continues at coordinate 264 of JBLNGH010000305.1, read as the reverse complement.
ACCCGCGCTGCGCCGCCAGCGCCGTCAACTCGGTGAACAGCTCGTGTTTGCAGTGATAACAGCGGTCGGTATCGTTGGCGCGGTATTCCGGCCGCGACAATTCCTGCGTCTGGATGAATTCATGGCGGAACGCGAATCCCCGCGCGACCTGCTCCGCCATCCGGCGGTGATGCGCGGGATAGCTCGGACTGGCGGCCGTCACGCAGAGCGCGCGTGAGCCGAGCGCGCGCGTCGCGGCGAGGGCGAGAAACGCCGAGTCGACAC
>JBLNGH010000304.1:0-16429 GCA_050264575.1 Acidobacteriota bacterium | reverse complement strand
GCGTCCGGAGTGCCTGGCCGGCGTATCCCAGTTGATCATCGGCGGCGAGGCGCTTTCGGTCCCGCATGTCCGCCTGGCTCAGGCGCGGCTGCCGTCGACCCAGCTGATCAACGGGTACGGGCCAACCGAATGCACGACGTTTGCCTGCTGTTATCCGATTCCAAAGCTTGACAGCCGGCACATCACGTCGATTCCGATCGGCCGGCCGATCGGCGGTGTCAGCTGTCTCGTGCTCGATGCGCGTCAGCAGCCGGTGCCGATCGGCGTCATCGGCGAGCTGTACATCGGCGGCGACGGCGTCGCGCTCGGCTATCACAACCAGCCTCAGCTGACGTCCGAGCGCTTCGTCTTGGATCCCACAGGACAGTCGGCGTCTCGGTGGTATCGCACGGGCGATCGAGCGCGATGGAATGCTGCGGGCGTTCTCGAGTTCCATGGACGGCTCGATGCGCAAGTGAAGGTCCGCGGGTTCCGCGTCGAGCCAGGCGAGATCGAGGCCACATGCCGGACTCACGCCGGCATTCGTGACGCCAGCGTCGTTTTGGAAAACTCCGGAAGCGGCGACGCTCGACTGGTGGCTTTCGTCGTGGAAGAGGCTGGATCCGCGCCCACCGTCGAGGAAGTCAGGCGTTTCCTGTCCGGGAGACTTCCCGCCCATCTGGTCCCTGACGAATTCGCGTTCGTCGAGGCGCTGCCGCTCACGCCGAACGGCAAGGTCGATCGCGCGGCACTGTCGTCGAGAAGACGCGAGGTCCAGGAGGCGCGACAGGCGGCAACGGCGGTGTCACGGAATCCGACTGAGGAAGCGCTGATGCGCATCTGGCGCGATCTGCTGCGGCGCGACTCGCTCGGAATTCACGACAATTTCTTCGCGTTGGGTGGTCACTCCCTGCTCGCCATTCGCATGGTCAGTGAGATTCACGAGGCGTTCGGGCGAAGCCTGCCCTTCAGCAGCCTGCTGCGCCATCCCACCATCGCCGAGCTGGCCACCGTGCTCGCACCGGCAGCGGAGCCCGTTTCCCGAAGCCTGTCCCTCGTGGCACTCAAGAACCACGGACGGCGACCGCCGTTGTACTTGCTCCCCGGCATCGGAAACGAAGTCTGGACATTCCGCGAGTTGGCAAAACACGTCGCCGATGACCAGCCGGTGTACGGCGTGCTGCCGTCGGAGCACATGGCGAATCGCGGAGCGGCGTTCGGTGACAAAGTCGCCGCCTATGTGTCGGACCTCGAAGCGCTTCTCCCGCGCGGTCCGTTCGCGCTCGGCGGGCACTGCCTGGGCGCCCTGACAGCGTTCGAGGTCGCCCGCCAGTTGCGGGCCCGGGGCACGCGCGTTTCACTGGTCGTCGTCTTCGACCATTGGCTGGAAGATGGACGCGGTGACGCATTCACGTTCGCGCGCAATGCCGTCACCTGGATCGCCGACGATCTGCTCCGAGCGACGCTGCGCGAGAACGCGGGACGCGTCGGCAGCCGCTTGCGACGACTGTCAACGCGGCTCCGCCGCTTGGTCGATGAAGCCGCGCCGGAAGACGTGAGAGATCGCCTGGGGATGTGGGACTTCCCCGATCACGAGGTCGACCGGCTTCGTCAGGACTTTGATGCCATCCAGGCGTATCGCTTCGGTCAGTACGATGGGGCCATCCACGTCTTTCGGGCGAGGACGCATGCGCTCGGCAAATATCCGACACCGGACCTGGGGTGGAGCCGTGTCGCATCCGGCCCGCTGACGGTCGAGACGGTCCCCGGATCGCACGACAGCATGCTTCGCCCGCCATTCGTTCGCACTCTTGGGGCGCGGTTGGACGCGGTGCTCGAGCGGACGTTCGACGGCGGTCAGCCGCCGGGTCAGGAGCCGCGCCGATGACAGACGCCAGGGCGCGGCGCAATCTGCGATCGCCGGTGACATTTACTTCATTCGACATCGCCGGCTGCGACCAGCCGATTCATCAGCGGTTCGAGCAACAAACCGCTCGCCGGCCTGACGCCGTCGCGATCCGCTTGCCGTCGCACGACGTCTCTTACTCGCAGCTGAACGCGGCCGCTAACCGCGCGGCACGACGGCTGCTCATGTTGCCTGCAGTGGCCGGACAGCCGGTCGCGCTGCTGCTGCACCAGGGCTACGCCTCGGTCGTGTGGACGCTGGCGATTCTCAAGGCCGGCTTCTGTTACGCGCCGCTCGATCAACGTCTGCCAGCGGCGGTCCTCCGCGACATGGTTGATGATCTTGACCCGGCCGCGTTGCTGGCCGACAGCCGGTACGCCGACCTTGCGCACGCGCTCGGAGACAACCGCGTCGCGATTCTCGACGTCGACGCCAGCGACCTTGGCAACGAGTTGCAGGCCGCTGACAACCCCGACCGTGCCGTCTCGCCTGACGCGATTGCGTACGTCTTCTGCACGTCGGGCTCGACCGGCAAACCGAAGGGCGTGGCGGACTCGCATCGGAACGTGCTGCACAACGTCTTCCGATACACAAACACGCTTCGCTTCGCGCCGGAGGATCGGCTGAGCCTCGTCCAGAATCCGAGTTTCAGCGGCACGGTGTCGAGTCTGTTCGGCGCGCTGCTCAATGGCGCGTCCGTGGTCCCCATCGATCTTCAGGGTGACGGGCTGTCGTCGCTGTCCGACGCCGTCCGGCGCGCGCGCGTCACGGTATTCCACGCGGTGCCGTCCATCTTTCGCGAGCTGTCGGATCCGTCCGGCAGGTTTCCCGACGTCCGCCTCATCCGGCTCGAAGGCGATCGGGTCACGGCGCGAGACGTCCACCATTTCCAATCGAACTTTCAGGAGCATTGCACGCTGGTCAACGGGCTCGGCGCGACCGAATGCGGGCTCGTCCGGCAGTTCTTCGTCGACATGGAGACGAGCGCCGACCCCGGAGAGATCATTCCGATCGGTTACCCGGTCCCGGACACCACGGTGACGATCGTCGATACCGATGGCCGCCCGGTGCCAGCCTCATCGCCCGGCGAGATTGTCGTCGAGAGCCGTTTCCTTGCAACCGGCTACTGGCGCAATCCGGCGATGACCGCGCAGCGATTCGAGACCCTCGACGACGGTCTCCGCCGGTATCGGACCGGCGACCTTGGACAGCTGCAGGACGACGGCTGCCTGATCCATCTCGGGCGGGTCGACCACCGGATGAGAATTGCCGGCGAGTTCGTTGACGCCGCCGACATCGAGCGGCTTCTGCAAGGTGTCCCCGGCGTCGCGCAGGCAGTCGTGCACGATTTCGTCGACCGGACACGCGAGCGAAGGCTGTGCGCCTACGTGGTGCGCCATGAGGGAGCCGCGGTGACGTCCGAGCGCCTGCGCGAGGCGCTCTCCGAACGCGTGGCGCAACATGCGATACCGGCGACGTTCATGTTTCTCGACGCGCTGCCGCTCACCCGAGACTTGAAAGTCGATCGCAGCGCTCTGCCGGAGCCGACACGGCGGCGACCGGAGTTGCCCAACGAGTTCCTCGCGCCTGCCACGGCACTCGAACAGCAGATGTCGGAAGTCTGGTCCGAGGTGCTGGAGGTCGAACCAGTCGGCGTCACCGATTCGCTCTTCGCCCTCGGCGGCGATTCGCTGCGCGCGGCACGCATCGTCGCCCGCCTTCAACCCATTTGTGGCGACCGCGTGCGAATCACGAGTCTTTTCGAACATCCGACGATTCGCGCGCTCGCCCGCGCGATGGAGGACGGCCAACCGAACGCGCGCCCGGCATCGAGTCCCGACCCAGACGGCCACAGCATCGCCGTCATCGGGATGGCCTGTCGATTTCCAGGCGCAGACACGGTCGACGAGTTCTGGGGCAATCTTCAATCGGGGCGCGAGACCATCGCGCGCTTCCGGCCGGACGAGGTTGACGAGCGTGAGCCCGGCAGCGGCGATCCGGCGCGCGTGCTGGCCCGAGGATTGCTGACCGACGTCGATCGCTTCGATGCGGCGCTGTTCAGATTGACGCCGCTGCAGGCGCAGATGCTCGATCCGCAGCAGCGCGTGTGGCTCGAGTGCGTGTTCAGAGCCATGGAGGATGCGGGGCTTCCCGTCGGCGTGCCCGGCGAGAATACCGGCCGCAACATCGGCGTATTCACCGGCGGACGTGACAGCTCGTACCTGTGGCACCTGGTCGGCGGCAACCGGCGCGGCGTTGAAGCGCTGCTCAGCGGATCGACGGAGGACGCGCTGGAGTTGCTGAACAGCAACGACCGGGATTCGATCGCAACCCGGACGTCCTTTCTGTTCGGCTTCACGGGACCGAGCCTCACCGTGCAAACGGCTTGCTCCACATCGCTCGTCGCCGTCGCGCAGGCCTGTCAGTCATTGGTCGGCCGGCAGTGCGACGTCGCGATCGCGGGCGGCGTCACCGTGAGCTTTCCGCAGAAGCGCGGCCATCGATACCAGGCGGGCGGCATCTATTCGCGCGACGGCCGCTGCCGGCCGTTCGACGCCGACGCGTCAGGAACCGTGTTCAGCGACGGCGTCGGTGCCGTGGTCCTCAAGCGGCTCGACAAGGCGCTGGCTGATGGAGATCGCCTTGACGCGGTGATCCGCGGATGGGCGATCAACAACGATGGTTCCGAGAAAGCAAGCTTCACGGCGCCAAGCGTGGAAGGCCAGATCCGTGTCATCACGGAGGCACACGAGCATGCCGGGGTGCGGCCTGACGAGATCAGTTACGTCGAAGCGCACGGAACGGGGACGCCGGTCGGAGATCCGATTGAGTTCGCCGCGCTCGAGCGCGCGTTCCGTCGCGACACGCGCCGGCGGGGCTTCTGCGGCCTTGGTTCGGTCAAGTCGAACATCGGCCACACCGACGCCGCGGCCGGCATCGCCGGGTTCATCAAGACCGTCCTCGCGCTGAAGCATCGTGAGCTGCCCGAGACGGTCCACTATCGCACTCCAAATCCTGAGATCGCTCTGACCGGGAGCCCGTTTTACGTTGTGGACCGGCTGCGGCCGTGGCATGCCACCGGAGCCGCACGCATCGCCGGGGTGACGTCGCTCGGGGTTGGCGGGACCAACTGCCACATCATCGTCGAGGAAGCGCCGGCGTTCGATGACGCACGCGCGCCGGAATCGCCGTCGTATCTGGTCCCGCTCTCTGCGCGGTCGCCCGGCGCGCTCCAGTCGCTCGAGGCGAGGTTCCACGAGTATGTGTCGGACAACTCGTCCGCCGCCCTGGCCGCGATTGCCGCGACCGCGCAACGCAACCGCGCGCACCATCCCTACCGGACCGCGATCCGATGCAGCACCAGGGAGGAGTTGCGCTCCTCGTTCAGTTCAGGAGCGAGACGATGGCAGGGACATGGGAGCCAACCGCGCATCGGCTTTCTCTGCGCCGGACAGGGCACGCAGTACGCCGGCATGGGCCGGCGGCTTTTCGACGCCAATCCGCACTTTCGGCGCCTGCTGGAGCAATGCGATTACCTGCTTCGCGGCGAACTGGAGCAGCCGTTCCTCGACGTGATCTTCAACGACGCGAGCGACGTGCAGCGGATGCAACGAACCGAGATCGCGCAACCGGCGCTGTTCGCGCTGGAGTATTCGCTCGCCGAACTCCTGCGGACCTGGGGCATCCAGCCGCGGATCGTCATCGGCCACAGCATCGGCGAGTACGTTGCGGCCTGCATCGCCGGAGTCTTCACGTTGGAGGACGGGCTGCGGCTCACGGCCGCGCGCGGCAGGTTGATGCAGCGTGTGCCCGGCCGCGGCGCCATGCGCGCGGTCGCCGCGACTCCGCATGACATCGAGACGCTGCTGCGGAGCAACTCGCCGAAGGTGTCAATCGCGGCCGTCAACTCGCCGACGCAGACCGTTCTTTCCGGCGATCCGGAGACGCTCGAACGCATCGGCGCTGACTTGCGGTCGCGCGGCATCGCGTCACGTTCACTGGCGGTCTCTCATGCGTTCCATTCCGCGCAGATGGATCCAGTGCTCCCGCAACTCTCAGACCGGTTTGCGCGGATTAATCTCAAACTTCCTGCCCTTCGTCTGATCAGCAACCTCTCAGGGCGCGCGGTCACCGAGGAAGTGACGGTTCCCGACTATTGGACCGCGCAGGCGCGACAGCCGGTGCTGTTCGCAGCGGGCATCGACACGCTGGTCCAGGATGGCTGCGACATCCTGGTCGAGATCGGGCCTGACGGCATGCTCTCTCACCTGGTCCAGGAAATCTGTCGCGGACGTGAGGTCCAGACTGTGGCGACGCTGCAGCGCGGCGAGCACGATTGGGACGCCATGCTGGAGACACTCGCCCGCTTGTACGTCGGCGGGGCGCGAATCGACTGGACCGCGCTGCAATCTGAGCGCCTCGTGAGACCGGTCCGGCTGCCGACGCTCCCGTTCAACCGGACCCGTCACTGGTACCACGGGCCCTCAGCCGCGAACGCGACTGGCGGTTCACAGTCCAGTGCCGCGAATGGTCATCCCCTGCTGGGTCAGCGGCTGCGGCTGCCGGGCTCTGGGGAAATTCGCTTCGACGCGCGATTCAGTTCGCGGGCTCCGCAATTTCTCGAGGATCATCGGCTGTTCGGAGTCTCGCTCCCTCCAGCCGCGTCGCACCTGTCGATGCTCGCTCAGGCCGCAACCATCCTGCCGCGGGATCGCCGGTCAGGAACCAACGCGTTTCGTTTCGTGTCGCTGAATCTTCTGCGGCCGCTGTTGCTTCCTGACCAGTGCGAGCGCGACGTACAGCTGATTTGCCGTCCTTCCTCGGCCGGCTGGAGTGTCGAGCTCACCAGCGCGGAAGCGCGCCCAGACGGCGAGGCAGCCGCGGAATGGACGACCCACATGGTTGGCCAGGCGGAGCCGCTGTCGGCCGCGGAAGAGAATGCGTACACCGCGCGAGAGGATCTGGATGCGATCAAAGCCCGTTGTGCCCATCAGATGACCGGCGCCGAGTTCTACACTCGAATCTGGGCGAACCAGGGCGGTACCGGATCGAGCTTCAGATGGATTGACTCGATTTGGCGGCGCGACCGCGAAGCGTTGTGCCGAGCGGTCTGTCCGGCCGCCATCGTCGATCAATCGGACTATCGGCTCCACCCGGGCCTGATTGAAGCGGCGTGTCAGGTCCTCCATTGCTGCGGAGAGATCGAGACCGTCGAGCAGCTCGAAGCCTCGGGCGTCACGTACATTCCTTTTTCCATCGATGACTTCGTTCTTCGCGGCGTCCCGGCGACGCACGGTGAAGCGTGGTGCCATGCGCGTCTCCACGAACTGACACGAGACAACGTTGTCGCCGATCTGACGATCCTGACCGCGTCAGGTCACGTGGTCGCAACGATCGACGGCTTCTGCCTGCGGCAGATCACGCGTGACGCCGTGGTGCGGGCCACCGCCTCGAACCTCGCTGAACCAGACGACCCGGGTGAGCGGTTGTCTGTGCCCGAAGTTGGTCCGGCGCGAGCGATCCACGACGCATCGGCGATCGCGGGTTACATGAAGCGCAAATGCGCAGAGCTCTCCGGTCTCGCAGAGACGGACATTCCGACTGACGTCGGGTTCACGGCGCTCGGCCTCGACTCGCTCGCCGCGATGCGGCTGTCGAATCACCTGCTCAGAGACTTCGGATGCACGATCTCCCTCAGACAGATCCTGACGTGCACCGGCATCGACGCTCTCGCCGCAGCGATTGCCGTGCCCAACAAGGAGTCCGATCCCGCACTCCGAGGTGTGAAGTTCGAAGTTTGAAGTTCGAAGTTATTTCTTCCCCTGCCACTTACCGTGCAGATCGCGGATGACCGCGATGGCTTCGTCAGCGGTCTCGAGACAGTGCGGAATCTGCAGATCCGCCGCATTGGCGAGCGCCAGGCGCGGATCGAGCATGGCGGTTCTGGCCCAGTCGACGAGTCCCTTCCACATCTTGCCGACGAGAATGAGCGGCACGTCGCGCACGTGCCGCACCTGCAGCAGTTGCCAGATCATGAGCATCTCGAGCACCGTGCCGATGCCGCCCGGCACCACGACGAACGCGTCCGACGCAATCACGAAGTGATGGAGGCGCGTGAAGAACGTTTCGTGCTCGAATGCCTGCTCGACGAACGGATTCACGTCCTGCTCGAACGGCAGTTCCACGCGGATCCCCATCGATCCGGGCGCGCCGGCCATCGTCGCGCCCTCGTTGGCGGCCTGCATGAGCCCCGGGCCGCCGCCGGTGACGATGTCGCAGCCCATCGCCGCGAAGGCGGCCGCCACGCGCTTGACCTCTTCGTAGACGAACGTCCCGGGCTGGGCGCGCGCGGAACCGAAAATCGCGACGCGATACCGCTCGCGCTTCGACGGCCGAAGGCGGGTGAGGTTGTTGACGACCCGCCAGAGGTCGAGGACCGTCGTCGCGAGGATCTCCTTGACGGCATCCTCGTCGGCGAGACTGACAATGCGGGACTCGTTCGGGTCATGCGGATCGCTCGACATCCCTGTCTCCTTCGTCGCGTTCAGAATTCGATGACGTCGCGATAGCCGGGCATCTCGGCTTCCAGGCCGAATCGCTCCTGGATTCGCGCGCGCAGCGCCGCGCGCGGCCCGTCTTCGCCGTGCGTGAGCAGCACGCGCGGCCGCGACCCGGCGAGCGGCGCCAGCCAGTTGAGCAGATCCGTTCGGGCGGCGTGGCCGCTCAGGCCGCCGAACAAGTGCGTGGTGGCCCGGACCGGCACTCTCCGGCCGGCAAGGCGGACTTCCTTCGCGCCGTCAAGGAGCGATCGTCCGACAGATCCGCGCGAATGGTAGCCGACAATCAGGACCAGCGTCGTGTGATCCGGAAGATGGTTCTGAAAATGATTCAGGATGCGGCCGCCTGTACACATGCCGGCGCCGGCGAGCACCATCCATGGGCCAGGCTTGCGCGCGAGCGCATGGGACTCGGCGGCCTTCCGGCAGACCTTCACCGTCCCCAGGTTGGCCGAGAGATCGCCCGAGCGCTGCATGGCGATCGCTTCCTCGTCGAAGAGCTCCGTGTGCGACTTGTAGATGTCGGTCGCGCGGATCGCCATCGGGCTGTCGAGAAAAATCGGAAACGGCTTCAGCGTGCCGAGCTTGAACGCCCCCGCCAACAGGTAGAGGAGCAACTGCGAGCGTCCGATGGCGAAAACCGGCACCAGGACACGACCGCCACGAGCGACGGCGGCCTTCACGGCTTCACGAGCGGCGACGGCGGTTTCGGCGAGCGACGGATGATCCTTGTCGCCGTAGGTGGATTCCATGAACACGACGTCGGCGGATTTGAACGGGACGGGATCCTTGTGCAGCGGCGCCCCGCGCGGGCCGATGTCGCCCGAGAACACGATGACTTTGGTGCGGCCGCCTTCGGTGACGGTCACCTCGAAGCTGGCAGACCCGAGCACGTGTCCGGCCTCGACCGCGCGAACGCTGATGCCTGGCGCGATCTCTTTCGGATGGTCGTATCGCATGCGCCGGTAGAGTTGACGGAGACGCTCGACCTCTTTTTGTGTGTACAGCGGTTCAACGGGCGGTTTGCCGGTTTCAGATCGGCGGCGGTTCTGCCGCTTCGCATCCTCCGCCTGCAGGTAGGCCGAGTCTTTCAGAATCAGATCGGCAAGCGGGATGGTCGCCGGCGTCGCGTAGATCGGTCCCTTGTAATCGAAGCGCGTCAGCAGCGGAAGCCGGCCCGTGTGATCGAGGTGCGCGTGCGTGAGCACGACGGCATGAAGCTGCTGGAGCGCGCTCTTCGTCGGCAGACGGTTGGAGTTCTCGAGCTTCTTCGCGCCCTGGAAGAGCCCGCAGTCCAGCATGACGTTGGCGTCCGCGGTCTGAAGCAGATAGGCCGATCCGGTGACTTCACCACCCGCAGCTCCCAGCAATGTGATCTTCATCGCGAAGTGCTCCGTTCCCTGATTGACGGCGTGGATTCTATCCTCACGCGCCTGGCAGATTTGTCTGCCACGATAATTCGTGGCCTCGGCTTCACGGCGGCCGCGCTTCCGTGGCGGCCTGCTAGAATTTGCTGGGGTCAAGCTGCCGCGCGCTGCCCGGAATTCGGGGATGAAGGAACAGAGTCATGAAGACAGGAATCATTTCCACCCGCCTCGTCGCGCTGATGTTCGTCCTGGCGGTGGCGGTCACGGATCTTCTGGCGCAGACCGCCATCAAGCTGCCCAAGAACAAGTACACGCCGAAGCAGGACGTGGAAATCGGCCGGGAGGCTGCCGCCGAAGTTCGTCAGGAATACCCGATCATCGAGAACCAGCAGATCAACAAGTACCTCACAGCGCTTGGTGATCGACTGGTGGCAGCGGCGCCGGCGGAGCTGAAGGAACCGGTCTATGAGTATTCCTTTACGCCGGTGAACCTGAAAGAGATCAACGCGTTTGCGCTGCCGGGCGGTCCGATGTTCGTGCACCGCGGGATGTTCGACGCGGCCGCGAGCGAGGGCGAAGTCGTCGGCGTCATGGCGCACGAGCTGTCGCATGTGCTGCTGCGGCATGGGACGGCCAACGCCTCCAAGGCGCAGAATCCGTGGCTGCAGATCGGTCAGCTCGCCGGCCAGCTCGGCGGCGCGATGGTCGGCGGATCGGCGGGCTCGGCGATCGCGCAAGGCAGCGAGTTCGGACTGGGCACGCTGCTGCTGCGCTACAGCCGCGACTACGAGAAACAGGCGGACCTGCTGGGCTCGCAGATCATGGCGCGCGCCGGCTACGACCCGCGGGCGCTCGCGCGGATGTTCGAGACGATCGAGCGCGAGTCGAAGACCAGCGGCGGCAGCGGACCCCAGTGGATGAGCAGCCACCCCAATCCCGGCAACCGCACGGCGTACATCACCAAGGAAGCCGAGTCGCTGACGATCGTCAGGCCCGCCGACGAAACCAACTTTCAGCCGATCAAGACAACGTTCGCATCCCTGGCGCCGGCGATGACGATGGCGGAACTCGCGAAGGCGAAGAAAGGCGGCGGCGGGAGCGGCGAACCGGCGCCATCGACCGGAACTCCGGGCCAGCCGGTACCGGCACCCTCGTCACAGTTCCGCACGATCAGCGGCGGCGGCGTGTTTCAGGCGTCGGTACCGACGAACTGGACCAGCCTCGCGTCGCGAAGTTCGATCAAGGTCGTTCCGCAGAATGGATACGGGCCGCTCAAGGGACAGACGGTCTTTACCCACGGCGTCGAGTTCGGCATCGCGCAAGCCTCGTCGCGTGATTTGCAGCAAGCGACGAACACGTGGCTGAAAGCCGTCGCGCAGAACAACCCCGAGCTTCGCCTGGCGGGACAACAACAGGGGGTGAAGATCTCGCAGCGGTCCGGGATTGCGACACCGCTCACGAATCCCTCGCCGCTCGGCGGTCAGGAACGCGTCGTCGTCTACACGACGCTGCTCGTCGACGGCAGCCTGTTTTACTACCTGACGGTCGCGCCGGAGACTGAGGCACAAACGCTGCAGGAGACGTTCCGACGCATCGGCGAGTCGATTCGGTTGACCGACGCGAAGTGACGCCGCCCGGTCGGCAGTTGAGGCGAGCGCTTACAACTTTCGTCCTATCTCCTATCCCCCGCGCGTCTTGACTTGGCCGAACCTCCGTGCCTAGACTGACATTCGTATCCTCAATTTGGGCAATACGTTCGGGGCACGGAGCCCTCTCGGAAAAGGAACAATCATGCCTAGTGGCACGATTGCACGGCTGTTGATCGACAAGGGGTTCGGGTTTATTCGAGACGAGAGCGGCGTCGAACACTTCTTCCATCGCTCTGCGGTGCGTGGCGCGGTGTTCGAGTTGCTGCGGGAAGGCCAGCGCGTCGAGTTTTCGACGGAAGAATCGCCAAAGGGTCCCAGGGCCGCTGAAGTCCGTCTGCTCGACAGTTAATTCTTTTTCACACCGGCCCGAGCCCCCGCGGGCCGGTTCGCCATCTGCTCCGATCGGAAGCCAACGGGGTCCGGTGGCCCTCACGGTCTTCAAAACCGGCCGCTTCCCGTATGACGCGGGAAGGGTGGGTTCGACTCCCACGGGCTTCCGCCATCTTGCCCAAACTGAGCGGCTGACGCTCGTCGCTTTCTCTTACTGAACACGGCGCTTCCACCATCCATCGATCGCCGCGATCGTTCGCTTGCGAGCGTGCGTGGCACGTCTTTGGCTCATCGGTTGACGGGGCCCCGACTTTCAAAAAGGGAAGAGATCAATGAGGATCCGTTTTCCGGGACTTCTGTCAGGAGCGGTCGCTATTCTTCTGCTGCCGATATCAGCCTCCGCCGGCCCCATCCTGTGTTCCGAGCGCGCGGACTGTTTCGCATGGAACGCGGACGAAATCGGCGGCGCCAGCGGCGACACCCGTGAGGCCTGGCTGGTCAACGGCGACGGCGTCGCCGGGCCGGAAGCGCTTCGGCCGCCCGCCATTGCGGAACCCGGCCTTCCTGGTGAGTCGTTTGGCGGCAATCCGTTCGTCTCGCAACTTCACGAAGCCGTCGCGACGGCCTTCGCGTCCGGTGACGGCGACGGTTTCCTGCCGGACGCGTTCGCGCAGCCGATGGAGACGCTGTCGGTCGCGCTCGCCATCTCCTCAACGGCCATCTCCGAGGCGGATCTTCCGATCGCGCGCGTCATGGCCGCGCTGAATGTGAATGGCGACACGGGCTTGCCGGTCGGAGAGCTGCCCTCTCCTCCGGCTCCTGCCGGCGGTTCGACCCCGGAACCTGCGACGCTGCTGCTGTTCGGGACTGGATTGTTCGCGGTTCGCGCGCTCAGCGGTCGTCGACGCCGGTAAGCGGATCAGAGCTTCGTCACGATTTCGACGAACGTCCCGATCATGTCGGTCAGGCCCGCGTCGAGCTCCTTGGGTGCGGCGGTCCAGATCTGCTGAAGCTTGCGCGTGTCGAGCCAGAACGCGTTGTCGACGAGCAGGCTGAATCGCCAATACGCCTGGGCGGCAAAGAGTGATGCCGCCGTTTGCGTGATCGGCAGCCACGTGACGCGCCGCGCCAGCCGCCACACCCACGAGGGCAGCGCGACAATCTTGGGTTGCCGGCCGCAGGCGCGGCCGATGCGCTGCGCCAGCTCGCCCACCGTCGGCGCGTCAGGATTCGCGACGCAATAAGTCTCGTTGGCGCACGACGGATGGCTCGCGAGCGTCACGAGCAGATCGACGACATCGTCGACGTGCATGACGCTGACGCGGCCGGGCCAGTTCAAACGGGCCAGCGGACTGTCGGTGACCGTCAGCGTGATCAGCCGATCGAAGAGCCCGCCGCGCTTGGCACCGGGCCCGTACACGGTTCCCAGCCGGAGGATGGTGTACGTGAACCCGTGAATCGGCGCCCGTTTCTGAAGGATGCGTTCGCCGCGGAGCTTCGTGAGGCCATAGGCCGTCCGCGGCGAGCACGGACTCGATTCGTCGAGCGGATTCGTCGCCGGACCGCTGCGATCGAGCGCGGCTACCGAGCTCGTGTACATCACGCGAATGCCGGGCAGCACCGGCGCCAGCCAGTTGAGGAGATGACCCGTGCCGCGATCGTTCACTCGGTGGGCGCGATGCGGTGCGGCGGTGTCGATGTTGGCCGCCAGGTGAAAGACCACACCGACGCGCGGAGCCGGTTCGCGGCTGACGAGCCGGTCGTTCAGATCGCCGTCGATAATGCGGACGCCGAGCCGACGGAGGGATTCGACCGCTTCCGTTCCTTCGCGATCGTGCTCCAGCTTGACGAGGCAAATCACCGCGTCGGCGCCGTAGCAGGCCACGAGCCGCTCGACGAGCACCCGGCCGATGAAGCCGGTGCCGCCCGTGACGAGGGCAGTCATCGGCTAATCCTGTGGACGAACGAACCCTGGCAGTACCGCGTTCCCATGCCGTCGCTGGGCCTCCGGCAGCGGTTGGTGGAACCCCGAGCAGCCCTCGGAGGAGCATATTCCGGCCGAGAGCCGCCGGACAATTCCTGTGGATCTTGTCGGATTTCGCCGCGCACGGTTTAGGGCCGCCAGTTGATCGGGCTGATTGGATTGGCGTACCGTCGAAGTAGCTGGGCTCCCCGTCCAGACACGAACCGGCGCGCGAATGGGCGCGTCCACGTCGCGGCAGTCGTGCCGTCAACGGAGGAGCACATGAGTTTGAAAGACAAGCTGGAGATCGGCCTCAAGCCAGACGCGCCGTATCGTCCGGACAACCTTCCCGATTTTCAAGCCAACGATCCTGAGTGCCAGGATGCGAGCCTGCCTGGCAAGTCAGCCACGGCGGAGCAGGCGCGCGACGAGTGTGACGAGACGCCTGCGCCGCGACGCGTCAAGGCGAAACTGAAATCCCGCCGGGCCGAAATCACGCGCGTACCTGTGCCGCGCAAAGCTGGAACCGTGCGGCGCGCGAGCCCCATGCGGGCAGCCTCGCGGTCCCGCAAGGCCGGCGCACGCAAGACACGATAGCTCTCAGATCGTCAGGAGCCACCGGGTCAGCGGCGCGGCGTCCTCGAAGGTTTCGACGACGAGATCGGCGCCCGCCGCCGCGAGCGCCGCGCGATCGAACGGCCCGGTCGCCACGGCAACGGCGCGCGCGCCGTGCGCCTTCGCGCAGTCGACGTCGAGCGGAGTGTCGCCAATCACGACGACGCGATTCGGCGCGGGCGTGGAATGGCCGGCGCGGCGGGCGCGGTCGAGCGCCACCGGCACGAGGGCGCGCCGATCCACGTGATCGTCGCCGAACGCGCCGAACGTGAAGCGCTCCCAGAGATCGAAGTGCGAGAGCTTCACGGCCGCGCCCGGCTCGAAATTGCCCGTGAGCAGGCCGACCCGTGCGTGCGGTGCCGCCGCCATCGCGTCGAGCACGGCGACGACGCCCGGCAGCACGCCAGTCGGATCGGCGACCGGGCGCTTGATTTCGACGCGCAGGTGCTCGATGTAGGCCTCGCGAACGCGCGCGACTTCCCTGTCGGTCGGTTCGACCCCGGTGGCGCGGAGCACGTCGCCGACGATGGCGCGGTCCGTTCGCCCGGCGAGCGACACGCCGTCGAGCGCGCCTCGCACGCCGTGGAGCCGTTCGAACGCGGCGTTCATGCCGCGCACGCCGGCGCCGCCGCTGCGAATCAGCGTACCGTCGATGTCGAACAGCACAATCAGAGTCGTTTTTGGCATGGAGCCGACTACAATCGTTGATCAGAAGGGAGCTTCCATATGCATCGACGGATCGCTGCTGTGGGTGTGGCCGCGCTCGTGGCGCTGGCCGCGGTCGAGGCCAGGCAAACACCGGTGACCGCCAAGGCGGACCTGAAGGGCGAAGGAATTTCCGGCAGCGTCCAGCTGCGCGAAATCCCCGCGAAGACCGAGGGCACGACCGATCCGAAGTTCGCGATCGGCACGAGAGCAGTCGAGCTGACGGTGACGGTGACCGGTCTCAAGCCGGGCCCGCACGGCTTTCATCTGCACGCGGTCGGCAAGTGCGAGACGCCCGGGTTCACCAGCGCCGGCGGCCATTTCGATCCCGGACCCAACGGCGCCCCCGACCCCGACACGAACCATCCCTTCCACATGGGCGACCTTCCCAATCTCGTCGCCGACGCGTCCGGCAAAGCGACGATGAAAGCCGTCACCACTCGGGTCACGCTCTCTGAGGGTCCCATCACGCTCTTCGACGCCGACGGCACGGCGATCATCGTTCACGGCAATCCCGATCAGGGGTTGACGGGCGAGGCGAAGTCAGGTCTCAGCGGCGGTCCGAGGGTCGCCTGCGGCGTGGTAACGAAATAGGCACGGAGCCGCGGAGACGCGGAGGCTCGGAGCAAGAGCACCGTTTCAATTCTCGATGCCCTTAGCCTCCTTGCCTCCCCGCCTCCGAGCCTCCTAGCCTCTTGAGAAGCCCTTTCCAGAATCCCTCACCAACCAGCTCGCCCGTCTCCGGACGCCACTTGAGTCGCGTGCCCGCTGACGCGCGCGCAAAGGCGTCGTCGTCGGTGAGCGCGATCCAGCCGAGCGCGCGGGTCGCCGACAGCGCCCGCAGCGTGTCGCCGAGGGCGCGGGCGTGTTCGCGGTCGTCGATCCGGCCGGTCGGGCGCTCCAGGATCAGCAAGGCCGGGTTCAAGGCCAGCGCCCGCGCGAGATGCACGCGCACCCGTTCGTCGGCCGACAGCGTCGAGGCCGGCTGATCCAGGCGGTTGGCGGCGAGGCCTGCCTCGGCGGCCAGCCGATCGACCTGACGCCGTGTCTCGGGCGACATCGGGTCGATCGCGAGCGTCAGCGGCAGGGCGAGGTTGGCGGCGATCGAAAGACGGTCGATGAGCACCGCGCGGTCGGTGACGATGCCGAAGCGGTCGAGAGACGCGAGCCATTCGGTATCGGTCGCGATCGCCCGGGTGTCCTTGCCCGCGATGCGGACGTCGCCTTCGTCGGCGAGCGCCGCGCCGGTGATGAGGTGAACGAAGACTTCGGCGCCCCCGGCGTCGAGGCCCATCAGGACGATCCGGTCGCCGCGGCGAAGACTGAGGTGACGGATTCGAAGGGGATGAGAAGCCGCG
>JBLNGH010000303.1:0-2675 GCA_050264575.1 Acidobacteriota bacterium | reverse complement strand
GGTCGTACTCGACCACCGCAAGGGCAAGGGTGAAGCGCTGCGCTTGTCGATCACTGAAGCGACCGGCGACATCGTCGTCTTCATCGACGCGGATGGATCGCACGATCCGCACGACATTCCGGCGCTCGTCGATCCCATCAAGGCCGGGAACGCCGACATGGTGATCGCGTCGCGCGGACGCGGCGGCAGCGACGAGCTCCACGGGACGATGGAGCAGTTCATCCGGTACGTCGGCTCGCAGCTCATCATGCTCGCGATCAACTACCGGTGGAACGTGCGGCTCACCGACAGCCAGAACGGCTTCCGCGCGATTCGCCGCGATGTGGCCGGGCAGCTCGGCCTGCAGTCGAATCTCACGACCATCGAGCAGGAAATGCTCATGAAGGCGCTGAAGAAAGGGTTCCGCGTCTCGGAGATCGCGAGCCACGAGTACGAGCGCAAGTGGGGCACGTCGAAAGTGGTCGTGTGGAAGCTGTGGTTCGCGTATCTCTGGTCGTTCGCGAGGAATATCTTCTGAGGCCCGAAAGGCGATTGTGCTGTCCTCGCGTGGCCTCCGGGACGTGACGCTCGAACCGGC
The DNA here is from genome assembly GCA_050264575.1 of Acidobacteriota bacterium. Classification (GTDB taxonomy): domain Bacteria; phylum Acidobacteriota; class Vicinamibacteria; order Vicinamibacterales; family SCN-69-37; genus DASQFI01. Next base: position 2,098 of record JBLNGH010000303.1, on the reverse strand, counting down.
TGCCTCCGTCCGCGCGGATTGCGAACTGACGCTGGCCGGGCGAAATGACCTCGGGTTTCGTTTTCTTGCGGACCATGAAAAAACGAAACCCGAGGTCATTTCGCGCACGGCAGTCCTTGCGCTCCCTCCGGCGCGGGTTCGACCTGGCGCCCATCGCGTCAGTCCAAGTCGGCCTCGCGAGGGCAGCACAACCGCCTTTCGGGATTGTCACTAACTTGCTCACTCGATCCCGCGCGCTGTTCTGGCTCGCCGTCATCACGGTCATCGGCGGCGTCTTCCGGTTCTACAACCTCGGCTGGGGCGCCCCGTACTACCACTTCCACATCGACGAGCACTTCGTCTACCAGGGCGCGGATCTTCTGCGCGACAGCATCAGAAAAGCAGCGGAATCGCCGAAGTTCTTCATGTATTCGCCGCTGCCGATGTACCTGCTGAACGTCGTGCGCGCGGTGTACGAAGCCGTGTTCCACACGCTCGACCTGACCGTGCCGCGCGACGAGGTCATCTATTCCATCCTTGGCCGCGGCATTTCGGCAGCATTCGGCACCGCGACGATACCGGCGCTCTACGCCGTCGGCGCGCGAATCGCGGGCCGCGAAGCCGGTCTGCTGGCGGCGGGACTCTTCGCGGGTGCCGTCATTCACCTTCGCGAGTCGCACTTCTTCAGCGTCGACGTCAGCATGACCTTCTTTGCGGTGCTGTGCTGGCTGTTCGCGCTTCGGCTGGCGGAGCGCGGATGGCTCCGCGATGGCGTCGCGGCAGGCCTGGCGCTCGGCGGTGCCATCCTGTGCAAGTACTCCGGCGCGTTCATGCTCGCGGTGATCGGGGTCGCCTACCTGCTCTCACCCCGCCGTCCACGATGGGGCCAGCCGGCGTCGGCGTGGATCCGCTGGGTGGCCGAAGGACTCGTGCCCATCGTCGTTGCCGGCGCCGCGTTCGTGGCGCTCGATCCGATGATGTGGATGTACTTCGACAAGTTCAAAGACGACATCCGCACGCTCGTCGTCGAACCGCTGACGGGCGCGACCCGCCCGATCTGGACGGCGCAGTTCGCCGACGTACGCTCGCCGATGCTCTACTGGTTCACGAATCTGTTGTGGTTCGGGCTCGGACCGGCGCTCGAGATCTGGTCGCTTTGCGGGCTCGTGTGGCTCGCGACTCGCCGGACGCGTATTGCGTGGGTCGCTCTCGCGTTCCCAATCGCGTACTTTTTCTCGGCGGGACGGACGATCGCGCCGTTCGTCCGCTATGCCGTGCCGCTTGCTCCGGCGCTTGCCGTCGCCGCCGCGGTGTTGAGCGCCGATTTGCTCAAGCGTCCCCGCGCCCGCCTGGTGGCGATCGCCGCGACGGCACTTGTCGTCGCCACAACGGCGATCTACGCCGTCGCGTACATGAACGTCTATCGCGACGAAGACAGCCGGCTGGCAGCGTCGAAGTATCTCCGGGTCCGAGTGCCGGCGGGCACCCGCATTCTCGTCGAGCCGTCACACAACACGCCGCCGATGGGTTCCTACTTCACGGAGCCGAGCTTCTATCAGGACTACGTGCTGTGGGGCGGACGAGCGCGTGACGACTACTATCACCTCGTCGGTCTCGACGTGTACGACTCTCTCTACAAGTCGCGCAACGACGATGAGAAACAGAAACACATCCAGGAGCGGCTGGCAGCGGTGGACTACATCGTGATGGACGACACGTTCCTGCAGTTCTACGAGCATCTTCCGGAAGCCCAACATCGCGTCGTCAAGCAGTACTACCGCGATCTCATGGCCGGCCGGCTCGGCTTTCAGCTGCAACGGACCTTCAAAGTCTATCCCTCGCTCTTCGGCTGGGACCTCGTCGACGATCGCGCCGAGCTGACGTTCCGCCTCTTCGATCACCCGCGCGTATTCATCTTCAGACGTGCCGCTCCCTCACGTCAGCCATAGGACGAAGGCGTGGACGGTCCTGCTGCTTGCGACCGTCGCCGCAGGCATCGCGACCAGCCTCGCGGGTCCCAGCGCGCTGACCGCATCGGTCTTCGTCGCTTCGGGTCCCCGCGGCCCGGCCGTTCACACCGCGCTCGATTCGGGTCCATCCGCAGAATCCGTCGAGCGGC
>JBLNGH010000302.1:0-3311 GCA_050264575.1 Acidobacteriota bacterium | reverse complement strand
GACGTTCAGCCATTCGATCGCGTCGTACGGCGCGCCGCCCGCCGTCCACCGGAGCTCAGGCTTCGGGGAGTCGGGATGCGCCGCGACGGCCCAGCCGCCGAACCGGTGCACGTCTTCGACGACGTCAGCGGTCTCGCCGGCGAGCGGAAACGGCGTCGCGGCCGTCAGACCCATCGCGACGATGTGGCCCCCCAGCGAGCTCACCTCGATCGCATCGATGCAAAGCACGCCATCCCTGTATGCCGGCGCGTCAGGTATGCGCGTGCCGTCGCCGTGGTCGGTGAGGACGATGAAGCTGAGTCCCGCGCGCCTGGCGGCGGCGGCGATCTGATCGACGCTGCCGGATCCGTCCGAGCGATTGCTGTGGATGTGATAGCCGCCGAGCACGACGGTCGACGGCAGCGCGGGCGCCAGCGGCCGGCTCGCCGGGGGCACTGTAACCGCGACGTAAAACGCGACGGCGGCCACGAGGGCCGCCGTGATGAACAGAATTGCTCTCAGAAAACGCCGCACACCGGGTACGGTTCGCGCGCGTCAGCGTTGCGTGACGCCTTCGACTGGCTCCTCGATCCGTGCGCCCGCGCCTGCAGCCAGCGCGGCCGCTTTGTCGGTGCGCTCCCACGTGAACTCCGGTTCGGTGCGGCCGAAGTGGCCGAATGCGGCGGTCTTGCGGTAGATGGGCCGCCGGAGCTGCAGCGTGTCGATGATCCCGCGCGGCGTGAGCGTGAAGTGTTTCCTGACGAGCGCGACGATCTCCGCATCGGGAATGCGGCCGGTGTCCGACGTGTCGACGAGAATCGAGACGGGATCGGCCACGCCGATGGCGTAAGCCAGCTGCACGAGCGCGCGATCGGCGAGCCCGGCGGCGACGACGTTCTTGGCGATGTAGCGCGCCATGTAGCACGCGGATCGATCGACTTTCGTCGGATCTTTGCCTGAGAACGCTCCCCCGCCGTGCGGCGCCGCGCCGCCGTAGGTGTCGACGATGATCTTGCGTCCGGTGACGCCGGCGTCGCCGTGCGGGCCGCCGATGACGAACCGGCCCGTCGGGTTGACGTAGATCTTCGTGTTCTTGTCCATCATCTCGGCCGGGATCAGCCGCTTGACGATTTTCTCGGTGACATCGCGCGTGATCGTCTCGTGCGTGACGTCCGGACTGTGCTGCGTGGAGAGGACGACGGCGTCGATCCGCGCGGGTTGATCGCCGTCGTATTCGACGGTGACCTGCGATTTGCCGTCCGGCCGGAGGTAGTCGAGCTCGCCGCGGCGGCGGACGTCCGACAGGCCGCGCACCAGCTTGTGCGCGAGCATGATGGGGAGCGGCATCAACTCCGGCGTCTCACGGCAGGCGTATCCGAACATCAGGCCCTGATCCCCGGCGCCGCCCGTGTCCACGCCCTGGCCGATGTCCCGCGACTGCTCGTGGATCGCCGAGAGGACCGAGCAGGTCTCGCAGTCGAAGCCGAATTTCGCGCGCGTGTAGCCGACGTCGCGAATGACTTCGCGGACGACCCGCTGGAAATCGACGCTGCTGCTCGTCGTGATCTCGCCCGCGATGATCGCGAGCCCGGTGGTCACGAGCGTTTCACACGCGACGCGGGCGACCGGATCCTGCGCGATGATCGCGTCGAGAATGCCGTCGGAGATCTGGTCGGCGATTTTGTCGGGATGGCCTTCGGTAACGGATTCAGAGGTGAACAAGTGACGGCCGGTGCGGCCCATTGTGAAAACTCCTGTACGTTCGAACAGTTAACCCTACCAGACGGGTTCCGATCAGGCAATGGGGGCGTCTGATTCCCTGAACTCGCGAACAAATGTCTCGCGTCCGGCAGACCCCTGACAACGGTCAATGGCGCGGGTGAAATTGATCGTAGACCTGGCGGAGCCGCGCCTCCAGCACGTGCGTGTAAATCTGCGTCGTCGACAGGTCGGCATGCCCGAGCATGGCCTGGATTGCCCGCAGGTCGGCGCCGCGCTCGAGCAGATGGGTCGCAAACGAATGGCGCAACACGTGCGGACTGAGGTGCGCGCGCACGCCCGCCTGCAGCCCGTAGCGTTTGAGCAGTTTCCAGAACCCGCTTCGCGACAACCGGCCGCCCCCGCGCGCGTTCACGAAGAGCCAGGGCGTTTGCCTCTTGCCCACCAGCGCCGGCCGTCCCTCGGCGACATAGCGGCGAACCCAGTCGGCGGCCGCATCGCCGAGCGGCACGATCCGCTGCTTGCGGCCCTTGCCCAGACACTGCACGTACCCCTGATCGGCGCGGATGTCGGTCACACGAAGACCGACGAGCTCGGAGACGCGCAATCCTGTCGCGTACAGCACCTCGATGAGCGCGCGATCGCGAACCCCGCGCGGCGTCGAGATTTCGGGGGCGGCGAGCAGCGCGTCGACGTCTTCCATCGAGAGAAAGCGCGGCAGCGAGGCGAATGCGCGCGGCGCCTGCAGATCTTCGGCGGGATTGGCGGCGACGCCGCCGATGAGCCGCAGGAACCGGAAGAACCCGCGCGTCGACGCGACGACGCGTGCCGTCGAGGCGGGCGAGAGCCCCGACGACATGAGATCCCGGACGAACGCTTCGAGCTGACTTCGCGTGAGATGTGTCAGCGGCTGCTTCAGTCCCTCGGCGAACTCCGACAGCCGGGCGAGGTCGCGCCGATAGGCGGCGAGCGTGTTGGCGGCCATCCGCCGCTCGACTTCGAGATGCCGGAGGTAGCTTTCAGGCGTAGGCGCAGACATGCGGATCGCAGATTCCCCGATAATCCATGACGCGCGCGGGATTTCCGGCGTGCGCCGGACCTATAGTACGCTACAGCTTTTGCTCATTGCGGTCGCGTGGCGACCATGCCGAAGCCGTCGACCGCGTGTGCTCATGCCCTATCATTCGAAGTGGCAGGATCTCCCAACTGAAGCCATCAACCCGGCGACGCTCGCGGTTGATCGGATGCCCGTGCTCGAGATCATCGATCTCGTCAGCGCCGAGGATCGTCGCGTCGTCGAGGCCGTGCACAAGGAGCGCGAGCGCATCGCGCACGGCGTCGAGATCATCGTCAACACCCTGAAAAAGGGCGGACGGGTGTTCCTGGTCGGCGCCGGCACCAGCGGCCGGCTCGGCATTGTCGAGGCGGCCGAGATGCCGCCGACGTTCGGCACGCCGCCGAAGCTCGTGCAGGCGATCATGGCCGGCGGGCAGGAGGCGGTCTTCAAGACGCGCGAAGGCGTCGAGGATAATTTCGAAGAAGGGGCGCGATCGATGGCGCGCCTCCGCGTGTCGAAACGCGACGCAGTGATCGGCGTCTCGGCCAGCGGTCTG
>JBLNGH010000301.1:0-4859 GCA_050264575.1 Acidobacteriota bacterium | reverse complement strand
GTCGTCTGCCGCATCTGGATCCCGTGTTTGCGCAGGAGCTCGATCGATGCCGTGGCCGCGGCAGGAATGTAATACTCCACCGGCACGTCTTCGGTCGCCGTTGGCTCGAACCACATCCGATCGGTCATCTGCTCGGGTTTGACGACGTCCTTGCGACGCCACATGGTGGCGCCGCTCACGGGGTTGACCTCGTCTTCGACGTCGCCCATCAGGATCTCGACCATGCCGCCGGTCTTGATTCGCGCGCGCGTCGCGAGCGATTTTCCGGCGATCGCCTCCTTGTCGGCCGCGGCGGTGATCTGCTTGACCCGATCGGCGTTCTGATTGACGAAGTTCAGCGCCTCTTCGAGAAAGTAGTTCGTCGCCTTGATTCGATCCTCGAACGTCGCGTACGAATACGCCTCGCTCAGGAGCGCGAATCGATTCCGCAGCCCGACGTAGCTGTTGTGGTAGCGCGGCAGATGTTCGAACGTGCCCCACGCGCGCGGTCCCGCCGGCTGCGCCGCCTGACCTTCGGGCGGAGGCGCTTGCGCGGCCCGGCCGCGTCCGGGATCGCCGCCCGCCGCGCCGCCGCCACGTCCCGCCGGGTCTCCCGCTGCGCCCGCCGCGCCACCGCCCCCGCGTCCGCGGCCCGTGGCCGGGCACCCGCCGGGGTTCGTGTTGCCGTAATAGAAGGTGTCCCAGCCATGCTTCGCCTTGATGTTCTTCGTCACGAACGGGAACCACTCGTTCTTCATCACGTTCATGATCGCGTCGCTCGTGTCCGGGTTGAGCGGCGGCGAATACGTCAGGTAGTAGGCGTGGCAGGAGCCGTCCGACGTGTGGAGGTCGAAGCCGACGTGCGGGTCGTAATCGACCCACAGCTTCGCTGACGCCTGGCCTTCAGGCGCGTCGAGCTTCATGTAATCGCGGTTCAGGTTGATGTTCTGCGCCTGCGCCCGCGTCCCCATCCCGTTGATCGGCCCGTTCTGGCGGCCGCGGTTCTGTCCGAACTTCTCGTTGCCGTCGATGTTGTAGATCGGCGTGACGATGAACACCATCGTCTTGAGCCAGTCGGCGTGCTGGCCGAGCGCAAACTCGCGAAGAAGGATCTGGGCCGATTCCTTGCCCTCGACCTCGCCGGCGTGGATGTTGCCCTGAATGTGCACGCGCACGCGGTTCGTCGCCCGCACTGACGCCGCGCTCGCGTCTTTCAGTCCGGTTCCGACCACGGCGAGCGGCATCTCGCGCCCTTCGGAGGTCTTGCCGTAGGTCGTGTAGAAGATGTTCGGCGAGGCGGCGTCCACGGCCTTCATGAACTTCACAACGTCCTCGTATGTGGACGTTGATTTGAATCCAGACGCCTCGGCGGTCGTTTTCAAGTCGGCGATCGATGAAGGCTGTTGCGCCTGTCCGGAGGATGCAAATCCGGCGAAGATCGCGGCGAAAACTGTCAGGATGGTTCTGCGAAACATACCCGCTCCTCGGCCCGGAATCGTATCAGGCTTTTCGGGCAGAACTCCTTTTCCCGTCATATAATCCGGCCCAATCGTGTCCCTCCGGCAGGTGCAGTACAAGGTGGCAACGGAGTCATGGGAATTCGAGCAAATCTTCCAGCTCGCCTATGAAACCTTCGTAGAGGAAATTCCCCAGCACCAGCCCAACGCGCTGCGGCGTCACGTCGACCGGTTCCACGACGAGAACACCTATCTCATCGCCATTGACCAGGATCAGGTCGTCGGGATGCTGGCGATCCGCGGAGACCGGCCGTTCTCTCTCGACGAGAAGCTCGGGAACGTCGATCCGTACCTGCCGTCGGGGAGAAGCGTCTGCGAGCTGCGGCTGCTCGCGGTCCGTCGCGATTACCGCCGAGGCACGGTATTTCGTGGGCTGATCGACATCCTGATCTCGCACGGACGCGCTCGGGGGTTCGATCTGGCGATCATTTCCGGCACGCTTCGCCAGGAGAAGTTGTACAGGCATCTTGGCTTCGTGCCATTTGCGGGCCGCGTCGGCACGGCCGAGGCGCCCTTCCAACCAATGTATTTGACCTTCGAGCAGTTCCAGGCCAAGGCGCCGTCGATTGCGGCCGCCGCCGGGGAGCCGATCAGCTTCCTTCCCGGACCCGTGCCGCTTGCGCGCGAGGTACGGGCTGCGTTCGAACGGCAGCCCGTGTCGCACCGCAACGGTCAGTTCAAGGAAGAGTTCGCGCGCACGAAGGCCGGCCTCTGCCGGCTCGTGAACGCCGCCGACGTCCAGATCCTGGTCGGCACCGGCACGCTCGCCAACGACGTCGTCGCCGGACAGCTGACGCTGCTCGATTCGCCGGGCGTCATTCTCAGCAACGGTGAATTCGGCGAGCGGTTGATCGACCACGCGCGGCGGATGCGGCTGGATTACACCGCCGTCGAGTACGAGTGGGGTTCGCCCTTCGACAGCCGGCAGATCGAGCGCACGGTCGAGCGCGTCGGCGCCCAATGGCTCTGGGCCGTGGCCAGCGAAACGTCCACAGGCATGTGGAACGACGTGGAGATGCTCAAGTCGATCTCCCGGCAGCACGATTTCGCGCTGTGCCTGGACTGCGTCAGCGCGATCGGCGCGGTGCGGATGGACCTCTCGGGCGTGTACCTGGCGTCGGGGACGAGCGGCAAAGCGCTGGGCTCGTTGCCCGGTCTGTCGTTCGTGTTCCACGCGCACGGCATTGCTCCGGCGCCGGACCGGCTGCCGCGCTACCTCGATCTGGGGTACTGCGCCGACAAGGAAGGAATTCCGTTCACCCATTCGTCGAATCTCGTCGCGGCGCTCGACGCGGCGTTGAGCCGGTTCAACACCGACGAGCCGTTCGAGCAGGTGGCCGCGCTTTCGCGCTGGCTGCGGCCGCGGCTGCGCGACCTCGGCCTGCCCATCCTCGTCGACGAAGTCCACGCGACACCGGCCGTCATCACGATTCCGCTTCCTTCGTCGCTGAGTGCGGCGGCCCTCGGCGATCGGCTGCAGCGCCACGGCCTGCTGGTGGCGTATCAGAGCGAGTACCTCGAGCGCCGCAACTGGGTCCAGATTGGACTGATGGGTCACTGCGTCGAGGCGCATCTGGAGCAGTTGGTCGACGCGCTCGGCCGCATCCTGACGAGCGCTCGGACACCGGCGGGCGTGGCACGAAAGTTAGAACTCAGAACTTAGAACTTAATCGATTAGAACTCAGAACTTAGAGCGCTTCCCTCCGACCGATTACAGGGTTCTTGAGTTCTGAGTTCTCAGTTCTCAGTTCTTAGTTCTTAGTTTTCCCAGGAGGCCCCATGACGCTCCTCAAATCCGTGCGCGTGGCCGCGGCGATCGCGACCGTTGTCCTCGTTGCCCCGCTTCTTGCCGACAAACCGCTCTTCACCGACGCGTACTCGCCGGCCGAGTTCGCCGCCCACCGCGCCGCGGTGATGGATCGCATCGGCGACGGCGTGGCGATCGTGACGGGCGCCACCGAGCGGCCCGACTACGAGAAATTCAAGCAGAACAAGCAGTTCTTCTACTTGTGCGGGGTCGAGGTGCCGCGGGCGATCCTGGTGATCGACGGCCGCGCGAAGGCCTCGACGCTCTTCCTGGCGCCGCACTCGAGCCTCGAGAACTCCGAGGGGCCGCTGCTCGGCCCGGACGATGAGGCGCGGAAGATTACGGGTGTCGAAAAAGTCGCGGAGCGTTCGACGTTCGACGCCGTCGTCAAGACGCTTGCCGCCGAGGGCCGGACGATTTACGTGCCGTTCCGGCAGGAATCGATCGGCGCCGTCGCGACCGATCGCGTGCGATCGTTCGAGCGCGAATCCCAGCAGGATCCGTGGGACGGCCGCTCCTCGAAAGAGCTGGTGTTCAGAGACAAGATCAAGACGATTGCGACCCGGTCAGAAGTCATGGATCTCGATCCGATCCTGGACCGGCTGCGCCTCGTCAAGAGTCCGGCTGAGATCGCGGTGATTCGCGAAGCGACGCGGCTGGCGAGCCTCGGGATTCTCGAGGGGATGAAGTCGGCCAAGCCGGGGATGTACGAGTACGAAATCGAGGCGGTCGCCGACTACCTCTTCAAGCGCCACAACGGCATGGGGATCGGCTACTTCGCGCTCGTCGCGACGGGCGCGAATGCCGCCTGGCCGCACTACCACAGCGCGCAGACCAAGCTGGCCGACGGCGATCTCGTCCTCTTCGATTACGCGCCGGAGTACAAGTACTACACGTCCGACGTCACGCGGATGTTTCCGGCCAACGGCAAATTCAGCCCGCGCCAGCGCGAGATGTACGGCGTCTACGTGAAGTTCTACCAGGCGTTGATGTCGTCGATCGGTCCCGGCCAGGCCGCCGATCGGCTGAAGATCGCGCACGAGAAGATGACGAAGATCCTCGAGACGTTCACGTTCACCGATCCGAAGATCAAGGAAGCGGCGACCGCCTTCGTCGCGCGCTACGCCAATCCGCGGAACAGCTACGGCCACTGGGTCGGCCTCGAGGTGCACGACGTCAACGGCGGACAGTTCGACGGCGTCTACACGACGGGCATGGTCTTCTCGATCGAGCCGGCGCTGACGATCCGCGACGAGCGCGTGTACATCCGGCTCGAGGACATGTTCGTCATCACCGACACCGGGAACGAGCATCTCTCGGCGGGACTGCCGATGGAGATCGACGAGATCGAGAAGGTGATGCAGGAGCCCGGCCTGGCCGATCTGTGGAAGGGGCCGCCGCCGGCGCTCGCGCCGATCAAACGATGATCAAGACTTCGGGTTTAGTTTTCGGTCCCGAGGGTTAATCGCGCTATTTGCCCGGTCTAGAAAAAGAAACCCGCGACCATATAGCCCCACGAGGCCCTGGCGCCGTCGCGTGAGGTACAAGCCCTTGCG